>JBEBWI010000012.1:0-36878 GCA_040392345.1 Leucobacter soli | reverse complement strand
CCCCGGGTGGGCGTTACCCACCGTTCTCCCCTGCGGAGCCCGGACGTTCCTCGGCGCAGTCTCCTGCGACGCGATCGTCTCACCGACCCATTCCAGATACGATTCTACCGCGATGCGCGCGGGCGTGTTCGACCGCGCCCGCGTCGCCCGTTCGATCCGGCTACCGAGTCTCCTCCTCGATCCGCACGAGAATCGCTCCGCTTCCCGGGCAGAACACGATCTCATCTGCCGGTGCTTCTCTGATTCCGCTGAGTTCCGCCGGAGCGAGCGCCATGTTGCTGCCCTCGGAGACGTTGCCGCGCAGCCGCGCCGCACCGATGCCGCCTCGCTCGCGCAGGCGTTCGTAGAGGGCGAGCACGTCGCGCTGCACCTCTGCGGCGAGACCGGCCCGCTCTTCGACGGTGGCGGCGATCTCCGCGTCGATCTCCCGCTCGACCTCGAGGATGTTCGCCGTGTACTCCGCGCGCCGCTCGTCGACGCCGGCAAGAACCTCCGCGGCCGCGGCGAAGCGCTCCTGGGTGGCCTCGTTCGCCTCCATGAGCTCCAACTCGCGCTCCTCGAGCTCGTTCTGACGCCGCGCCAGTGCGTCCAGCTCGCCCTGCAGCGCGACGGCCTCCTTCGAAGAGGTGCTCGTCGCCAGGAGCTGCGTGTCGCGCTCGCGCCGTTGCCTGACCGTCTCGATATCGTTCTCGAGCCGCGCGATGTCGGCGCTCTGCGAGTCGAGCTCGCGCTGCACCGACATGTACTCGGTCTTCGCCTCGGAGAGCTCGCCCTGCAGCGCAGCGAGCTGCTTGCGTTCGGGGAGCTGGGAACGGCGACGGCGCAGCCGGGCGACCGCATTGTCGTGATCCTGCAGGTCGAGGAGGAGCAATTGCTGGCGGGGGCTGGCCTTCATGGCTCTACCTTACTGCGAAGGTCCAGGGGTCGGTACGGTGCTCGCTGACACGGATCTCGAGGCCGGGAAGCTGTGCGGCGATGCGACGCGATGCCTCGTTCAACCAGAGCGACTCGCTTGCCCAGTGCGCGACGTCGATGAGCGCCGGGCCACCTGCGACCGCCGACTGCTCCAGCGATTCCTGCGCCGGGTGGTGCCTGAGGTCGCTCGTCACGTACACGTCCGCCGCCCGCACGAGCGGGTGGTCGAGCAGGCTGTCGCCGGCACCCCCGCACAGTGCGACGCTCGAGATCAGGCGACCGGGAGAACCGGCCACTCGCACGCCGCTCACCGTCTCGGGAAGCTCCGCCGCGATCCGCTCGGCGAACTCGCGCAGCGTCACGGGCTCGCGAAGCAGACCGGCCCTCCCGATGCCCGACGCGGGATCGGCCCCCGGCTCCAGCGGAACGGTGTCGACGAGGCCCAGGCGCGCGGCGAGCACGTCTGAGACCCCGCCTTCGGGTGCGTCGGCATTCGTATGCGCCGCGATCAGGGCGCAGTCTGCGCGCAGCAGCATTGCGAGCAGGGCGCCCTTGGCGGTGTCCTCGGCGATCGTGTGCACCCCGCGCAGGAGTAGCGGGTGGTGCGTGAGCAGCGCGTCGGCGTTCCACGCGACCGCCTCTTCGACAGTGGATCGCACGGCGTCGACCGCCAGCAGTACTCGGCGCAGAGGTCCGTCGTCGCGTCCGGTGACGACCCCGACGCGATCCCAGGGCTCGGCGGTGTGCGCGGGCCAGAGCGCCTCGGCTGCCCGGCGGAGGTCGGCGAGTGTGTAATCGGTCATGACTCGAGGGTAGCCGTGCCCGGGCGGCACAGCCCCGTCAGCGGCGAAGCACTCTGCGCGCCAGCACGTTGCCCAACGCCTGGGCGAGCTGCACGATCGCGATCATGAGCAGTACCGCGCCCCAGGTGATGAAGGGATTGAACTGCCGGAAGCCGTACTGCAGCGCGAGATTGCCGAGGCCGCCGGCGCCGATGATGCCCGCTAATGCCGACATGTCGACCACTGCGATGAAAGCGAAGGTGTACCCGAGGATCAACGGTCCGAGGCCTTCGGGGATCAGCACGGTCAGAATGATGCGCAGCGGGGCGGCGCCCATCGATCTCGCCGCCTCGATCACGCCGGGTTCGACAGTGAGCAGGTTCTGTTCGACGAGCCGCGCGACTCCGAAGGTCGCGGCGAAGGCGAGCACGAACATGAAGGCCGGGTCTTGAATGCCGGTTCCGACGACGATGCGCGCGAGCGGCTGCAACGCGACCATCAGAATCAGGAACGGGATCGGCCTGAAGAAGTTGACGAGCAGGTTGAGCACCCAGTAGGTCGGCCGATTCTGCAGGATGCCGCCCTGACGGGAGGCCACGAGTGCGACGCCGATGACGAGCCCGAACAAGCCGCCGATGAGCATCGCGACGGCCACGTAGAGGAGCGTCTCCCCCGTTGCGAGGAGGAACTTGTCCGAGATCGCGAAGAGATCTTCCATCAGCGCAGCACCTCCAGCTGGGTCTCGTGTGCGAGCGCCGCGACCGCGCCCTCGACACGCCCCATCTCACCAGCGAGTTCCAGCGTGACCCGACCGATCACCCGACCCCCCACTTCGGCCACCCCGCCGTGCACGATGCTGACGGCGACACCGTGCTCGGCGAGCGTCTGGAAGACTCGCTGCTGATCCACGCCTCCGTCTTCGATGGCGACGCTCACGAGCAACCCCGGGTGACGCTCCCGCAACTCGGCCAGGTGATCGGGGCCCGGCGAGACGGGCAGTGAGGTCGCGACGAAGCGCCGCGCGGTGACGCTCTGCGGGTGTGCGAAGACATCGAACACATCTCCTTGCTCCACCGCCCTCCCGGCGTCCATCACGGTGACCCGTTGGGCCAGCTCGCGCACCACCTCCATCTCGTGAGTGATGAGCACGATCGTGATGCCGAGCTCGCGATTCACGCGGCGCAGCAGGGCGAGCACTTCCTTCGAAGTCTCGGGATCGAGTGCGCTCGTCGCCTCATCTGCGAGTAGCACCCCCGGGCTGGTGGCCAGTGCTCGCGCAATGCCGACGCGCTGCTTCTGCCCTCCCGAGAGCTGCTCGGGGTAGGTCTTGGCCTTGTCCTGGAGCCCGACGAACGAGAGCAGCTCGGCGACGCGACGCGTACGCTCCGCGGCAGGTACCCGGGCGATGGTCAGCGGGTAGGCGATGTTGTCGGCGACCGTCTTGGAGCGGAAGAGGTTGAAGTGCTGGAAGATCATGCCGATACCGGTGCGCACCGCGCGCAGGTCCCGTTCACCGAGCTCGGTGATACGGTCATCACCGACCGTGATGTGTCCCGATGATGCGCGTTCGAGACCGTTGATCAGACGAAGCACCGTACTCTTGCCCGCCCCCGAATAGCCGATGATGGCGTGGATCTCCCCCGATTCGACCGAGATCGAGACGTCGTCCACGGCGACGATGTCGCTCGCGCCGCGACCGCGGCCGGGGTATCGCTTCGACACCCCTTCGATTAACACTCTCGTCATGTTCCTGCGGCCTCTTTCCTCTCCGTCGCGGTTCAACGCGCGACGGCCGGGTGCCCTGAACTGGTCAAGCGGCACCCGGCCGGCGCGTGTTCTCTGCGGGTCTACTTCGCGATGTCCT
Source organism: Leucobacter soli (assembly GCA_040392345.1). Lineage (GTDB taxonomy): Bacteria > Actinomycetota > Actinomycetes > Actinomycetales > Microbacteriaceae > Leucobacter > Leucobacter soli_B. The sequence goes on along the minus strand of JBEBWI010000012.1, from coordinate 33,317 downwards.
GCTGCACCTGCGCGAGGCTTGCCTGCAGCTCGGATGCGGGGGTCTTGACGAACTGCGCCGTTCCCCCCGAGGTCTCCTGCACCCCGTCGAGCACCGCCTGAGTGGTCTGGTAGATCTGCACCAGCTTGAGGTAGGTCGGATTGTCGGCATCGGCCGCACGCGCGACGAAGATGTTGATGTAGGGGAACGCGGCGGGATCGGACGGGTCGTCCTGCGCGATCGCGTCCGAGAAGTCGAGCCCGGCATCGGGCACGAAATCGTTGTTGATGACTGCCGCTGCGACGTCGTTGAGCGAAGTCGCGGTCAGGGCGGCATCGAGTTCCTGAACCTTCACCCGTGACTCGCCCTCGATGATCGCGTCGGGCCCGGCTACTACCGATCCGCCGCCTTCGAGCACGACGAGGCCCGCCGATTGCAGCACGAGCAGGGCGCGTGCGCGGTTCGTCTCGTCCGAGGGAATCGCGACCGTGGCGCCTTCGGGAATGCTGTCGACGCTGTCGTACTGGGTCGAGTAGAGGCCCAGCGGGTAGATGGCGGTAGCACCGATGGGCTGCAGATCATCCCCGGTGGCGTTGTTGTGCTGCGCCAGGTAGATGATGTGCTGGAACTGATTGAGATCGAGCTCGCCGGCGGTCAGCGCCGGGTTCGGCAGGTTGTAGTCGGAGAAGTCGACGAGTTCGACCTCGATGCCTTCCTCGGCGGCTGCGTCGACGAATACCTCCCAGTAGGGGTCGCTGGCACCGACGACGCCGAGCTTGACCGTCTCGGATGCGGTGCCGTCGGAATCCGATGAGTCATCGGCGGTCGGCGCGCAGGCTGCGAGGGCGGCGGAGGCTGCGAGCGCCACCGCGGTGAGAGAAGCGGCGAGCACGCCGCGCTTGGTGAATGCCATTGTTCGATTCCTTGGTGTCTTCGGAGGAAAAATAATGCCGCGAACCCGTTCGGGGGCTCGCGGCGATGCGCTCTCCATGCTCGCCGACCGGCGGCGGGTTCGAAAGTCCGGTCGTCACACAACGTCATGGGATGCTGCTTGCGCATGTGGGCCTCTGCGGAGAATGCCCGCTGAGGGCGCGCGATCAGCGGCAGCATGGGATAATGAGGGGACTCGACAGTCAAGCGGCGGGCAGGCCGCGTCACCCCCTCTCGGAAGGAACCGAACGTTCATATGATTCAGCGTGCTAACGCTCATCTCGAGGCGTGGAAAGCCAAGCAGGAGCTCGCGGAGCGTATGATCCCGCTGATCGGGCAGCTGTACCGCGACCGCGATGTCGTCATGTCGGTGCACGGCCGCTCGCTGGTCGGCCGTTCGGCGATCGACATCATTCGTGCGCACAGCTTCGCCCGGAAGATCGATGATGTCGAGCTTCCCCTCGCCGAGACCTCGGCCGTCGTGGAGGCCCTGTCGGCGATCCAGCCTGGGCCGGTCTCCGTCGATCTCGCGGTGCTCGCGAACGGCTTCCGTGCCGCTGCGGGCGACGATCTCGAGTCCTACCTGCGCGAGCAGCTCGCCCCGGCCATCGGCGCTCAGCCCGCGACCGGAACCGACGTGGTGCTCTACGGCTTCGGCCGCATCGGCCGGCTGCTCGCCCGCATTATCATCGATCACTCCGGCAGCGGCCGCGGCCTCAACCTGCGCGCGATCGTCGTGCGCAAGGGCGCCGAGAACGACCTCGTGAAGCGTGCGAACCTGCTGCGCCGGGATTCGGTGCACGGCCCCTTCAACGGCACGATCAAGGTGCTCGAGGAGGAGAGCGCGATTCTCGCGAACGGGGTGCGCATCCAGGTCATCTACTCCGACGACCCAGCGAGCGTCGACTACACCCAGTACGGTATCGAGAACGCGATCCTCGTCGACAACACGGGCAAGTGGCGCGACGCGGACGGCCTCGGCAAGCACTTGCAGAACACCGGCATCGCGCGAGTGCTGCTCACCGCACCTGGCAAGGGCGACCTCAAGAACATCGTCTACGGCGTCAACAGCGCCGACATCACCGATGCCGACTCGATCCTCTCGGCGGCCTCGTGCACCACGAACGCGATCACCCCGGTGCTCAAGGTCATCAACGACGAGTTCGGCGTGCAGCACGGGCATGTCGAGACGGTGCACTCCTACACGAACGATCAGAACCTGATCGACAACTTCCACAAGGGCGACCGCCGCGGCCGTTCCGCCGCGCTGAACATGGTGCTCACCGAGACCGGCGCCGCCAAGGCCGTCGCCAAGGCGCTTCCCGAGTTCGAGGGCAAGCTCACCGGCAACGCGATTCGCGTTCCCACTCCGGATGTCTCGATGGCGGTACTGAACCTGCAGCTCGAGCGCAAGACCACCCGGGACGAATTGAACGCGTTCCTCGAGCAGGTCTCGCTCACCGGCGCGCTGCGCACGCAGATCGACTACGTGGAATCGCCCGAGATCGTCTCCACCGATTTCGTCGGCTCGAACCGGGCAGGCATCGTCGACGGACTGGCGACCATCGTGACCGGCTCGAGCGCTGTGCTCTACGTCTGGTACGACAACGAGTACGGTTACAGCTGCCAGGTGGTGCGCATCATCGAGCAGCTCGCGGGCAACCACCCGGCTCACCTGCCGCAGCTCGCAGGATAAAGCGGTCTGGCCGGTCGGTGCCTCGGTGCCGGCCGGCCTTCGAGAATCACCCAACAACAGAAGGGCCCGCTCATGGCAGAGAAGTACATCATCGGCGTCGACGGTTCGGATCAGAGCCGTGTCGCACTCGACTGGGGCCTCGCTCGCGCGGCCCAGACCGGCGCAAGCGTGGAGTTGCTGCATGTGGCCGACGACTCCTTCCTCTCCGAGAGCGTCGCGTTCCTCTCCGAGGCGCAGCAGGCCTCCGAGCAGATGCTCGAGGCCGAGCGCGCATACGCGCAGGCTGCGGGGTTCTCGGGCACGATCACCGGTACCGCGGTCGTCGGCCATCCGATCGCGGAGGTCGAAGAGGCCTCGAAGCGCGCGGATCTCGTGATCCTCGGCGCCCACACGGGCAGCAAGTTCGCGGGTTCGTTCTTCGGCACCCGTGCGGTGAAGATCGCCGCTGTCGCGCACTGCCCGGTCGCGGTCATTCCGCTGCAGACCGATGGTGCTCCGAAACCTGGCGTGGTGGTCGGCGTCGACGGTTCCGAGGCGTCGAAGAAAGCCATCGCGTTCGCCGCAGAGGAGGCGTCATTCCGCGGCGTCCCGCTCATCGCGGTTTACGCATGGATGCCGCCGCTGACACCGGGGCTCGAGTACCTCTGGAGTGAAGAGCTCGTCGAATCGCAGCGCTCCGCCGCGGAAGAGGCGATCGCGATCGGCACTGCGGGTCTCGCAAGCCGCTATCCCGATCTCCAGGTCGAGCGCCGCATCGTGCAGGCACCCCCGGTCACCGCGCTGCTGCAGGCCGCCGAAGATGCGGATCTCATCGTCGTCGGAAGCCGCGGGCGGGGAGGCATCTCCCGCCTGCTGCTCGGCTCGGTGAGTCATGGTGTGCTGCAGGCGCTGCCGCGCACCACCATCGTCACCCGCGGCTGACGTACGCACTGAACGGCAGCGCGCGAAGATCTCCGAGGCCTCGGCTTCGGGGATCTTCTGCGTATGCCCTCGTGCGCGTTCACTGACCTCTGCGCATTTCGGCTTCTACGCATAGAATGAGAAGCCCCCGCGATCACGCGCGGGAGGAGCAGCACACGACGAGGTGGCGTATGCGCGAGAATCCCTGGGCGGCAGTCCGTCGGGGCACATCCGTGGAAGAACGGAAGCGCACAGTCGCGCGTGCGCACGAATTGCTGCTCAGCGGTGCTGTTGAAGCCTCGCTTCCCGCGCTTCGGATGACAGGCCGCCTCGACCGAAACCCAGGGCTTTCGCCGATGCGAAAGATCGTGCTCGATTCCTGGGCGCGTTCCATCACGCGTCTCGACCCCGACCGTGTTCCCGATCAGCGCCTCCCCGGCGAGACGGAACTCCGGCTGCTCCGCGCGGAGCACCCGCTCGAGCGACTCCTGCCGGTGCTCCGGCGTCTGCTGATCGAGGACGCCGAAGATGCCGGACTCCTTGTCGCGGTCGGTGACCGCAGCGGGCGATTGCTCTGGGTCGAAGGGGATGCCGTGTTGCGGGCCGAGGCCGAGAGCATGGGGTTCACCACGGGGGCCGTCTGGTCGGAGGCCGCGGTCGGCACGAGTGCTCCGGGCACTGCGCTCGCGCTCGACCATGCCGTGCAGGTGATGGGCGCCGAGCACTTCAACCGCAATGTGCACCGCTGGAGCTGCACGGCGGCGCCGGTGCACGACCCGATCTCGGGTGAACTGCTCGGGGTCATCGACATCACCGGCGGAGACGACGCCGTGGCGCCGCAGACGCTGCCCCTGATCGAGGCGGCGGTCACCGTGCTCGAAACCGAGCTGCGGCTTCAGGCGCTGCGCGCCGCACTCGATGAGCGGAGGCCAACGGATCAATCGGTGCGGCGGGCGGCGGGCCCGTCTGCGCAGGCCGCCGTCGCCCCTTCGACCGCGCACTCGGCACTGCAGACGAGACCCCCGTCGACGCAGTCGTCAGCTCTGACCCCGCCCCAGCTCCGGGTGCTCGGTACAGGCCCGCACCGGCTCGTAGTGGAGGGCGCGCCCGACTCCCCCGCGCTCACCCTGCGTCACGCCGAGATCCTCTGCGTGCTCGCCTGGCACCCCCAGGGGCTCGGGAGTCGTAGGCTCGCCGAACTCGTCTACGGCGATGCGCGGGCAGAGGGGACGCTTCGCGCAGAACTGGTGCGATTGCGGCAGCAACTCGCGCTGCATTCGGCGGCCGGGTCGTGCCGGGGCACGCCGCTCGAACTGAGTTCGAAACCCTACCGGCTCTCTCGCCCAGTCGAGGTCGATGCTGCACGAGTGCTCGAGCTCGTGCGCCGCGGCGCCCACCGCCAGGCGCTCGACATCTCGGCGGGAGAGGTGCTGCCCGACTCGTGCGCGCCGGGCATCGAGGAGATTCGCACAGAGGTCGCCGGGGCGCTGCGCGAGGGCATCATCTCGAGCGGCTCGGTCGGCGTACTCGACGCCTATGCCAGAAGCGAGCACGGCAGGCACGACGCCGAGGTCTGGTGGGCCTTGTTACGGGAGTTGCCCCCGCGATCGCCGAAACGGGCGCATGTGGTCAGCCGGCTCGAGCAGCTCGCCGATCCACCCCGCTGAACACACCGCTGAGCACAGCGGAGCCGCGTCGGAAGAGTCGCAGAGGCCCGGCTGAACTATCACGACCACCACAGCTACACGGCTGCAACGTCACTGCAACGTTGCGCGGCTTACGCTGCAGGCAGGCCCCGATGAGGTGGCCTCAAGACAACGAAGTCGAGGAGTCAACATTATGACTGTCTATGCAGCCCCGGGCACGCCGGGATCGAAAGTCGCCTTCCGCAGCCGGTACGAGCACTACATCGGCGGCGAGTGGGTCGCGCCCAAGCTCGGCCAGTACTTCGAGAACGTCACGCCGGTCACCGGCAAGGTGTTCTGCGAGGTCGGCAGAGGAACCGCGGAGGACATCGAGGCGGCGCTCGACGCCGCACACGCGGCTGCACCCGCCTGGGGCAAGACGAGCCCGGCGGAGCGCGCCAACATTCTGAACAAGATCGCAGACCGCATGGAGCAGAACCTCGAAATGCTCGCCGTCGCCGAGACCTGGGACAACGGCAAGGCCGTGCGCGAAACGCTGAACGCCGACCTGCCGCTCGCGATCGACCACTATCGCTACTACGCCGGGGCGATTCGCGCGCAGGAGGGGCGTCTGTCTCAGATCGACGACGACACGACCGCCTACCACTACCACGAGCCGCTCGGCGTCGTCGGGCAGATCATCCCCTGGAACTTCCCGCTGCTCATGGCCACCTGGAAGCTGGCGCCCGCGCTCGCCGCCGGGAACGCCGTCGTGCTGAAGCCCGCCGAGCAGACACCTGCCTCCATCATGGTGCTGCTCGACCTGGTCGGCGACCTGCTGCCGCCCGGTGTGCTGAACGTTGTCAACGGCTTCGGCCTCGAGGCCGGCAAGCCGCTCGCATCGAACAAGCGGATCAGGAAGATCGCCTTCACCGGCGAGACCACGACCGGTCGTCTCATCATGCAGTACGCGTCCGAGAACCTGATTCCCGTGACGCTCGAGCTCGGCGGGAAGAGCCCGAACATCTTCTTCGCCGACGTCGCCGATCAGGACGACGCCTTCTACGACAAGGCGCAGGAGGGCTTCACCATGTTCGCGCTGAATCAGGGCGAGGTCTGCACCTGCCCCTCGCGTGCTCTCATTCAGGACTCGATCGCCGACCGGTTCCTCGACGACGTGGTGGCGCGCACCGAACGCATCGTGCAGGGCAACCCGCTCGACACCGACACCATGATGGGTGCGCAGGCGTCGAACGATCAGCTCGAGAAGATCCTCTCCTACCTCGATATCGGCGAACAGGAGGGTGCGGAGGTGCTGACCGGCGGCGGCCGCGCCGACCTCGGCGGCGAGTTCGCCGACGGCTACTACGTGCAGCCGACGATCTTCCGCGGCAACAACTCGATGCGCATCTTCCAAGAGGAGATCTTCGGCCCGGTGGTCTCGGTCACGACGTTCAGCGACTACGACGACGCGCTGAGCATCGCGAACGACACTCTTTACGGTCTGGGCGCCGGTGTGTGGAGTCGCAACGGTAATGTCGCCTACCGCGCAGGGCGGGACATACAGGCGGGTCGCGTCTGGGTGAACAACTACCATTCCTACCCGGCGCACGCCGCGTTCGGCGGGTACAAGTCGAGCGGTATCGGGCGTGAAACCCACCTGATGATGCTCGACCACTACCAGCAGACGAAGAACCTGCTGGTCAGCTACAGCGAGAACAAGCTGGGCTTCTTCTAAACACTCGCAAGGCGGTGGATCGGCGGGTGGTTCTCAGAGATAATCAGGGAACCACCCGTTCCGCCATTTCGGAGGTCGAACATGTCTGTTTCGAGCACGCCTGTGTCGAACCCTGGCGAGATACTCGCCGAACCCGCGATCGAAGGCGAGAACGAGCCGAGACTCGCGTTCACCGCCGAGGCCGTGGAGCTGCTCGATCTGCTGTGGAGAAAGCACGGGCCGTTGATGTTTCACCAGTCGGGCGGATGCTGCGATGGCAGCTCGCCCATGTGCTTCCCGCTCGGCGATTTCAAGACCGGTGCGGCCGATGTGCAGCTCGGTACTGTCGATATCGGTCGGGGAACCGAGGAACCGACGGAGCCGGCAGCAGCATCGAGTGAGCCGCGGCGCATTCCGTTCTTCATGTCCGCCGAGCAGTTCGAGTACTGGAAGCACACCTTCCTCACCATCGACGTGGTGCCCGGCAGAGGTTCGGGCTTCTCGGTCGAGGCGCCCGAGGGCAAGCGCTTCCTCGTGCGGTCGCGTCTAATGGAGGGCTGAGACGAGATGGCCTATGAACCGCCGCAGACCTGGGTTCGACCCGCGAACCCGGTCGCGACGGCGTCGCTGGTGCTCGGCATCTGCGCGGTCGCGACCGTGTTCTGGCGGTGGCTCCCGTTCATCGGCATCGTGTTCAGCGTCGTCGCGATCATCATCGCCATTCCCGCTGTGATCACGGGGCACGTCGGCAGGCGTCGTGCCGGGGAACTCGGGGGCGAGGGTGCAGGGCTCGCCCTCGCCGGACTCGTCACGGGGTACTTCACGGTCGCCTTCGCGATCATCATGCCGATCGTCTCCCTCGTGCTCTTCATCTTCGGAGCGGCGGGTGTCGCTGAAGAGTACTTGCCGCAGCTGATCGAGTGGATCGAGTCCTTCGGTTCCTGAAAGGGTGTCGGTTCGAAAAAGGGTGTCGGTTCGAATATTTTGCACAGTTGTCTGAAAAATTTGGTATGCTCGCGGGATGTGCAGCGCGCATCATGACCACGAGCAGCGAGCGGAAGACCCGCGGCCGGCTCGTACGCGAGCCGCGATCCTCGCCGCGATCGAACGGATCGGCGCGCACTCCGAAGACCTGACAGTCGCCGCTATCGTCTCAGAGGCTCGGATCGCGCGCAGCAGCTTCTACTCGCAGTTCCGCGATATCGGCGATGTCGCCGTGCAGCTGATCTCCGAGCTCTACGAGCGGATCGCGCAGCTCGATGCCGAGCTGCGCAGCACCGACTCCGGGCGTGTCGCGACCCGCGCCGCACTGGGCATCCTGCTCGATGAACTGCGCTCTCACCCCGGCCTGTATCGGGCGGTGCTCAGCGCCGGCGTGTCCAGCGATGCGCGACGCGAGATCCGTCGCATCATGGCCGCCGGCGCGGTTCCCGCGCTGAGCGCCACCGCGCCCAGCGGACTCGATCTGCAGACGGCTTCGACGTATATCGCCGGCGGCGTGCTCGAGGCGCTCACCGAGTGGTTGCTGAGCGACGAGCCGTCCCCGCCGGAGATGCTGCTCGACCAGCTCATCTCGCTGCTGCCGCAGTGGGTCGCTGCGGAGTAGCGGTTGACCGGATCGCGCATGGCTCGGAGCAGGACCAGCAAAGCCCGGACTCGTCAGCACGCAGCGTGACACGAGGCACGAGTCCCCCTCACGAGAAAGAAGTAGAGACATGAAGGCATGGCAGTTCACGAACACCCATGAGCCCCTGGTCGTCACCGAGGTCGCGGCGCCCGTCGCCGGGCCCGGACAGGTGCTGCTCAGCATGCGAGCAGCCGGCATCTGCCACTCCGATGCGGGGCTTCTGAACGATGAGGGCTGGCTCTCGCTGCTGGCCAAGCGTCCGATCACGATCGGGCACGAGAACGCCGGCGAGATCATCGGGATCGGCGAAGGCGTCACCGGGTTCCAGATCGGCGATCGCGTCGGCGTCTGCCCCACCACGCCGGCAGGCGCTCCCGGTTACGCGTTCGACGGCGGGTTCGCCGAGCAGATGGTCGTCGATGCGCAGGCGCTCGTTCCGATGCCCGATGGACTCTCGTACGCTCAGGGGGCCGCCGCGACCGACGCCGGCATGACCGCGCACGCCGCGGTGATCAGCAATGGCGGCGTGAAGGCCGGCGACGCGGTCGGCATCATCGGCTTCGGCGGCCTCGGCCAGATCGGGGCCCGCGTCGCCGTGCTCGCCGGCGCGACGGTCTATGTCGCCGAACTCAATGAGAAGGTCTGGGATCTCGCGAGGGCGAACGGCGTGACGCGGGTCGAGAAGTCGATCAAGGATTTCGGCGACGTGCAGTTCGACGTGATCATCGATTTCGCCGGCTTCGGCGTCACGACCGCCGACGCGGTCGAGGTGATCCGCCGAGACGGCACCGTCGTGCTCGTGGGAATGGGCAAGTTGGAGGCCACGATCGACACCAAGTCGTTGATCCTGAACCAGTGCAGGCTGCGCGGTTCGAACGGCGGCACCAAGGAGGACATCGCCGGCATCTACGCCTACATGGCAGGCGGCGAACTCGATCCGAAACTCACCGAGATCGGTTTCGACGAGATCGGCGAGGGCGTCGAACGTCTGCACCGGGGTGAGGTCGAGGGTCGCCTCGTCGCAGTCATCGGCGGCTAGCCGGGCGTCACGCTCGGAGCATCTTCCATCCGGCGAGCCCGTTTCAGCGTTCGCGCACAGTGATCGCTCCGAAGTGGGCGCCCGGGCTGTCGACTCCGCCATCCGCCTGTCGCACCGCCCTGCCGGGCACTACGATTTACGCATGGCTGCAGCGACCCAGGTCGTCGCCCGCGATGGTGCGGCGGAGCGACTCTCCAGAATGATTCAATTGCCGACGGTGTCCGCCGAACTCGAGGACCGTGGCACGGCACCGTTCGAGTCCTTCGTCGAGTTGCTGGCGGAGCTCTACCCGCTCGTGCATGAGCGGCTCAGTCGCGAGCGCGTCACGGATTTCGGGCTGCTCTTCCGCTGGCGAAGCGAGAACCCGGGGCTTTCGCCCCTCGTGCTCATGGCCCACTACGATGTCGTGCCCGTCGATGAGAGCGACGATTGGAGCTTTCCCCCGTTCGAAGGTCGCATCTCTCATGGCTTCGTCTACGGTCGTGGCGCGCTCGACGACAAGGGGCCGTTGCTCGTGGTGCTCGAAGCCGTGGAGAACCTGCTCGCGGCCGGTCATGTTCCGGTGCGCGACATCTACCTCTCCTTCGGCGGCAACGAGGAGAACTTCGGTACTGCGGCGCGCGAGATCGCCGAGACGCTGCATGAACGCGGTGTCGCGCCCTGGCTGGTGCTCGATGAAGGAGGCGCTGTCACCGATGCGCCGCTCCCTCTCGTGCAGGGCACCGCAGCGATGGTCGGCGTGGGAGAGAAGGGCATCGCCACCGTACGCATCAGTGCGCGGGGTGACGGCGGCCACGCGTCGGTACCGCCACCGCTCACGGCGGTCGGTCGGGTGGCCCGCGCGGTGAATCGGCTCACTCCATCGACGTTCACCGCACGTGCCCCACGCGCGATTCCGCGCATGCTCGGCCTCTTCGCACCGCGCAGCCGCGGCATCGGGCGACCGCTCTACCGTCTGCTCTCGGCCTGGCCGTGGCTCAATGCACGTGTGTTCGCAGCGCTCGGCGGCGAAGCCGCCGCACTGGTGCGCACGACCATCGCGCCGACGCGTCTCACCGGCGGCACCGCGAACAATGTGCTGCCCTCGCAGGCGAGCGCGACGGTGAACCTGCGGCTCGCACTCGGCGAGACCGTCGAGGGTGCCGCAGCTCGGCTGCGTCGCCGCATCGGCGACCGATTGATCGAGGTCGAGGTACTCGAAGGCAACGATGCTTCGCCCGAGTCCCCGGCCGAGGGGCCCCAGTTCGAGTTGATCACTGCGGCGGTGCGCGCGTCGCACCCTGCGGCGATCACCGTTCCCTATGTGACGATGGCCGCCACCGATTCCCGCTACTTCCATCGGTACTGCCCCCACACCTACCGCTTCGCACCGCTCATGATGAACGCCGAGCTGCGCGCCACCGTGCACGGCGTCGATGAGCGCGTCGAGGTAGCTGAGCTCGAGCGCGGCGAGCGTTTCTATCGCGCCCTGATCGAAGGAGTACCCGAGTGAGCGACAAGACCCGGTCGACCGGCGCGGCCACGACCGCCGCCGAGGGCAGACGCGCGCAGGTGCGGCTCGGCCCGCTCGCGGGCGTCGTCGGCTTCCTCGCGTTCGTCGAGTTCACGAGCGGCGTGCTGCAGGGGTACTACACTCCGATGCTCACCGACATCGCCAGGCATCTCGGCATTCACGATGCCGACGTGAACTGGCTCGAGGGCACCCAGCTGATGCTCTCGGCGCTCGTGGTGCCGGCGTTCGCGAAGCTCGGCGACATGTTCGGACACAAGCGCATGCTGCTGTGGTCGACCGCGCTCACCGCGATCGCATCGCTCGCGCTGCCCTTCACCGACAACTTCACCGTGTTCCTCATCGCCTGGGCGCTGCAGGGCTTCTACGTGGTGTGGTTGCCGCTCGAGATCGCGCTCATCTGGTCTCGCACACGGGGTCGAGAGGGTGGATCGTTGCTCACTGCGCGAGCAGCAGGCATGCTCGTCGCAGCACTCGAGATCGGGGCCATCACGGGTGCCCTCGTCGGCGGCCAGCTGATCGACACACTACCGCTGAGCACCGTGCTGCTCATCCCTGCGCTCTGCGTCGTGGCATGCTTCTTCGTGATTCAGTTCGGGGTGAAGGAATCGCTCGAGACCACCGGCGGCAAACTCGACCTGGTCGGTCTCACGCTCATCTCGCTCGCCCTCATCGCATTCACGGGCGGGCTCAGCCTGCTGCGCCTGAACGGGCCCGCCGATCCACTCGCGTGGGGCGTCGTGCTGCTCGGGCCCGCACTCGTGGTGCCGTTCGCGCTCTACGAGCTGCGGCACCCTGACCCGCTGATCGATGTGCGCATGTTCCGATCTCCCGCGCTCGCCCCCGTGTTCCTCACGGCAGGCCTGTTCGGTGTGAGCGTGCTCGGCGCGCAAGCCCCGCTCTCCACCTTCGCCCGCACCGACCCCGCGGTCTACGGGTACGGGCTCGGCACGAGCGGCTTCGCGACCTCGCTCATCATCGGGCTCTACCTCATCGGCATGATCACGGGCGCGCTGCTGTTCCCGAAGTTCGCACGCTGGGTCAGCCCGCGCGTCACTCTCATCGGCGCCGCCGCGCTCGTCGGCATCGGCTACCTGATGTTCCTCCCCTTCCACGACACCTACGTGCAGCTCATCACGAACATGATGATCGCGGGTCTCGGATCGGGCGCGCTCGTCGCAGCCCTGCCGGCCGCAGCCGCAGCCGCCGCGCCATCGACGCAGACGGGTGTGGCGACCGGGCTCACCAACTCGGTGAAGACGGTCGGCGGCGCCGTTGCATCAGCCGTGTTCGGCATCGCCCTCATGCAGGGTGCGACGGGGGCCGCGGTCGAGGGCACGGCAGGTTCGCTCGTCGGCTACTTCACGGTCTGGACGATCTGCGGCGTCACCGCGCTCGTCGCCGCGGCCCTGCTCTTCTTCGTGCCACGCGGAGCATTCGAAGACGCACCGCGGTCTCCGACGGTCGCTCCGGGGTCGAGCGTCTGATCCCTCGGCGAGATGATGAGGATGCATCGATTTCATTCGTTTTTGTTATTTAATATCAACTACCCATAAGCGCAGATTACTTCAGACCTTCTCAGTCTGGTGTTGTGCACCGCTTCCCTCCGGCCCAGCATGGGAGTGGGCGTCACGATGCCGGAAGGAGAACGCCATGCAAACGATCGGATTGATCGGTGGAATGAGCTGGGAGTCGACCGCCATCTACTATCGGGAGGCGAACCAGCTCGTTCGGGAACGCCTGGGCGGGCTCAACTCCGCGAAGATCGCCATGACCTCGCTCAATTTCCAGGAGATCTCCGAACTGCAGCAGACCGCGAGCTGGGATGAGGCGGCCGCGCTCCTGGCGCGCGAAGCCAGAGGGCTCGAGCGCGCGGGCGCAGACATGATCCTGATCTGCACGAACACGATGCATCTGCTCTACGAGCAGGTGCGAGCCGCCACCGCTGTGCCGCTGCTGCATATCGGCGACACGGTAGCCGAAGCGGTCCTGTCGCACAACCTGCGCAGAGTCGGTCTGATCGGAACGGCGTTCACCATGGAGCAGGCGTTCTACCGCGAACGAATCGAGAGCCACGGCCTGGAGGTGCTCGTACCGCAGTCCGAGGATCGGGAATTCGTGCACCGCGTCATCTTCGAGGAGCTCGCGGTCGGCGTGATCAGTGATGAAACGCGAGATGCGTTCAGGGAGATCCTCGGACGCCTGGTCGCGGCAGGTGCGGAGGGTATCATCCTGGGCTGCACCGAGATCGAACTGCTGGTGCGTCAGGAGGACAGCCCCGTGCCGGTGTTCCCGACCGCGCTGATACACATCGAAGCCGCAGTGGATCGCGCGCTGGCATTGAGTGAGTGAGCACTTACTCACTATGATGTGAGGCATGAGCCGAGCCACGCCTCTCCCCTCCGACCTGCGCCGACAGGCGATCATCGACGCCACGCTTCCGCTGCTGCTCGAGCGGGGGCCGGAAATCAGCACCCGTGCGATCGCCCGGGCGTGCGGCATCGCCGAAGGCACGCTGTTCCGGGTCTTCGAGACCAAGCAGGAACTCATACACGAGACCATCCACGCGGCGCTCCGCCCGGATGCGGCGATCGCCAGCCTGCAGTTGCTCTCCGACACGCAGACGCTCGACGAACGGGCAGCCGCGATTCTCGAGATCGTGAGCGAGGAGATCGCACGCATCAAGTCGCTCTTCGGCCTGGTCGCCTCCTCGCATGAACAGCACCAGCCCGGCGGGGCGCAGCATCCCCCGCATCTTCCACCTCGACACACCGGGCCACCTGCTCACGTCGTCGAGAATCGCGAGTTGCTCACCCGAGCGGTGCAGACGGCACTCGAACCTTACCGCGGCGACCTCGATGTTGCGCTCGATCAAGCGGCGCAGCTGCTCACCGCACTGGCGTTCGCGACGCGCTTCTCGTTCGCACAGCACGCACCGCTCGCCCGCGCCCAGAACCTCGCCCGCCTGGCGCTGCACGGCATCGCGAGGCCCGGCACCCGACCAGCAGAGGAACCCGCATGATGCGACTGCTGGCGCAGTATCTGCGCCCATACCTTCCGCAGCTGACCGCGGTGGTGCTGCTCCAGCTCACCCAGGCGATCGCGTCGCTGTTTCTGCCGACCCTCAACGCCGCCATCATCGACGACGGTATCGCGACCGGCAACACCGGCACGATCTGGCGACTCGGCGGCGTCATGCTCCTCGTCTCGTTCGCCCAGATCAGCGCCCAGATCGCTGCGATCTGGTTCGGAGCGCGGGCAGCGATGGGCTTCGGACGCGATCTGCGCGAGGCCCTCTTCGAACACGGACTCGAGTTCTCGGCGCAGGAAGTCGGTCGGTTCGGCGCACCCACGCTGATCACGCGAAACACCAATGATGTGCAGCAGGTGCAGATGCTCGTGCTCATGACCGCCACGATGATCGTGAGCGCTCCGCTCACCGCGATCGGTGGCATTCTCATGGCACTGCGCGAAGACGTCGGGCTCAGCTGGATCATTCTCGCGGCCGTCATCTTACTCGGCGGTGTCATCGGAATGCTCATCGCGCAGATGGGGCCGCTGTTCGGCACGCTTCAACTGCGCATCGACACCATCAACCGAGTCCTGCGCGAACAGATCACCGGTCTTCGCGTGATCCGCGCGTTCACTCGGGAGGCTTCGGAGGCAGAGCGCTTCGATATCGCGAACATCGAGCTCACCGACACCGCGACGCGTGCAGGGCGACGAATGGCGATGATGTTCCCGTCGGTGTTCATCGTGCTGAACCTGTCGAGCGTCGCCGTGGTGTGGTTCGGGGCGTTCCGCATCGCCGACGGCAATCTCGAGGTCGGGCAGCTGACCGCGTATCTCGCCTACCTCGCGCAGATCTTGATGAGCGTGATGATGTCGACGATGATGCTCATGATCGCACCGCGTGCGGCCGTCTCCGCCGCGCGCATCCGCGAGGTGCTCACGACCGGTTCCACGGTCGCTCCGCCGCGCAACCCGGTCGTTCCTGCGACCCGCACCGGCGTGCTCGAGATGCGCGAAGTCGGCTTCACCTACCCTGGTGCCGCGAGCCCGGTGCTCGACGGAATCTCGTTCACTGCGCATCCGGGCACCACGACCGCGATCATCGGCTCCACCGGCTCGGGCAAGACTACGCTCGTGAACCTGATCCCCCGCCTCTACGACGTCACCTCCGGATCCGTCGCCCTCGACGGCGTCGACGTGCGCGAACTCGATCCCGACGTGCTCTGGGGCCGTATCGGCCTGGTGCCCCAGCGCCCGTACCTCTTCAGCGGAACGGTGGCCTCCAATCTGCGCATGGGCGATCCCGAGGCGAGCGACGCGGATCTCTGGCGCGCGCTCGAGATCGCGCAGGCGCGCGACTTCGTCGAGCGGATGCCGCACGGCCTCGACGCCCCGATCGCCCAGGGCGGCAGCAACGTCTCGGGCGGGCAACGACAGCGCCTCGCAATCGCGCGAGCGCTCGTGCGACGACCGTCGATCTACATCTTCGACGACTCCTTCTCGGCGCTCGATGTGAGCACCGATGCGGCACTCCGTGCGGCCCTCGCCCGAGAGGTCTCGGACGCTACCGTGGTGACCGTCGCCCAACGCGTCTCGACGATTCGCGACGCCGACCAGATCGTCGTGCTCGATGCGGGTCGCGTCGCAGGCGTCGGCACGCACGATGAGTTGCTCGAGAGCTGCCCGACCTACGACGAGATCGTCGACAGCCAGTTCCGCCCCGAGGACGAGGAGGTGAACGCATGAGCCTTGCATCGAACCGGACTTCGAGCTCCGATGAGCCGCAGCCGGCCGCCACGGCGACCGCGGCGCAGACCGCGAACGAACGACCGCAGTACGGGCCGCCACCCGCCCAGGGCCACGGGCATCGCGGGCCGATGCGGCCGGGCACGGGAAGCACCGAGAAGGCCATCTCCTTCGGCCCATCTCTCAGACGGCTGATCGGCCACCTGAGACCGCACCGATTCGCCATCATCGGCGTGATCGTCATGACCATCCTCGGCACCGCGCTCAGCGCGATGGGCCCCGCGATTCTGGGCCGGGCCACCGACCTGATCTTCGACGCCGCCGTACGCGACCGCGTGCCCATCGATTTCGTCGCGGTCGGGCGCGTGCTGCTGATCGCGCTGGCGGTGTACCTCGGGTACTTCCTGCTCTCGGCGATCTCGGCGTACGTGATCAACTCGGTGGTGCAGCTCTCCGTCTACCGCATGCGCCAGCAGGTCAGCGAGAAGATCATCAGGCTTCCGCTCAGCTACTTCGACGCGCAGCCGCGCGGTGAACTGCTCAGCCGTGTGACCAATGACGTCGACAACATCTCGCAGACGCTGCAGCAGACCCTGTCGCAGATCCTCAACAACATCTTCACCTTGATCAGCGTCGTCGCCATGATGTTCGTGGTCTCGTGGCAGCTCGCCATCGTGGCGCTGGTGACGATCCCCATCGCAATGGGGCTCACCGTGTTCATCGGGAAGCGCTCTCAAGTGCTGTTCGCGAAGACCTGGAAGTCGACGGGCGAGTTGAATGCGCAGGTCGAGGAGGCCTACTCCGGCCACGAGCTCGTGACCGTGTTCGGGCGCCGTCGCGAGGTGCGCGCTCACTTCGCTGCGAAGAACCAGGAACTGTACGAGGCGTCATTCGGCGCCCAGTTCATCTCCGGAATCATCATGCCCGTCATGTTCTTCGTCGGAAACCTCAACTACGTGGTGATCGCCGTCTTCGGCGGGCTCATGGTCACGAGCGGCACACTCGGCATCGGCGCGATTCAGGCGTTCGTGCAATACAGCCGCCAGTTCACGCATCCGATCACCGGGCTCGCCTCGATGGCGAACCTGCTGCAGTCGGGCATCGCCTCGGCCGAACGCGTGTTCCAGGTGCTCGACGCTCCCGAGCAGAGCGCCGACCGTACCGGCGCGCTCCCGGAGCGCATCGAGGGCCGGGTCACGTTCGAGAACGTCGACTTCGGCTACTCGCCCGATGCCCCGCTCATCGAAAACCTCTCCCTCGTGGCCGATCCTGGATCCACTATCGCGATCGTCGGCCCGACCGGTGCCGGCAAGACGACGCTCGTGAACCTCATCCTTCGATTCTACGAATTGCAGGGCGGGCGGATCGCGATCGACGGCGTCGACATCGCCTCCGTGCCGCGGCGCGACCTCCGCTCGCACATCGGCATGGTGCTGCAAGACACGTGGCTGTTCGGCGGCACCGTGCGCGACAACATCGCCTACGGCAGAGCGGGTGCGACGCCCGACGAGGTCGAGGCCGCCGCGCGTGCGAGCTACGCTGATCACTTCATCCGCACGCTACCCGACGGGTACGACACCGTCATCAACGACGAGGCGACGAACCTGTCGGCGGGCGAGAAACAGCTGCTCACGATTGCTCGCGCGTTTCTCAGCGAACCAGACATCCTGATCCTCGATGAGGCGACCTCCTCGGTCGACACTCGCACCGAGGTGCTCGTGCAGAAGGCGATGAACCGATTGCGCGCCGATCGCACGTCCTTCGTCATCGCGCACCGGTTGTCCACCATCCGAGACGCCGACGTGATCCTCGTCATGGAGAACGGTTCGATCGTGGAACAGGGCGACCACGAGCAGTTGCTCGCCGCACACGGCGCGTATGCGAGGCTCTACCGCTCGCAGTTCGCTGCGGCAGCGGTGACGGAGGAGCCGCTCGTGCCGGCTGAGGCGTTCGAGACGCCGGAAGGCGAACGCTGGAACGCCCGGATGGAGTCGTAGACGGTGCCGGGTGACGATTTCGACGCATCCTCCGGCGTGAACCGGGCCGCGCCTCCGATACGACCGTGGGCCGCGCTCTGGACGCTGGTACTCGGATTCTTCATGATCCTGGTCGACACGACGATCGTCTCGGTCGCGAACCCGTCGATCATGCTCGCGCTCGGTACGACGATGACGGCGACGCTGTGGGCGACGAGTGCCTACCTCCTCGCCTACGCGGTGCCGCTGCTCATAACTGGAAGGCTCGGCGACCGATTCGGGCCGCGCCGCCTCTACCTGTTCGGCCTCTCGACATTCACACTCGCCTCGCTCGCATGCGGGCTATCGGCCAACATCGAGATGCTCGTCGCAGCTCGGGTGCTTCAGGGGCTCGGCGCGGCGATGATGACGCCGCAGACGATGGCGGTGATCACACGGATCTTCGGGCCGCGGGAGCGCGGATCTGCGATGGCGATCTGGGGCGTCACCGCCGGGGTTGCCACGCTCGTCGGCCCGCTCCTCGGCGGGTTCCTCCTCACCGGTCTCGGCTGGGAATGGATCTTCTTCATCAACGTGCCGGTCGGCGTCGTCGCGTTCGTGCTGACGCTGCGATTCGTGCCGAAGCTACCCACTCACGCGCACCGTTTCGACTGGATCGGCGTGGCATTGAGCGGTATCGGCATGTTCCTGCTCGTGTTCGGCATTCAAGAGGGCGAGAGCTTCGCCTGGGGCGCCATCTGGGGCCCCATCTCAGTGTGGGGGCTGATCATCGCGGGTATCGTCGTCTTGGCGCTGTTCGTGCTGTGGCAGCGGCTGCAGCGAGACGAGCCGTTGATCCCCCTCCAGATCTTCGCGGATCGCAACTTCTCGATCGGTTCCGTCGTGATCGTGCTGGTCGGCTTTTCGATGACGAGCATGAGCCTGCCGTTCATGTTCTATCTGCAGCTCGTGCACGGTCTCACCCCGGCCGAATCGGCGCTCATGATGGTGCCGATGGCAGTGCTGTCGATCGCGCTGGCACGCCCGGTGGGGCTGCTCATCGATCGTAAAGATCCGCGACGACTTCCGTTCCTCGGGCTGCTGCTGGTCGCCGCCGGGCTCCTGCTCTACTTCTTCCTCGCGCCCCCGCAGAACTCAGTGCTGCTCCTGCTCATCCCGAGCGCAATTCTGGGTGTGGGCCAGGCATTCGTGTGGGGGCCGCTCGCCACCCTCACGACCTTCAATCTGGCTCCGCGCTTCGCCGGCGCTGGGTCGGGCGTGTACAACATGAGCCGTCAGGTGGGCGCGGTGCTCGGGTCGGCGGCCATGGCCGCGCTCATGCAGGCGCGCATCTCGGCACGGTTCGGCGAGGAGTCGGCCGCGGGCGATCTTCTGGGCGAGGGCACGAGCGTGGGCGCGCTTCCCGATTCGATGCGCGAGGGCTTCGCCATGGCGATGGCTCAGTCGCTGCTGCTGCCCACGCTGGCGATGATCGTCGCGGCGGCGATCGCACTGCTCTTCGCGAGGAGGCCGGCCACCGGCAGCGACGTTCCGGAGACGGCCGGCGCCCGATAGCCGGAGCGTCTCCGTACGGCTCAGACGCACTATCAGATGAGGCGCAAGCCCGCCTCGCGATCGAGCAGGGATCGCTTCGTGGCGAGACCCCAGGCGAAGCCTCCGAGCTCTCCGCCTGCGCGCAGCACGCGGTGGCACGGCACGAAGAGGGCCGGCGCGTTTCGCGCGCAGATGCCGGCTGCAGCGCGCACCGCGTTCGGCTTTCCGAGCGCGTCTGCGAACCGGGTGTAGGTGAGCGGATCGCCTGGCGCGATCCGTCGCAGCGCCGCCCAGCCCTGCAGCTGCAGTTCGGTGCCGTGCTGCTGCACCGGCACTCGCATCGCCGCTGCGAAGTCATCGGCGTAGTAGGCGCGCACCGCCTCTGCGGCCTGCGTCTCCCCTTCGAGCAGCCGCGTGGGTCGCAGCGTCGGGTGGATGCGCGACGCGACTTCCTCGCGCTCAAGGGTCCAGCCGGAACCCAGGACCGAACCTTCGGTGTCTTCGATCAGGGTGAAGGCGCCGTCGGGCGTCCCAATCGTCTGCACGATCGCGTCCCTGCCGGTCTGTGCGTTTCGGATCATTGCGCTCGGTTCCTCCCGCTTCGGGCGATATCCCCGATAGCAGTCTGTCAGACCCGGGCGATCGGCGAAATGGTGTCGCAGCGCGATGGATCGATGTCCCGTGCGGTTCGCGAGGCTCGGCGCTCGCACACCTCCCTGGAAGCGGAGCATGCTGGGTGCGGGCAGTCCACCGCATCGGCACCCAATAGACTGTGAGAACGCATTGATAATGACGCGCGGCGTCGGAAGGAGACCATGCATATGGTGCTCGAAGTTGGCGCGATCGCGCCTGATTTCACACTTTCGGATCAGCACGGTGAGGAACTGACGCTCTCCGAACTGGTCTCGGAGGGTCCAGTCGCGCTGGTGTTCTTCCCGCTGGCCTTCTCGGGCATCTGCACGGGCGAGCTGTGCGAGTTGCGCGACAACATCGCGATGTTCGCCGACTCGAAGGTGCGGCTCCTCGGCGTGTCGGTCGACTCGGTGCACACGCTGCGCGCCTGGTCGACGCAGGAGGATTACGAGTTCTCCATCCTCTCCGATTTCTGGCCGCACGGCGAGGTTGCGCAGGCGTTCGGCGCGTTCGTCGAAGAGCGTGGAATCGCAACTCGCGCGACTGTGATCGTGGGCGAGGGGCGCAAGGTGCTGGCCTCCTTCGAGACCTCGCCCGGCGAGGCTCGCGATTTCGGGGCCTACAAGGAGGCGATCGCCGCGCTGTAGGCGCGGGAGATTCCCGATTTAGCTTCGCGGCGCGGATTCCCCTAAGCTGGGGAAGTCCGTTTCGCGGGCGAGGGCCTTTAGCTCAGCTGGTAGAGCGCCACGTTTACACCGTGGATGTCGTCGGTTCGATCCCGGCAGGGCCCACTTCAATATCCTTACGAGGACATGACTCATCGCAAGACGCTTCACCTGCCGTCTTCTCGCCGCGCCTCGCTGCAGCGGCGGGAGCCAGAGCTTCGACGAACGTCGTCGGATCGTGTCACACGTCGCCGTGTCCGTCGGGTTCGAGGTTCGGGCCACACGGGGCGCACTTTTCGGACGCACCCCAGCTCCGATCGAGTAAAATCAGGTCATGGAAGCCGATAGACGCAAGGGCGCGACTCTTCTCGCGCTCGCGTTGACCACACCGCTGCTCCTCTCCGGCTGCACAAGCGATACCCCTCGCAACGAGCAGGGAGGAATCGAAGGCACCGTCGAGAGCCTTCGGGAAGACTCCCTCGTGCTTCGTGTCGGCGAGGACACGATCCGTGTGGACACTTGGGCGGTCTGCGGTGACGACACCCGTAGGCACATCTCCGCGGGCGACCAGATCACCGTATTCGGCGAACTCGACGTGATCACCTATGACGCTTCGGAGATTCTGAACGCCGCCGGCGAACCCGCCTGCCCCTGAGGCTTGAAGCGCAGCGCAGAGTCCGAGAACAACATATGCGTTCGCCCTGTTCCGGCGAGCGTCGATCCACGGAGCCGCGCTCCAAATGAACGTCAGGTGAATGCCGCTCCCCCGAATTGCCAATCGATTCGACAAGCGTCAATATAGACACATGTCGAATCAGCAGATGATTCTTGCCGGAGCCGGTGATCCACCCGCACGTACGGACCGGAAACCTCTCTCCACCCTCGACAGGTGGCTGCCGCTGTGGATCGGTCTCGCCATGGCCGCAGGGCTCGTCCTCGGGCGCTTCGTGCCCGGCGTCTCCGATCTGCTGGCACGGCTGGAGGTCGGCGGCATCTCTGTGCCGATCGGGCTGGGCCTGCTGGTGATGATGTATCCCGTGCTCGCGAAGGTGCGCTACGACCGGATCACTGCGGTGACGAGCGACAAGCGTCTACTCGTTTCGTCGCTGCTGTTGAACTGGATCGCCGGCCCAGCGGTCATGTTCGCGCTCGCCTGGATCTTCCTGCCGGACTTGCCCGAGTACCGAACAGGTCTGATCATCGTGGGGCTGGCCCGGTGCATCGCGATGGTCGTGATCTGGAACGATCTCGCCTGCGGCGACCGCGAGGCGACCGCTGTACTGGTCGCGATCAATTCCGTATTTCAAGTCGTGATGTTCTCGGTGCTGGGATGGTTCTACCTCACCGTACTGCCGGGTTGGCTCGGCCTAGACCGCCAGGGCCTCGAGGTGTCGGCCTGGCAGATCGCGCTCAACGTCCTCGTGTTCCTCGGCATCCCACTCATTGCCGGATTCGCGTCGCGGCGGCTCGGCGAGAAGCGCCGGGGCCGCGACTGGTACGAGGAAGAGTATCTGCCCGTCATCGGGCCGTGGGCACTGTACGGGCTGCTCTTCACCATCGTGCTGCTGTTCGCGCTTCAGGGCGAGGCAGTGGTTCAGCACCCGCTCGACGTCGCCAGGATCGCACTGCCGCTCATCGTCTACTTCGCACTCATGTGGTTCGCAGGGCTGCTGCTCGGACGGGGCCTTCGCCTCGGCTACGCTCGTTCGACCGCACTCGCGTTCACCGCGGCGGGCAACAACTTCGAGCTGGCGATCGCGGTCGCGATCGGCGCCTTCGGCGCCACCAGTGGCCAGGCCCTCGCCGGAGTCGTCGGCCCGCTCATCGAGGTTCCCGTGCTCCTCGGCCTCGTCTACGTCTCGCTGTGGGCCGCACGTGCCTGGTTCCGGACCGACCCGCACGCGTTCAGAACCGTCATCGGAAGGAGTGAACCATGATCGATCTCACCAACGCGAGTGCCACTGCCTGCACACCGTCCCCGACGCATGCTCTCGGCGAGCGCACGGCAGCCGCGCTCGCGTCGACGCTCAAGGCCTTGGCCGACCCACTGCGGTTGCGGATGCTCTCTGCGATCGCCGCCGACCCGCGCGGAGAGGTGTGCGTGTGCGATCTCGGGGAACTGTCGAAGGTATCGCAGCCCACGGTGTCCCACCACCTGAAGAAGATGAAGGAGACCGGGCTGCTGCTTTCCGAGCGACGCGGTACCTGGGTGTACTACCGCATCGCGCCTGCCCGCCGCGCCGCCGTGGCCGCGCTGCTCGATGTTCTCGCGCCCGCCGTGACCATGGACGCTCCTGAGGGCGCCGACGATACCGCAGATGCGTTCACGACGATGAAGGCGCGGGTGCCCAGACTTCCCGACGACGAGTCGGCCGGATCAAGGGAAGGAAGTGCACGCGCATGAGCGATCAGAGGCCCTCGGTCCTGTTCGTCTGCGTTCACAACGCGGGTCGATCCCAGATGGCTGCCGGCTACCTCCGCGATCTCGCGAGCGACGCCATAGAGGTCCGCTCTGCCGGCTCCCTGCCGGCCGACCGAATCAATCCCATCGCCGTCGAAGCCATGCGCGAAGCGGGCATCGACATCGCCGCGGAGCAGCCTCAGGTTCTCACCACCGCGGCCGTACAGCAGTCGGACGTCGTCATCACCATGGGTTGCGGCGACGCCTGCCCGTTCTTCCCCGGTAAACGCTATGAGGACTGGGAACTCGACGACCCCGCAGGGCAGGGCATCGAATCCGTGCGTCAGATCCGCGACGATATTCGCCGCCGCGTCGAAGCACTCATCGACTCGCTGAGGCGCTGATCCGCCTGCTCCAGCCGCTGCGCGATGTCGTGCGGTGGGACCACGCATCATCCAGCACCCCGGCCGGTCGTCTCGCCCGCACCTGCTCGGTTCACGGCGACGATCGCGATCATCCCGGCGCGGGTTCATCCGTCGGATACTCCGTCACCTCCGACCGGTCAGCACCTCGCGGGCCTCGTCGGGCGTGATGAGGTCGGCCATGGTGACAGCACCGACTGCGGTCGCTTCAGGCGTGGCTGCGATACGCACGGCGGCGAACGCAGCGAGCCTTCCGGTCGCCTCCGACTGGCCGTCCCCCGAGGCCTCTCGTCGCTCATCGGTGCGCCGATTGCGAGCAATGACATGCCAGAATTCAGCACCGATATGCGGGGTCCGACTGAGCGCTCCGCGCAGAACGGGCATTCGGCCGATGATCCGGAGAGCCCCGGTCATCGGCGCAGAGCTGAGTGTGAGGTAGGAACGGATGACGCGGTCGCCGTGTTCGTCCAGCAGGATGTGATCGGGGAAATCCGCACGGAGATAGCGTCGCACGCGTCCGTCGGGGCCTGAACCGCGTAGAGTCTCCCCGAGATTCGGCACGGTCGTGCCCTCCGGAGGGCGGTAGACGTCAGTGCCGATGAGCCCAGCGGTCCAGGCCACCGCAGCAGGGCCATGCTGCTCCCCGGTGCCGAGCATGACGAGGATATCGATCTCGTCACCCGGCAAGGCGGCCAGCGCGGCCGCCAGAATCGTGCTGAGGCCGGGCACGAGACCTGCCCCGAGTACGACCGGGGCGACCGCGATGGCTCGAAGCGCCTCGAGGTAGGCACCGGTGGCCGAGATGTCGACCAGTGGCGTTCGTCCGACGGCGGAGACGAACTCTGTGCGCTCCACACCGGAGGCGTTCACCACTACGTCGTGCGTACCGGCGAGACGGGAAAGTCGGGCCAGGTCGCCGCGGAGATCGACGCCGGTATCGCCGTCAGCGGTTCGACTCGCGGCAGTGACCGTGTGACCTTCGCGTTCGAGTTCGCGGCGGATCACGGTTCCCACCGCGCCACGGGCGCCCAGGAGGAGTGCGTGCATGGTGTGCTCGTTTCGTAGGTTTCGGGGCAGACGCAAGGTCTCTGCAGGCGATCGATGCGGCCTCGATCGGTCTGCGTGATCGCGTTCGTCGACGCGGCATCACCCCTACAGTCGTGGACGGGCTTCTCACCGCCGAGCACTTTTGCAGAATCTGCAAAGATATGGGCATGGACGGTGAAGTAGCGGAGATCCTCAGCGCGATCGGCCCGCGTCTGCGCCGACTGCGCAAGCGGCGAGGACTCACACTCGCCGCCGTCTCCGAGCAGTCCCGGCTGTCGGTGAGCACGCTGTCTCGAATCGAGACCGGTCGCCGGCAACCCACGCTCGATGCGCTGATCCCGCTCGCGAGAGTCTACGAGACATCCTTGGACCTGCTGGTGGGCGCACCGGAGAGCGGAGACCGACGGGTTCATCTGCAGCCGCGCCGCATCGCGAATGGAGGTGTCATCGTGCCCCTGACCCGGAACGCGAGCCGCGTGCAGGTGTTCAAACAGGTGCTCGGGCCGAGCGAGCCGAAGCTGGTTGCTCACCCGGGCCGCGCCTGGCTCTATGTACTCGCAGGCGGGCTGCGACTGCTCCTGCGAGACGAGGTGCACATCCTTCATCCGGGCGAGACGGCCCAGTTCGACCCCACGACGCCGCATTGGTTCGGTCCAGCCGATGGTCTCTCGGTCGAGATCCTGCATCTCTTCGGTCCCCACGGCGACCGACCCGTCGCACGTTTGGGAGACGCCGCGATCTAGTTCTTCCGCCTTGCAGCGGCTGTCGATGACGGCTCTATCGTCGACTGCCCGAGTCGCCGCGATGCGCGCAACCCGCAGGTGATTTCCAGGTGGAATTGTGGAGATGCAATACCTGGCTGCGTCACATGTGGTTCGTGCTGGTGGGAATTCGATAAGGTGGAAGACGGCCCGCCCACCGGCGGTGATCTGGCTCACGCCGTGCCGTACCCATGGTGCGCGTGAAACCTGGTGAAGGAGCAACAACGTGGCTGTGAACACTGAGGATCCGTACGCACCCGATAGCGACGACCTCGACCCGCAAGAAACCTCCGAGTGGGTTGAGTCACTCGACGCCGTCGTCGAGGCCCGCGGTGCGGCCCGCGGCCGCGAGATCATGACGAGCATGCTGGCCCGTTCGCGCCAGCTGCATCTCAACGTGCCTCAAGTACCGACGACCGACTATGTGAACACCATCGCGTCGGCCGATGAGCCCGACTTTCCGGGCAACGAAGATCTCGAGCGCAGCTACCGACGGTGGATCCGCTGGAACGCCGCCGTGACCGTGCACCGGGCGCAGCGGCCCGGTATCGGAGTCGGCGGGCACATCTCCAGCTACGCGTCGGCCGCCTCCCTCTACGAGGTGGGCTTCAACCACTTCTTCCGCGGTCAGGACCATCCGGGCGGCGGCGATCAGATCTTCATTCAGGGCCACGCCTCCCCCGGCATCTACGCCCGCGCGTTCCTCGAGGGGCGCCTCAGCGAGGATCAGCTCGACGGTTTCCGTCAGGAGCACTCGCACGCCGGCGGCGGTCTGCCCAGCTACCCGCACCCCCGCCTGCTGCCCGATTTCTGGCAGTTCCCGACCGTGTCGATGGGCCTCGGGCCGATCAACGCGATCTACCAGGCGCAACTGAACAAGTACCTGACCAACCGCGGGATCAAGGACGCGAGCGACCAGCACGTCTGGGCGTTCCTCGGCGACGGGGAGATGGACGAGGTCGAGAGCCGCGGCCAGCTGCAGGTCGCCGCGAACGAGGGGCTCGACAACCTGACCTTCGTGATCAACTGCAACCTGCAGCGACTCGACGGTCCGGTGCGCGGCAACGGCAAGATCATTCAGGAGCTGGAGAGCTACTTCCGCGGCGCCGGCTGGAACGTGATCAAGGTCATCTGGGGCCGCGAGTGGGACGACCTTCTCGCCCGTGACACCGACGGTGCGCTTCTCAATCTCATGAATGTCACCCCCGACGGCGATTACCAGACCTACAAGGCCGAGAACGGCGCTTTCGTGCGCGACCACTTCTTCGGTCGCGACGAGCGCGCGCTGCGCCTCGTCGAGGGCTACACCGACGAGCAGGTCTGGGGCCTGCGTCGCGGCGGACACGACTACCGCAAGGTCTACGCGGCATTCAAGGCCGCGACCGAGCACAAGGGCCGCCCCACCGTGATCCTGGCGAAGACCATTAAGGGCTACGGTCTCGGTTCGCACTTCGAGGGCCGCAATGCGACCCACCAGATGAAGAAGATGACGCTCGAAGACCTCAAGCGCTTCCGTGATGCGATGCGGATCCCCGTGAGCGATGCGCAGCTCGAGGCCGATCCGTACAAGCCGCCGTACTACCACCCGGGAAAGAACGACGCGGCGATCCAGTACCTGCACCAGCGTCGTCAGTCGCTGGGCGGCTACCTGCCGGAGCGTCGCACGGCACACACCGCGATCGAGCTTCCCGAGAAGAAGACCTACGCGATCGCCGCGAAGGGTTCGGGCACCCAGGAGGCTGCGACGACCATGGTCTTCGTGCGCCTGCTGAAAGATCTCATGCGCGAGAAGGGCTTCGGCCCGCGCTTCGTGCCGATCATCCCCGATGAGGCGCGTACGTTCGGCATGGACAGCTACTTCCCCACGTCGAAGATCTACAATCCGCACGGTCAGAACTACACCTCTGTGGACCGCGAGCTGCTGCTCGCCTACAAGGAGAGTCCGCAGGGCGTCCTGATCCACGTGGGCATCAACGAGGCCGGCGCCGCCGCCGCGTTCACCGCGGTGGGCACCTCCTACTCGACCCAGGGCGAGCCGCTCGTGCCGATCTACATCTTCTACTCGATGTTCGGGTTCCAGCGCACCGGCGACGCCATCTGGGCCGCCGGCGATCAGATGGCCCGAGGCTTCATGATCGGCGCGACCGCCGGCCGCACGACCCTGACGGGTGAGGGCCTGCAGCACGCCGACGGCCACTCGCTCGTGCTCTCGAGCACGAACCCGGCGGTTGTCTCGTACGATCCCGCGTACGGCTACGAGGTCGGACACATCGTGCGCAGCGGTCTCGAGCGCATGTACGGGGGCGAGCACCCCGACCCCAACGTCATCTACTACCTGACGGTGTACAACGAGCCGATCGTCCACCCGGCCGAGCCGGAGGGTGTCGACGTCGACGGCATCGTGCGCGGCATCTACCGGGTCAGCCCCGCCACCGGCGACGGTGTTCCGGCGCAGATCTTCGCATCGGGCGTCGCGGTGCCCTGGGCCCGAGAGGCGCAGGAAGTACTGGCTCGCGATTGGGGCGTCGCGGCAGACGTCTGGAGTGTCACCTCATGGGGAGAGCTTCGCCGTGACGGCATCGCGGCCGAGCGACACAACTTCCTGCACCCGGAGGAAGACGTGCGCGTGCCCTACCTCACGCAGAAGCTGCAGGGCTTCGAGGGTCCCGTCGTCGCTGTGAGCGATTGGGCGACCGAGGTGCCCGACCAGATCCGCCAGTTCGTGCCCGGCGACTACTCGGTGCTCGGGGCGGATGGCTTCGGCTTCTCCGATACCCGTGCCGCAGCACGTCGCTACTTCGCGATCGACCGCGAGTCGGTTGTCGTGAGGGTGCTGCAGCGACTGGCCGCGCAGGGCAAGATCGACCCGTCGATCCCCCGCCAGGCCGCTGAGAAGTACGATCTGCTGAACGTGAACGCCGGCACCACCGGTGGCGCGGGCGGAGAGTCCTAGGGGCCGCCGCCCTCTCTAAGTAGACGACTCAGGAAGCACGGATGGAACGATCGAAGGAACGCGAGCTCGCCTGGCTGCGCAAGATCTCCGGTGAGCTCGCGACGCACACGATCGCTCGTCTCGAAGAGACGCTCCCCTGGTACGGCGAGATGCCACCGGGCCGACGCAGCGCCGTCGGCCTGGTGGCCCAGACCGGCATCAGTTCGTTCATCCACTGGTACGAGGATCCGACTTCGACGCCGTGGATCGCGAGCGATGTCTTCAGCGCCGCCCCCCGCGAGCTGCTGCGCAGCATCAGCCTGCAGGAGACTCTGCAGCTGATCCGCGTGGTCGTCTCGGTCGTCGAAGAGCGTGTTGCGAGTCGCAGCGAGGAGCTGCGCGAGGCGATACTGCACTATTCGCGGGACGTGGCATTCGCCGCCGCAGATGTCTACGCGCGGGCGGCCGAGGCGCGCGGACTGTGGGACGCGCGTCTCGAAGCGCTCGTCGTCGATTCGATCCTCACCGGTGAGAGCGATGACGAGCTGCCCAGCAGGATCGCGGCGCTCGGTTGGCACGGGGCCGGCGAGGCCGCCGTGCTCGTTGGCACCTCCGACCGGTCCGTCGACGTGGATCAGATCAGACGCACCGCCCGCCACTCCGGTGCAGACGTGCTCGTGGGCCTGCAGGGCACCCGTCTGGTGCTGGTGCTCGGTCGCATGCCGCTCGAGGCGAAGGACGCCCAGGGCGCGCCTGCGGAGCCGCTCCCGTTCATCACGCTCGCGGAACGTCTCGCCGATTTCTTCGCCGACGGCTCGCTCGTGCTCGGCCCCACCGTCGAGAACCTGGTCGACGCTTCCCGCAGCGCGCGTGCGGCGCTCGCAGGTATCGCGGTCGCCAAGTCCTGGCGGGGCGCGACACGCCCGGTCGCCGCAGACGATCTGCTGCCCGAGCGCGCGCTCGCGGGCGACGGGCTCGCACGGCGCACGCTGATCGAGCAGATCTACGATCCGCTGACCACGCACTCGGGAGAGCTGCTCGAGACCCTCTGGTGCTACCTCGACAACGGGCGCTCGCTGGAGGCCACTGCGCGCGAGCTGTTCGTGCACCCGAATACGGTGCGCTACCGGCTCAAGAAGGTGAGCGAGGTCATCGGCTGGAATGCCACGGGTGCGCGCGAGGCCCTCATCCTGCAGGCCGCCCTCATCGTCGGCTCGATCGCTCAGCACGGCATCAAGCGCGGGCCCCGGACCAAGAAGTAGCGGATCGCTTCTCTGCTGCCCGATCTGGATGGATCTCACAACGAATTTCGAGATTTCTGGTCGGTTATATGCAGGGATCGCCGCGATCATCTGAGAAACTGTAAGACGTGATTGTCATCGCATGCCCCGGACAGGGCTCCCAGACCCCCGGTTTCCTCACCGAATGGCTGGTCGACCCGGCCGCTCGGGCCTTCCTCGAAGAGGCCTCCGAGCACGCCGGGTTCGATCTGGTGAAGCACGGTACCGAGAGCGACGCCGAGACGATCCGCGACACGCAGCTCGCACAGCCCCTCATCGTCGCGGCGAGCCTGCTCGCCTGGCGCACGCTGGCTGAGCGCACCCCCCTCGAGGGCGTCGGCGTCGCCGGCCACTCCGTGGGCGAGTTCGCTGCCGCTGCCGCGGCCGGAGTGCTGACGGAGGCGCAGGCGCTCTCGCTCGTCGGCGTGCGCGGCCGGGCGATGGCGGAGGCCGCGACCCGCGAGGCGACCGGAATGAGCGCGGTGGTCGGCGGTGTCGAGAGCGATGTGCTCGCGAAGATCGAAGCGCACGGCCTGACTGCGGCCAACCGCAACGGCGGTGGTCAGATCGTCGCCGCAGGGGCGCTTCCGAGACTCGCCGCGCTTGCCGAGGACGCCCCTCGCGGTGCCCGGGTGATCGCGCTGCAGGTCGCGGGCGCGTTCCACACGGAGTACATGGCCAGCGCGGTTCCGGTGCTCTCGGAGGCTGCGGCGCAGGTGGTCGCGAGCGACCCGATCCACCCGCTCTGGACCAACTCCGACGGCTCGCAGGTCACGAACGGCACCCGCTATCTCGAACTGCTCGTCTCGCAGATCGCGAACCCCGTACGCTGGGACGCATGCATGGAGGGGTTCCAAGAGGCGGGTATCACCGGGCTCATCGAACTGACTCCCGCGGGCGCGCTCACCGGCATCGCGAAGCGCGCTCTGAAGGGCGTGCCGACGGTCGCCGTGAAATCCCCCGAAGATCTCGACGCCGCCGTCGCGCTGCTCACCGGCACCGCAGCCTAGTCACCCCCGAAAGGATCGAACATGGCGACTCTGACCCAGGTTTCCGGCCCCGCGCACACGCGAATCCTGTCCGTGGGCGCGGCGCGCGGCGATCTCGACGTGCCCAACGATGATCTGGTCGGCCCGATCGATTCGTCGGACGAGTGGATCCGCCAGCGGACCGGCATCGTGCAGCGTCGCCGCGCGAGTGCGGAACTGCCCGCGGTCGAGCTCGCCGTGCGCGCGGGCGAGGAGGCGATCGAGCGCAGCGGCATCGAACGCAGCGAGATCGACGGCGTGATCATCTCGACGATCTCGAACGTCGCGGTCACCCCCTCGATGGCCGCGCTCGCGGCCTACCGCCTCAGGCTCGCACCCGCCGCCGCGTTCGATATCTCCGCCGCGTGCGCCGGCTACGCCTACGGCGTCGGCCAAGCCGACGCGCTGGTGCGGTCGGGGGTCTGCAAGAACGTGCTGGTGATCGGTGTCGAGAAGCTCTCCGACCTGGTGGATCCGACGGATCGCAGCATCTCCTTCCTCCTCGGCGATGGTGCAGGAGCAGTCGTGATCGGCGCCTCCGACCACCCCGGCATCGGCCCCACCGTGTGGGGCTCGGATGGCGAGAAGTGGGACACGATCCGTATGACCTCGACCTTCGAGGAATACCGGAACAACCCGAACGAGGTGCCCTGGCCGACACTGCGGCAAGACGGGCAGGCCGTGTTCCGGTGGGCCGTCTGGCAGATGGCCAAGGTTGCGCGCGAAACTCTCGAACGCGCGGGCATCGGCCCGGACGACCTCGCTGCTTTCATCCCCCACCAGGCGAACATGCGCATCATCGACGAGTTCGCGAAACAGCTGAAGCTGCCCGAGTCGGTCATCGTGGCACGCGACATCGAAATGCAGGGCAACACGTCGGCGGCCTCGATCCCGCTCGCGATGCACGCGCTTCTCGAAGAACACCCGGAACTTTCGGGTGGCCTGGCGCTGCAGATCGGCTTCGGCGCCGGTCTGGTGTATGGTGCCCAGGTCGTCGAGCTTCCGTAGACTCTCGTCGTACAACTTCCAACACCCCCATCAATAAGGAGAAATCAATGGCATTCAGCAACGATGAGGTTCTCGCGGGCCTCGCCGAGCTCATCAACGACGAGACCGGCATCGCCGCAGACGTGGTTGCACTCGACAAGTCGTTCACCGACGACCTCGACATCGACTCGATCTCGATGATGACCATCGTCGTGAACGCCGAGGAGAAGTTCGACGTGAAGATCCCCGACGAAGAGGTCAAGAACCTCAAGACCGTCGGCGACGCCGTCGATTTCATCGTCAAGGCGCAGGCCTAGTATTTCGGGTGGGGCGGGCTTCGGCCCGCCCGCCACGCATCTCCGCCTGCGACGCGCGGCCCGACCGCATCACGTCGAGGTGCACGACCGCACCGCACCGCACCGCACCCGTTCGAGCCGACCGGCTCGGCCCCGTCCGATCCCTCTTTCGCCACCCCTTCGCGAGGAACGAACATGAGCAAGAAGATTGTCGTCACCGGTATCGGTGCGTCCTCCCCCATCGGCGGCACCGCCCGCGAGACGTGGGAGGCACTGCTGGCCGGTGTCTCAGGCACCCAGACCCTCGAGTACGACTGGGTCGAGAAGTACGAGCTGCCGGTGACCTTCGCCGCCGAGGCGAAGGTGCGCCCCGACACGGTGCTCGAGCGCCCGGTGGCGAAGCGACTCGACCCCTCGAGCCAGTTCGCTCTGATCGCCGCGATCGAGGCCTTCGCCGATGCGGGCTCCCCCGACGTCGCCGCAGAGCGCCTCGGTGTCGACTGGGCCACCGGCATCGGCGGCCTGTGGTCGCTCCTCGATGCCTGGGACACGCTGCGCGAGAAGGGCCCGCGCCGAGTGATGCCGCTCACCGTGCCCATGCTCATGCCGAACGCTCCCGCAGCCGCGGTCTCGATGCACTTCGAGGCACGCGCCTACGCGCGCACCGTCGCCTCGGCCTGCGCGTCGAGCACCGAATCGATCGTCAATGCCTACGAGCACCTGCAGGCGGGCCTCGCAGACGTCGTGATCGCCGGTGGATCCGAATCCACCATCCACCCCATCACGCTGGCCGCGTTCTCATCCATGCAGGCGCTCTCGAAGCGCAACGACAGCCCTGAGACCGCATCGCGCCCCTACTCCATCGACCGCGACGGCTTCGTCATGGGCGAGGGCGGGGCAGCCCTCGTGCTCGAAACCGAGGAGCACGCGCTCGCCCGCGGTGCCCGCATCTACGCGGAGATCGCAGGCGGCGGCGTCACCGCCGATTCTTACCACATCACCGCACCCGAGCCTGAGGGCAAGGGTGCGAGCCGCGCCGTCGAGCTCGCGCTGTCGACCGCAGGCGCGAGCGCCGACGAAGTGACGCATATCAACGCGCACGCCACGTCGACGCCGACCGGCGACGGCGCCGAGTACGCCGCCCTTCGCGTCGTCTTCGGGGACCGCGTGAACGACATCCCCGTCTCCGCGACGAAGGGTGCCACCGGCCACCTCCTCGGCGGCACCGGCGCACTCGAGGCGCTCTTCACCGTGCTCGCCGTCTCAGAGCGCATCGCTCCCCCGACCATCAACGTCACCGAGCAGGATCCCGAGATCCCGTTCACGATCTCGAGCACCCCGACGCCCCTGGGCGACGGTCCCCAGCTCGCGATCTCGAACTCCTTCGGGTTCGGGGGGCATAACGCCGTAGTCGCGATTCGCTCCTACGACTGATCAGATTCTGCAGCCCCTTCGGAATCCGGTAGGCTTCCGCGCCATCGCCGCGGGCGGAGCGATGCTCCGCCTTCGGGCGGCTGGGCGGGGCATAACGCCGTAGTCGCGATTCGCTCCTACGACGCCTCGTAGCCGCTCGGA
>JBEBWI010000011.1:0-39214 GCA_040392345.1 Leucobacter soli | reverse complement strand
AGTGCCTGCTAGTCCCAGCGGGTGGGACGCTGATCCGTCACCACGCGGCGGATCGTGCCCGAGTGCGCGCGCATCACGATGCTCTCGCTGCGGAGGAACGGCCCGCGGCGCTGCACGCCTTCGAGGAAGTCCCCAGCCGTGATCCCGGTCGCCACGAAGTAGGCGTTGTCGCTCGTGACGAGATCGTTCGCCTGCAGCACCCGGTCGAGATCGTGCCCCGCACCGAGTGCATGCTCCCGCTCCTCGTCGTCCTTCGGCCAGAGCTTGCCCTGGATCACACCGCCGAGCGCCTTCACCGCGCACGCGGTGATGATGCCCTCGGGCGTACCGCCGATGCCGACCGCGAGATCGATGCGCGAGTTCCACTCGGCGGCGGCCACGCCGGCCGCGACGTCGCCGTCCATGATGAGTCGGGTGCCCGCGCCGGCCGCACGGATGTCGGCGATGAGCTGCTCGTGGCGGGGCCGGTCGAGCACTGCGACACGGATGTCGCTGACATCGACCTTCTTGGCACGCGCGAGCGCTCGGATGTTCTCGCCGATGGGACGCTCGATGTCGACGACGCCGACGCCCTCGGGCCCGCAGACGAGCTTGTCCATGTAGAAGACGGCCGACGGGTCGTACATGCTGCCGCGATCGGCCACCGCGATGACCGAGATCGCACCGGGCCGCCCTTCGGCGGTCAGCCGCGTTCCGTCGATCGGGTCGACAGCGACATCGCACTCGGCGCCCTCGCCGTTGCCGACCTCCTCGCCGTTGTACAACCAGGGGGCGTCATCCTTCTCGCCCTCGCCGATCACCACGGTGCCGCGCATCGAGACCGTGCTGAGGAAGCGGCGCATCGCATCGACCGCGGCACCGTCGGCCGCGTTCTTGTCGCCCCGGCCGACCCACGGCGTGGCGCGGATGGCGGCCGCCTCAGTCGCCCGCACCAGCTCCATGGCCAGGTTGCGGTCCGGCTGCCAATCGCCGAGTGAGTGATGTCCGCTCATGTGTGAGGTCTCCGTGTCCGTTCTTGGTGATGCGTCACGGCCGCCCTGCGGCCGCTGCGCCCAGCCCTCGCCGCGCTGCATCCTCGTCGGCAGCACCCCGCATCGGAGCAGCTGCGCCAACGTGATCGCGTCGGTGGCCGGGCGATCCACCGTCAAGCCTACCGCCTGCCGCACAGCTATCAGCGGCACGCACCGCCTAGACTTGGGGGCGACCCGGCACCCCGATCTCAAAGGAGCACCGATGCCCGTTGCAACACCCGAACAGTATGCCGCGATGCTCGACACCGCAAAGTCGGGTGGCTTCGCCTTCCCCGCCATCAACGTGTCCAGCTCCCAGACGCTGAACGCGGCGCTGCAGGGATTCGCCGAGGCCGGCAGCGACGGCATCATTCAGGTGAGTTTCGGAGGCGCCGACTACTTCGCCGGTCATACGGTGAACAACCGCGTCGGAGGCGCGATCGCGTTCGCGAAGTACGCCGAAGAGGTCGCGAAGGCCTACGACGTGACCGTCGCCCTGCACACCGACCACTGCCCGAAGCAGCACCTCGACAACTTCGTGCTGCCGCTCGTCGCCGCGAGCGAGGAGCGCGTCGCCCAGGGCGGCCTCCCCTACTTCCAGTCGCACATGTGGGACGGCTCGGCCGTGCCGCTCGCCGAGAACCTCGAGATCGCGCAGCAGCTCCTGCCGCGTATGGCGAAGGTCGGCATCATCCTCGAGGTCGAGATCGGCGTCGTCGGCGGTGAGGAGGACGGCATCGCCCACGAGATCAACGATCAGCTCTACACGACCCTGGAGGACGCGGTGGCCACGGTCGAGGCGCTCGGCCTCGGCGACCAGGGCCGTTATCTGACCGCGCTCACCTTCGGCAACGTGCACGGCGTCTACAAGCCCGGCGGCGTGAAGCTGCGCCCCGAGCTGCTCGCCGAGATTCAGCAGGGCCTCGCCGCCAGGTACGGCACGAACGAGAAACCCCTCGACCTGGTCTTCCACGGCGGATCGGGTTCCACGGCCGCGGAGATCGCCGAGGCCGTGCGCAACGGCGTGATCAAGATGAACATCGACACCGACACCCAGTACGCGTTCACCCGCCCCGTCGCCGACTTCATCCTGAAGAACTACGACGGCGTGCTGAAGATCGACGGCGAGGTCGGCAACAAGAAGCAGTACGACCCGCGCGCATACGGAAAGCTCGCCGAGACCGGCATGGCCGCCCGCATCGTCGAGGCGGCCGAGCAGCTCGGCTCGGCCGGCAAGTCGGTGAGCGCCTAGTGTCCGCCGAGCAGCAGCCGCCGACCGCAGACGGAACGGGCGAAGCGAACACCGGCGACGCGAACGCGGCTCCGGTCGATCCCCGTCCCCGACCGGCATACGGGGAATACGCCCCCGAGGGTTGGCAGTGGACTCCCCCTGGCGAGAACGACGTGGATCACGGCGCGAACGCGGCAGCCTCACGTGAGTCCTCGGCGGGCAGCGAGGGCGCAGGCGTTGGGAGCTTCCGCACCCCGCCCGCCCCTCCGACGAGCAGCGCCTCCCCTGCGGGCAGCGGCCCCGTTCCCGGTGTGCCGCACAATCTCGGCGCTCGCGGCTCGGCAGGCAGCGCAGCAGGTGCCGGCAACGCCGCGCCCCAGGCTCCGAGCCAGGCGCACGGCCAGGCGCAGACCCCGTGGGGCGCGCCCGGATCCGCCCCCGAGAACACGACCCGGCAACCGGGCGATACGCAGCAGGCAGGCGACCAGCAGCACTACCGCGCCATGGCGCCGCCGCAGACCCAGCCTGGCGGCACAGGCGGTGCCGCCGGCTCAGGCGGCGCGAGCAACCGCCTCGGCGACCGCATCGCATCGATCGTGCTGCTCGTGCTCGGCGCGCTCGGCGCGCTCTACTTCGCGGCGTCCCTCTACTCGATGCCCGCGTCCATCTCGCTGATGGCCCGCGCGCTCGAGATCGACGGATTCGCGGTGCCGAGTTCGGTGAGCACCACCGGCACGGTCGGCGCGCTCTCGGTCTTCGCGATCTACGCGCTCAACCTGATCTTCACCCTGCAGCGCCTGCGTGCGCGCAAGCTTGCGTTCTGGGTGCCTCTCGTAGCCGCAGCGCTCGCCATCATCGTGGTGCTCGGCGTCAGCGCCATCGCCATCGCGCAGGTTCCGGAGCTCCTGCAGCAGCTCTCGGACCCCGACTCGACCGCGCGCCTGCTCGACTACTTCGCAACGCTCGGCTGACGCGACAAGATCGAGCTGGCGCGGCAACGCCCGGGAGACTCGCGCCGCGCCGAGCGGGTGGGCGCGAAACGCAGCCACGACCGCGGGTTCGCCGCTCTAGGAGGCCTCGCGGTCGGCGTGCCTACCCTGCGCGTCGGCGACCGCTCCCGTAGGCCCGGAGGCGCCTGTGAACCCCGACTCCGCGGCGAACCCGTTCGCCTCCGTGAGGCGGTAGCTGCTCGCCTCGCCCAGGGCGTCCGCGCTGCGGCGCACCAGCGTGTCGCGATTGCCACCGCGAATGGCGATGTGCAGCCACTCCATGGTGGTGTCGAGCTGCCCCGCCTGCGCGGCCGCATCGTTCAGGCCCTGCAGCAGGTGCTCGGGCACCTCCCGATCGTACTTGTAGTAGATCTTGTGCTCGAGACTGGCCCAGAAATCCATCGCGATGGTGCGGATCTGCACCTCGACGATGGTCTGCACCGGCCCGCTCGACAGGAACACGGGCACCTCGAGCAGCAGGTGCAGGCTGCGGTAGCCGTTCTCCTTGGGCTTCGCGATGTAATCCTTCACCTGGTAGACGGTCACGTCGTCGTGCGCGGTCAGCAGCTCGAACACCCGGTACACGTCGGAGACGAAGGCGCACACCACACGCACCCCTGCGATGTCGGTGATGGTCTCGCGCACCCGCTCGGTGTCGAGCGGCACGCCGCGACGCTGCATCTTCTCGATGATGCTGTCGGGGTCTTTGAGCCGGCTCGAGACGTGCTCGATGGGATTGTACTCGCCCGTCTGCGTGAACTCCTCCTGCAGAATGTTGAGCTTCGTCATCACCTCGTCGATCGCGAACTTGTACGGCATCAAGAAGCGGGTGAGACTCTCGCGCACCTCGCGGCGCCCCTCCAACAGCTGGAGGTCGACCTGGGAGAGGTCGATCGGCCCCGTGAGCGGCAGCACCGGGCGCACTCGGTGCCCTTCGTGCATCTCGTCGGCGGCATTGCGGATCGAAGATTCTGTCACACCTCGAAGTTACCCGATCGTGATGTGATGTGCGTGTGAATCGACCGCACTACGCTGAGTGCCATGGATTCATCGTCGAGACCAGGCGGCCTGAACGCTGCCGCTGCGCCGGCCGGCCCCTCACCCCGCGCAGTCACCGCCCGACTCCCCCGGGGCGTCGTCGCCCGCTACGCGACCGGCTCTCTCGGCACTGGCGGCTTCGCGACTCTGCCGGGCCTCGTGCTCGTCTACTACCTCACCGACTCCTTGGGCGTCACCGCACTCGTCGCAGGCCTCATCGTGACCCTCGCGAAGGTGTGGGACGTACTGATCGACCCGATCATCGGCGGCCTGAGCGATCGCGCGTTCGCGATGAGCGGATCGCGGCGCGGCCCCATGCTGCTCGGTGCCATCGGCCTGCCCTTCGCCTTCTTCCTCATGTTCGCGGTGCCGCAGGGTCCCGTGCCCGCGGTCGCGGCGGTCTGGGTGCTCATCGCGTTCGTCGCCGCGGCGACCTTCTTCAGCCTGTTCCAGGTTCCCTACATCGCGCTGCCTGCCGAACTCACCCCGGGGTACGACGAGCGTACGCGCCTGCTCACCTGGAGGGTCGTGGTGCTGACGCTCGCGATCCTGCTGTTCGGCGCCGGCGGCCCGGAGATTCGCGGCATGTTCCCCGAGAACATCGCCCTCGGCTACCTCGTGATGGCCGCGGTCGCGGGGCTGCTGCTCGGCATCGGTTTGCTCGTCGCGACGACGGTGGTGCCGCGCCGCACGCCGGTGCAGCGCCGGTTCGCACCGCGATCCACCTCGCTCGGCCACTACCGGGCCGGCCTCGCGGCCCTGCGCGAGAGTCAGCCGTTCCGCGCCCTCCTGCTCACCTTCATGCTGCAGGGACTCGCCACGGGCCTCATGCTCGCAGGCGCCCAGTTCGTCGCCACCTGGGTGCTGCGCGACGAACGCGCGGTGACGGCGCTCTTCGTCGCGCTCATCGCCCCGGCCCTGCTCTTCGCGCCTCTCTGGCGGATCGCGGCGGCCCGCATGGGCAAGGAGCGCACCTTCCGCTACGCGAGTCTCGGCTTCCTGGTCGCGACCGTCGCGCTCACGGCGATGGTATGGGCGCCGGGGTGGTGGATCGTGGCCCCGGTCGCGCTGGCCGGTGCCTCCTACGCGGGCATGCAGTCGCTGCCGATGGCGATGCTGCCAGACGTGATCAGCCTCGATGCGGCCGCCTCGAAGCAGGACCGCGCGGGCGTCTTCGGGGGTGTGTGGACCGCCGGGGAGACCACCGGCATGGCGCTCGGCGGCACCGTGCTCACCCTGGTGCTCGCCATCACCGGGTACATCGAGTCGACCGCAGCGATGGTGGTGCAGCAGCCGGATTCCGCGGTGACCGGCATCGCGCTCTCGTTCAGTCTGCTGCCCGCCGCGCTCATGGTCGTCAGCCTCTTCGCTCTGCGCGGCTACCGGGTGCGCGCCCACGATCTCGAGCCGGCGGTGCAGGGATGAGCGCACGTACCGCCGCCGCGACGCACGGCCGCGACCCCGCGGCGGTGCTCGCCCGCCTGCGCGAACTGCGAAGCCACGACGCGCCGACCCACGGCGGCAGGCTCTTCTCCTACGTCTACGACTCCGGCCTGCCGCGCCTCGACCGGCTCGCGGGCGAGGCCGCCGAACTCGCTCGGCCGCTCAACGGCCTCGATCCGACCGCGTTCCCCTCGATCGCCGCGATGGAGCGCGACCTCGTCAACTTCACCCGCCGCGCACTGAACGGGCATCGTCGCCCGCTGCAGGGCCCCGTCGTCGGCAGTGTCACCAGCGGCGGCACCGAGAGCTGCCTGCTGGCGGTGAAGACCGCCCGAGATATCTGGCGCCGCGCCGGCCGCGGCCGCGAACTCGCACGGCCGCGAATCGTCGCCCCGACGACCGCGCACGCCGCCTTCCGAAAGGCGGCACAGGCCTTCGACCTCGAATGGGACCCGGTGCCGTGCGAAGCC
Source organism: Leucobacter soli (assembly GCA_040392345.1). GTDB lineage: Bacteria > Actinomycetota > Actinomycetes > Actinomycetales > Microbacteriaceae > Leucobacter > Leucobacter soli_B. Next base: position 33,033 of record JBEBWI010000011.1, on the reverse strand, counting down.
GACGGCTCGGTGCGCGCCTCCGAGATGATCCGCCGTCTCGGCCCAGACGTGGCGCTCGTCGTGCTGTCGGCCCCCGCATACCCCTCCGGCGCCTTCGACCCGATCGCTGCGGTCTCGAGGGCGGCCGAGACCCTGGGCATCGCCTGCCACGTGGATGCCTGCTTCGGGGGGCTCGTCATGCCCTGGTGGCCGGGGGTACCCGAGTGGGATTTCCGTCTCCCGGGGGTGACCAGCATCTCGGCCGACCTGCACAAATTCGGCTACGCTCCCAAGGGCGTCTCGGTGCTGCTGCACCGGGGTCGCGCGCGGCACCGCGCCCAGTTCTTCGCGACGACCGACTGGCCGGGGTATCCGGTCGTGAACCCGACGCTGCTCGGCTCCCGCTCGGCGGCGCCGCTCGCCGCGGCCTGGGCCATCACCCAGCACCTGGGAGCCGAGGGGTTCCGCGAACTCACCGCGAGCTGCGTGCGATCGACGAAGCGCATCGCGGTTGCCGTCGCAGACATCCGCGGCCTCGCCGTGCAGGGCCATCCGCTGGGCCCCTCCATCGCGCTGGTCGCAGACGAGTCGGCGCCGGCCTCGGAGCGGGTGGACCCGCATCACCTCGCCGACGAACTCTCCCTCGCGGGATTCACCATCCAGCACCAACCGGGGTTGCGGCAGGCGAACGGCGTGCGATTGCCGCACAGCGCGCACCTCACGATCACGCCGGTCACCGAACAGAACCTGCCCGAGCTGCTCGCCGCGCTGCCCGTCGCGGCCGAGGCGGTGCGGGGCAAGCCGCAGGCGCGCGGTCGTGCGGCGCTCGCCGCGCTGCGAGCGCTCGGCTACGGCGTCGCGGATGGGGGTAGCGGCCGAACAGCGATGCGGGTACCCGGCCCCGGCGCAGCATGGGCGATCCTGCGCATCGCCGGCGCGGGCGGCCCGAGTCGCAGCGGGCGACCGCGGGCGGCGCTCCCCAGCAGGCGCGCTCCCCTCATGGCGCTCGCCGAGCAGCTCCCCGCGCCGGTCGCCGAGGTGCTGCTCACCGAGCTGCTCGCGCGCACCTCGGAGTAGGACTAGGAGCGCACCCTGCCGCCGAGGGCGCGCTCATCGCGCTTGCCGTTCGCGTCCTGACGCAGTTCCTTCGGCAGCGAGAACACCAGGTCCTCCTCCGCGGTGACGGTCGCCCGCACGTCGGCGTACCCGGCGTCGGCCAGGTCGTCGAGCAGTTCCTGCACGAGCACCTCGGGCACCGAAGCACCGCTCGTCACACCGACGGTGCGCACGCCGTCGAGCCACTCCTGCTTGACCTCGCTCGCGAAATCGACCCGATAAGCGGCCCGCGCGCCGTACTCGAGCGCGACCTCCTTCAACCGCACCGAATTCGACGAGTTCGACGAACCCACGACGAGCACGAGATCGGCCTGCGGGGCGATCTTCTTGATGGCCACCTGGCGGTTCTGCGTCGCGTAGCAGATGTCGTCGCTCGGCGGATCCTGCAGTTTCGGGAACTTCTCGCGCAGACGGCGCACCGTCTCCATGGTCTCGTCGACCGAGAGCGTCGTCTGCGAGAGCCAGACGAGACGCTCCGGGTCCTTCACCTCGAGCGCGTCGACGTCGTCGGGCGAGTTCACGATAGTGATGTGCTCGGGAGCCTCGCCGCTCGTTCCCTCAACCTCCTCGTGCCCGGTGTGTCCGATGAGCAAGATCTCCATGTCCTGCTTCGCGAAGCGCACGGCCTCGCGGTGCACCTTCGTGACGAGCGGGCAGGTCGCGTCGATGGCCTGCAGCCCACGATCGGCCGCGGCCTGCACGACGGCAGGCGAGACTCCGTGCGCCGAGAACACGACGTGGGCGCCCTCGGGCACCTCGTCGACCTCCTCCACGAAGATGGCCCCCATCTTCTCGAGCGTGTTCACCACGTGCACGTTGTGCACGATCTGCTTGCGCACGTAGACGGGAGCGCCGTAGCGGTCGAGGGCCTTCTCGACGGCGACCACCGCCCGATCCACCCCGGCGCAATACCCGCGCGGGGCCGCGAGCAGCACCTGCTTGGGGCCGTCGACGGGCAGGTTCTTCAACCGCCCCGATTCGCGGCGCAGTCGGGGCATCGCGAGACTCACCACGGGTGCCCCGATGGTGCGCTGATCTTGCACAGGAACGGTCGCAGACATGCCACAAGTCTACGCGGCGAGTCTGGGCGAACCCGGAGCCGCGGATAGGCTGGAGCGATGACCCCCGTCACCGCCCAGACCGCACCGGCGACCCGCGACGCACCGTGGCCCGTCGGTGTCATGAGCCAGAAGATCCGCGATTGGATCGACCGCCTCGGCACCGTCTGGATCGAGGGCGAGGTCACCCAGTGGCAGGTACGAGGCGGCCATGTCTACGGGCGCCTCAAAGATCTGTCGCAGGACGCGACCATCAGCTTCACGGTGTGGAGCTCGGTTGCGCGGAAGCTCACCGCCGAGTTCACCCAGGGCGACCGTGTGATCGCGCTCGTGAAACCCGACTTCTGGGTGAAGGGCGGCTCGCTCAGCGTGCAGGTCTTCGAGATCTCCCACGTCGGCCTCGGCGAACTGCTGCAGCGGCTCGAGCAGCTGCGCCAGCAGCTCAAGGGCGAGGGCCTTTTCGACGCCGACCGCAAGCGCTCACTCCCGTTCCTTCCGGGCTGCATCGGGCTCATCACCGGCCGCGACAGCGATGCGGAGAAGGACGTGCTGCGCAACGCCCGGCTGCGCTGGCCCGGCGTGCGGTTCAAAGTGCGTTATTCGGCGGTGCAGGGAGATCGCGCGGCCGCCGAGGTGACCGCCGGCATCGAAGCGCTCGACGCCGACCCCGAGGTCGACGTCATCGTGATCGCGCGCGGCGGCGGCGACTTCCAGCACCTGCTGCCCTTCAGCGACGAGCGGGTGCTGCGGGCGGCAGCGGCGGCGGCCACGCCCATCGTGAGCGCGATCGGGCACGAGGCGGATCGCCCGCTGCTCGATGAGGTGGCCGATCTGCGGGCTTCCACCCCGACCGACGCCGCGAAGCGCGTGGTGCCCGATGTCGGTGAGCAGCTCGCCCTGATCGACCAGGCGCGCAGCCGCATGAGCACGCGCCTGACCCAGCTGCTCAGTCATGAGAACGACCGCATAGCCCAGCTGCGCGGCCGCCCGTCGCTCGCGATGCCGCAGCGCATCGTCGACGAGCGCGCGGAGGAGCTCGTGCGGTGGATCGCGCGCGGCACCGAGCTCGCCGAGCGGCAGATATCGGATCGCGCCGCCGAACTCGCCCACGCTCACGGACGCCTGACCGCGCTCTCCCCCCGCGCCACACTCGAACGCGGCTACGCCATCGCGCAACTCGTGGGCGCCGGCGGGGGTGCGGACGACGCTGCCGGCGCGGTGCTGCGCGATCCGGCCGAGGCGCCGGCGGGCACCGCGATCCGCCTCTCGCTCGCCGGCGGCAAGCTGGGTGTCGTGTCGACCGGCGGCGAGTAAGCTGGAAGCCATGTCTGACACCGCACCCCCCGACGTCGCCGACCTCAGCTACGAGCAGGCGCGCGACGAACTGGTGCAGGTCGTCGGCCGCCTCGAGCAGGGCGGCGCCACGCTCGAGGAGTCGTTGCAGCTGTGGGAGCGGGGCGAACGCCTCGCCGCCCGCTGCGAGGAGTGGCTGCTCGGTGCACGGCAGCGACTCGAGGCCGCGCGGCAGTCGGCCGGCGAACCCGCAGGCGGCGGAGCTGGCGAGGTCGCGAACTAGCGATGGCGAAGAAGCAGAAGCCCCCGGTCGTCGTCGCCGAGCTCGGCAGGCCCGAGACGCCCGCGGAGACCTCGGCGCGCAAGGCCGCCGACAGCCGCAGGTACCGGCAGAGCAAGACCGTGAACAATCTGGTCTTCTCACTGCTGGTCAGCCTCGGACTCGTGCTCGTGATCGTGCTGGCGGTTCCGCGCGGCACCGACGGCTGGAGCGACCACGCGATCGACGTGAGCGATGCCGCCGCCGCTGCGACGACGAGCTCGGGCATGCCGTTGCTCGCCCCCGAGGTGCCCGACACCTGGAAGGCGAAGCAGGCCGAGCTGCGCACCGCCCCGAGCGGCGACATCACCTACTGGTACATCGGGTACACGACCGAGAACGAGGCGTACGCGGCGGTCGTGCAGGCGTACACTGCGAGCGGTTCGCCTGTCGATTCCACGTGGATCGCCCAGCAGCTCGAGATGCTCGACCCGACCGGCACCGAGACCATCGGCGGCATCGAGTGGACCGTCTACGACCACCCGAAGCGCGACCCAGACAGCAGCAACGTGCTCTTCGCAATGGAGGGTCGAGTCGGCGACGTGACCCTTCTCGTCTACGGCACCGACACCTCGGCGGTGCTGCGCACGCTCACCGCTGCGGTCGCCGAGCAGGCGAGTGCGACGGCCGCCGATGCCGCAGCTGCGACCGATCCGACTGCCGGCGCCGAGGCCGACACCGACATCCCCTCGAAGGAGGAAGAGTGACCACAGTAGAACCGCGGGTAACCCCGCAGGAGGCCTGGGACCAGCTGGTGCTCGGCAACGAGAGCTTCATCACGGGCGTGCCGAGGCACCCCCGTCAAGACGTCGAACGGCGCAGCGAACTCGGCCAGGGCCAGGCGCCCGACGCTGCGCTCTTCGGCTGCTCGGATTCGCGTCTCGCCGCTGAGATCATCTTCGACCGCGGCCTCGGAGACCTCTTCGTGGCCCGCAACATGGGGCACGTCGTCGCCGAATCGATCACCGCCTCGATGGAATACGCCGTCACCGAGCTGGGCGTCGCCATCATCGTCGTACTCGCCCACGACTCCTGCGGCGCGGTCGCCGCGGCGATCGAGCAGTCGGGCCGCACGCCCTCGCAGGTCACCGAGTCGGTGCGGGCCGTGCTCGAGCCGATCCGCCCGGCCGTGCAGCGACTCTGGCTGCGCCACCACCACGACACCCCCTACGCCGACGCGTCACTCCTCGACGCGAACCATGTAGGGCGCATCCACCTGGCCAACACCGTGCACGATCTGCTGCGCAGCTCGCGCGTGATCAGCGACGCCGTCGACAGCGGCAAGCTCGCGATCGTCGGCTGCCAGTACCGGCTCACCGAGGGCCGCGCGGTACCGATCAGCGCCGTGGGCCCCCTGAACATCGAGCCGGCGCCCCTGGGCTGAGACCGATCCGGTCTACGCGATCCAGCGGCTCCGCCCCTCAGCGAACGTTCTCCGAACGAACCACCGACGTACCTCTGAACCACCGACACCTCAGAAAAGGATGACTGTGAGCACTGTGCAGAATGCAGCAGACGCTGCCGAGTACCGCATCGAGCACGACACCATGGGTGAAGTGCGCGTGCCCAAGGACGCGCTCTACGCTGCCCAGACGCAGCGCGCCGTCGAGAACTTCCCCATCTCGGGCAAGGGTCTCGAGCCGGCGCAGATCGTGGCGCTCGCGCGCATCAAGCGCGCCGCGGCTATCGCCAACCAGGAACTCGGCATTCTCGACGCCCCGATCGCGAACGCGATCGCCGCCGCCGCCGACGAGGTCATCGGCGGTGACCACCACGACCAGTTCCCGGTCGACACCTACCAGACCGGCTCGGGTACCTCGTCGAACATGAACATGAACGAGGTGCTGGCCACCCTCGCCACGAAGCATCTCGGCGCGCCCGTGCACCCGAACGACCACGTCAACGCGTCGCAGTCGTCGAACGACGTGTTCCCCACGTCGGTGCACATCGCCGTGACCGGCGCGCTCATCGAGCAGTTGAAGCCCGCGCTCGAGCACCTCGCGGAGGCGTTCGAGGAGAAGGCCGAGCTGTGGAAGAGCGCCGTGAAGTCGGGCCGCACCCACCTCATGGACGCCACCCCCGTCACCCTCGGTCAGGAGTTCGGCGGCTTCGCCGCGCAGATCCGCTACGGCATCGAGCGCGTCGACGCGGCGCTCCCCCGCGTCGCCGAGGTGCCCCAGGGCGGCACCGCCGTGGGCACCGGCATCAACACCCCGCTCGGCTTCCCCGAGAAGGTCATCGCCGAGATCGCGGCCTCGAGCGGTCTGCCCATCACCGAGGCGCGCAACCACTTCGAGGCGCAGGCCAACCGCGACGGCCTCGTCGAGGCCTCGGGCGCGCTGCGCACCATCGCCGTGTCGCTGACGAAGATCAACAACGACATCCGCTGGATGGGTTCGGGCCCCAACACGGGCCTCGCCGAGCTCCACATCCCCGACTTGCAGCCCGGCTCCTCGATCATGCCCGGCAAGGTCAACCCCGTCGTTCCCGAGGCCGTGCTCATGGTGTGCGCGCGCGTCATCGGCAACGATGCGACGATCGCGTGGGCCGGCGCGTCGGGCTCGTTCGAGCTCAACGTGCAGATCCCCGTCATGGGCACCGCGCTGCTCGAGTCGATCCGCCTGCTCGCGAACGCGTCGACCGTGCTCGCCGACAAGACCGTCGCCGGCCTCGAGGCGAACCTCGAGCGCGCGGCAGCCCTCGCCGGCATGAGCCCGTCGACCGTCACCCCGCTGAACCGCCTCATCGGCTACGAGGCCGCCGCGAAGATCGCGAAGCACTCGGTCGCGAAGGGCATCACCGTGCGCGAAGCCGTCGTCGACCTCGGCTACGTCGAGCGCGGCGAGGTCAGCGAGGCCGACCTCGACAAGGCCCTCGACCTGCTGTCGATGACCCACCCGGGCGTGGCGAAGTAGCGCGACCTCACTTCGCAAGGAATGCGTGTGGCCCGGGCGATACGCCCGGGCCACACGCGCATCCGCTCGGCTGCACAGGGATACCGACGACGACGACGCCTGCCTGCCCCGCCTGCCCCGCAGGCTAGAGCTTCACCACGACGCACTTCAAGTGCGTGTAGTGCTGCAGCGCCTCGATGCCCTTCTCTCGACCGTAGCCGCTGTTCTTGTGCCCGCCGAACGGGGTCTCCACGGCACCGGTGGACCAGGTGTTCACGAACACCTGCCCAGCCTCGATGCGGTCGGCGAGCCGCAGCGCACGCGAGATGTCCTTCGTCCAGACGCCCGAGATGAGCCCGAACTCAGAGTCGTTCGCGAGCCGCAGCGCCTCATCTTCCGTGTCGAAGGGAATCGCCACGACGACCGGCCCGAAGACCTCCTCGCGCGCGATGCGCATGTCGTTCGTCACGCCCGTGTAGATCGTCGGTTCGATGTAGTAGCCCTCCCGGAGGCTCGCATCATCCGGAACGCCCCCGCCGATCAGGGCGGTCGCCCCTTCGCTGCGCGACACCTCGAGGTAGCTCTTCACCTGCTCGAACTGCTGCTCGGTGATGAGCGGGCCGACCGTCTCCCCCGCGCGCCAGTTCGCGCGCACTGCGGCGGCGACCCTCTCGACGAACTCGTCGTGGATGCTGCGGTGCACGAGCAAACGCGTGCCCGCCGAGCACACCTGCCCGGCGTTCCCCGAGAACGCGCGAGCTGCCTCGGTCGCGGCGAAGTCGAGATCCGCATCGTCGAACACGATATTGGCCGACTTGCCGCCGAGCTCGAGTGTCAGCGGAATCACCCTCTCGGCTGCGATGCGGCCGATGGCGCGCCCCGTCGCGACCGACCCTGTGAATGCCACCTTCCGCACGAGCGGATGGCTGACGATGGCGGTGCCGACCGTTGAGCCACGACCCAGCACGACGTTGAACACGCCATCGGGCATCCCGGCCTCGGTCGCGTAGCGCGCGAGCGCGATCGTCGACTGCGAGGAGATCTCGGCGGGTTTCGCCACGATCGTGTTTCCGGCGGCGAGCGCAGGCGCGCAGGCCCGGGCCGCCTGGTTGAGCGGCACGTTCCACGGGGTGATGACGCCGACGACGCCGTAGGGCTCGCGCTTCGTGTACACGTGCTGACCCGGGTCGACGTCGAGCGTGTCGCCGACCGGCAGGTTCACGAGCCCGGCGTAGAACTCGAAGTACGCCGCGGAATTCTCGATTTCGGTGAGCGCGGTCACGCGCGGCTTCCCGGTATCGGCGATCTCGATATCTGCAAGATATTCCGCTTCTGCACGGACACGATCGGCGATGCGACGCAGGATACGGCCGCGCTCTGCTGCGGGGAAGAACCTCCAGCCGTCCTTCGCCGCCTCGGCTGCTTCGGCCGCGAGCGCGACGTCGGCGACGGATCCCTGCGCGACCTCGACGGTGCTCGCGCCGGTCGCCGGGCTCGCGCCCAGCGCGTACTCGCCTGCTTCGGGAGCAACGGATCGGCCGCCGATCCAGTGGTCGATCTTTTCCGCCATGAGGATCACACCCCTTCCGAACTGCGCTGGAGCTTCGAGGCTTCCTCGTCCTCGGGAGTGAGCTTCTCGAAGGTCTCGAGTACCGTGCGCATCGCGGCGAGCCCCGCCGGGGCGCCGCAGTACGCGGTGCAATGCATGACTGCTTCGACGATCTGCTCGCGGGTGAGTCCGTTCCGAATCCCTCCGCGCACGTGCACCGAAAGCTCGTGATGCTGCTGCAGCGCGACGAGCATACCGAGGTTCAACAGGCTCCGGCTGGGGCGGTCGAGGCCGGGCCTCGTCCAATTCTCGCCCCAGACCGAGCGCGTCACATACCGTTGCAGATCCTCGCCGAGGGTACCCTCGTTCTTCTCGAGCGATGCGGCCACATAGCTGTCGCCGAGCACCGCGCGGCGAATGGCGATCCCCTCGTCGAAGATCTGCTGCCGGGCGTCGTTCTCTTTCGTCATCTCTGTTCTCCAATGGTGATCGCGGCGCGGGTGACCTCGCGGTTCAACGACTTGTTCAGGGCGTCCTCGACCTGGTCGAGCGTGAACTCCGCATCGACCAGCTGCTCGAAGGGGTAGGTTTCGCTGTGACGTTCAAGGAACTGCAAGGCCTTCCACAGGTACCTGCCCGCGTAGCGATCGACGTGCTTGATCGTGAGCGCCTTTCGGGTCACGTAGCCGGGGTCGAAGGGAACGGTGACGCCAGGAGAGAGGTTGCCCATGACGAGGTAGCGACCGCCGCGACGCAGGAGCTGGAGTCCCTCTCCGAAGGCCGCCGGTACACCGGTGACCTCGATCGCAGTGTCGACACCGACTCCGCCGGTGTATTCCAGCAGCAGTTCGGCCTTCGCCTCGGTGCTCTGCACCTCGGAGATGTCGATCACATGATCCGCCCCGAACTGCTTCGCGACCTCGAGCCGCGAGACGACGCCGTCTGCAACGATGACGATCGCGCCCCGCTCCTTTGCGACCGGAATCGCGCTGAGGCCGAGCCCGCCGGCGCCCTGCACGAGCACTGTCTCACCGTATTCGAGCCCGAGCTGGTCGATGCCGTAGATGACCTGCGACATGGCGCAGTTGGCCCCCGCCGCGACCGAGTTCGGCAGCGCATCGGGCACCTTGTAGATGTTCTGCCCGGGGTGCACGTAGTAGTGCGTTGCGAAGGCCGCGTGGAAGTGGTTTCCCTCCTCCGGCTGCATGCCGAAGAATTCGTAGGCGTTGTCGCAAAGATTGAACTGGCCGCCGAGACAGCGCGCGCAACGCAGGCAGGTCTGGAAGTAGTTGTAGACGACGCGGTCACCGATCGCAAGCGGTTCGCCGCGGAAGTCGGTCGTCACGCCCTCGCCGAGCTCCACCACCCGCCCGACCATCTCGTGCCCGAGGCCGCCGCGTTTCTTCACGGGGTGCTTACCGTTCCAGATGTGCAGCTCGGAGCCGCAGACATTCGCGCGCAGCACCTTCACCACGACAGCTCCGGGTCCTGGTGAAGGGACTGGGTACTCGGCGTAGGCGAGTGCCCGCGGCTCGGTCATGTACGCCAATCTGCCCGATGCGGGGGAAGCCGCAGGTGTGTGTTCGACCATAGTGATCTCCGTTCTTCATCAAGGGTGCCTTCAGGGCGTCTGTTCGTGTACGCGCCCGCAGGTCAGACCTGGTATTTGATGGGGGTCTTCCTGGCGTAGATGGCCACCAGCGGAATGATGAGCAGACCGAGCACGAACTGCTGACCGTTGCTGTCGAGCCCGTAGCCGACGAGCAGCGAAGTGAGCACAGTCAGCACGAGCACGCCGAGCAGCGTACTGCCGTAGCCGCCGCGACCGCCGAGCAACGAGGTACCGCCGACTGCGACCGCAGCCACAGTGAGGAAGAGGTAAGGATCACCGACGCGCACGAACGCCCCTCCCGAGAATCCGAGCAATGCGATCCCGGTCACCCCGCTGAAGAGCCCGCTGATCGCATAGACGGACACCCAGCGCAGGCGCTCCGGTGCGCGCGCGAGCCTCGCCGCGGTGCGGTTGCCGCCGAGCGCATACAGGCTCCGACCGAACCAGGTCGACCGCATGACGAGGATCAGGGCGATGGCCAGGATGATCCAGATGAGCACGATCGGTGGCAGCGGGATGCCGAACGTAGTGCCGTTGAGCGATGCGAGGTTGCCCAGCCAGCGCGGCACGGCGCCGGTGGTCTGTCCCATCGTGTCATTCGAGCTCGTGAAGAGCTGGGTGAGCCCGACCGTGGCGAACCCGACGCCGAGCGAAACCACGAGCGCCTGGTTCTGCAGACGGAAGCTCAGCAACCCGTTGACGAGGCCGATGAGGGTCGCGGCGACGAGCACGACGACGATGCTGAGGCCCACGGGAGTGCCGCCCCCGATGAGCGCGACGAGCGCGATGTTCGCAGAACCGATGATGTACGGGATGGCGAGGTCGAGTCCCCCGAGCAACGCGACGAGCGTCTGCCCGATCGAAGCCAGGCCGAGGAACGCGCCGAGCAGCAGCATCGACCGGACGTTCAGCCCGGAGACGAAGCCCGGAAGCGTGAACCCGCCGACTACGAGAAGCCCGATCAGCATTCCTGCACCGAGCACGAAGTTGCGGTGGGCTGATATCCACTGCACGATCGCTGAGCGCTCGTCGACCGGAATCTCATTCGGATAGGTGTACTGAACGCTCATGCGACGGCGCTCCTCTTCTTACGAACGACTATGCCTCGGACGAGTACCCCGAGCGTCAGGGCCAGAACCAGGATCAGACCATAGGCGAACTGGGTCACGAACGAGGCGAGCAGCCCCAGCGGGAAGGTGGACAGTGTGAAGGAGATGAGGGATACGGCGATGGCCCCGGGAACCGTGCCCAGCATGCCGCCCGCTCCCCCGGCGAGGCTCGTGCCGCCCAGCACCAGCGCGGTCACGGCCGCGAGGGTGTAGGTCGCGCTCTGCGTGGGATTGCCCGATGCGATGAAGCCGGTGTAGGCCAGCCCCGCGAGACCGATCAGCACGCCCGAGATCACATGCGCGACCAGACGGGTGCGGAACACGGGCACACCGCTCACGAATGCCGTTCGTTCGTTCGCTCCGACGAGCTTGATGCGCGTGAAGAGACCGGTTCTCGTGAAGAGGAACCATGCGACGATCACGACGATCACGAGCAACGTCATCGGCCCGAAGATGTCGCGGCCGGCGCCCCAGGCGCCGAGCCAGTTCGGAGCACGCCCTTGTGGGCGGCTGAGGATCACGAGGTTGAGGCCCGAGAGCGCGAGGAAGGCGGCCAGCGTCACGATGATCGGCTCGATTCTCACCACGGTCATGATGACGACCTGGATCACCTGCACGGCTACGCCGATGCCGATCGCCAGGAGCACGACGATCCATGGGGCGCCGATGCTCTGATCGAAGAGGAACTTGACGAGTGAGACGTTGACGAAGATCATGAGAGCGCCGGCGGAGAGATCGACGTTGCTGCCGACGAGCGCGGTGACCGTCATCGCCATCGCCACGAGTATCAGTGGCGTCGTGTTCACGATGAAGCCTCCGATGCCCGAACCGGTGAACAGATACGGTGCACGCACTCCCGCGATGATGAGGAGCACGACCATGAGCAGCCATGCGCTGCCCGCGTACCCGCTGCGTTCGGTGAACCGGGTGAACTTAGTTTTCTGCTGCATGAGTGCTCTCCATGATCTCCTCGATCTGGAAGTCCGTTTCGAGGTGACCGAACATCGCTCCGAGGATCCGATCGCTCGTGATCTGTTCTCCCTCTAGCCAGGTGAACAACGCGCCGTCGCGGAATACCGCGACACGGTGGCAGAGGCCGACGAGTTCGTCGATCTCCGTCGACAGGTAGACCACGCCGGCACCGGAGGCCGCCAACGTGTCGAGCTGCTGATAGAGCTCGCGCTTCGTCCGGATATCGACTCCGCGCGCCGGATCGTTCAGCGCGACGACCCGCGGGTTCTGCGCGAGCACCCGTCCGATGATGACCTTCTGCTGGTTGCCGCCCGAAAGCGAGGTGATCAGATTGGTCGAAGCTCCGGCGCGCAGGCTGAGCCGCTCGCTCTGCTCGCGGAACTTGTTCATGATGGACCGTCTCCGAATGATCCCGAAGTCCTGCTCATCCTTGTAGATGGGCATCGCGAAGTTCTCGAAGATGCTGAGGTTCGTGAAGATGCCCTCTCGACGCCGATCGCCCGAGATGTAGAGCGCACGGGCGCCGATGGCGTCTTCGAGCGTGTGGATCGAGCGGGGTTCCTCCGTGTCGCCGTGCACCTGCACCGAGCCGGAGGCGAATGGGGCGACACCGGTCAGCGCCTGGATGAACTCGCTCTGGCCCTGTCCGTCGAGTCCGGCGAAGCCGATGATCTCCCCGGGGTACAGCTCGAGATCGGAAGGGGCGAACGCGGGCTGCACCTGCACCGCCGAGGCCGTCAGTACCGGGGCGCTGCGCTCCACCGCTCGTGCGGCCGGGGCACGAACCGCATCTTCCGAGGGCGCCACACCCGACATCATCTCGAGGAGCCTGTCGAGCGTGATCTCCGCACCCTCCACGACTCCGACCGTCTTTCCGTCGCGCAGCACAGTCGCGCGATCGGCGAAGCTCGTGAGCTCGGCGATGCGATGCGTGACGACGAGCACGCATGCCCCACCGTCACGAAGACGCTGCATCTCGGCATAGAGCCGAGCTGCCCCGTCCAGATCGAGCGCCGCGGTGGATTCGTCGAAGACGACGACCCGAGGCTCGCGGGCGATGGCGCGGGCGATGGTCACCCACTGGCGCACGGCCAGCGGAAGATCTTCGACGATCTCATCCGGATCGATCTCGTGCCCCACGAGATCGGACATGAGCTCACCAGCGCGTTCCCGTTTCCAGGAACGGCTCCTGCGAGTGCCCTTCTCGGAGCGCATCCCCATGAAGACGTTTTCGGCAACGGTAGCGGTCTCCGCAACCAGGACTTCCTGGAAGACGGTCGCCACACCGGCGCGGGAGGCCTCGATCGGGTTGCCGATCTCCTCGCCGAAGATTCGGGCGGTGCCGGAATCAGGGCCGAAGATGCCCGAGATGATCTTCGCCATCGTGCTCTTGCCGCTGCCGTTCTCGCCGACGATCGCGTGGATTTCACCGCTGAAGGCCGTGAAGTCGACGCCACGAAGCGCGCGGGTCTCGCCGAAGGACTTGTGCATCCCTCGAACCTCGATTGCGGGCGGGCCAGCCGCCCCCGGCCCGGTGGCCGGGGGCGGCGTCGTGGCCGCCGAAGCGCCCAGATCCATGTTGGTTACTCCTTGAGATGTGTGTCGTACGCGCTGGCTCAGGGGCGCCAGGTGAGCGGATCCGCTGGGTTCTCGAAGAAGTTGTCGAGATCCGCGGTGGAGAACCACTCGCCGGGCTCCGGCTGGAGCCACCCGTTCGAGTTCTCGTCGCAGTCATCGCCGAAATTGGCGTTTACCTCGTCGAGGGTGAGCGGCGCGATGTTGCGCACGATGGATTGGATCCTCGGGCCCTGCTGCTGGAGTGTGCGGATGGCGACCTCGAAGCCGAGCTGCAGTTCGTCCCCGGGAGGCCAGATGTGGAAGGCTTCATCGATCCATTCGGGGTTGTTCTTCCAGTAGCAGAGCGCTCCCGCCTCGCCGCCGACACTGACCGGCACGATCTCACGACCCGACTGCTGCAGCGCCTGCAGCGCACCCGTCGCGGAACCCGGCTGCACGATGATGCCATCGACCGGATCCGAGTTGGTGGCGAGGAACTTCTGCACCTCGGTCTTCGTGACGGTATCGGACCACTGCCCGGCCACCGTGCCGATGATGCTGATGTCAGGGAACTTCTCGAGGGCATCGTGTACGCCGGCGTCGAAGCTGTCGGAGGATGCGCCGCCGGGAACGCCGACGACGTCGAGCACGTTGCCGGCGCCACCCATCTTCTCAAAGAGCGATTCAGCGGAGATGCGGCCGGCCTCGCGATAGTTCGCCGAGGTGTTGATCGAATACGGCGAATCGATGTAGCCGGAATAACTGACGAAGGGCACGCCGTTGTCGAACGCGTATTCGATCGACTGGTTCAGTGCGGTCACCGACGAACAGCAGGTGAAGATGATGTCCGCGCCCTGATCCACTAGCTGGCGGATCTGCTGGTTCTGCACCGTATCGTCGAGGTTCGACTGGGTGATGATCACCTCGTCGATCAGCCCGGCCTCCTGATACTTCGGAATCAGCTCCTCGAGTCGCTCCATGGCGTAGGCCTGCCAGGAGTTGCCTGAGTACGGGCTGGCATAGCCGATAGTCCACGGCGCCTCGCCGCGAGGGGCCCAATCGCCGACGTACGGCGTCGGACCGACCGGCTGTCCGAGGTTGACATAGGCCTCCTGGAACTCGGCCGGTAGCGTCGAGACGACATCGGTCTCTCCGGACTCGCCCTGACCGCCGCCATCGCCGAAGTCGTCGCCGCTGGAGCAGGCGGTGAGCGCGACCATCGCACCCACCGCTGCGATCGCGAGCCCCCTCCTGATGAACGTACGCGCGGACCCTCCGGTCCGCAGCAGGTCTTCCTTGACCATTTTCCCTCCTTGGATGTTCGGGTCCCGTGCCGGGTTCGACACTGAGCGCCGTGATGCGGGTCGAAACGCGCCACCTATCCGCGCGATTGCCCGTTTGTATGACAAACCGACGACTCGTAGCTCAAGCTAGCACTTATCCTTCGGATTCGCGCCAGTGTTACCAATTCGTTACCGAGTCACCGGCACCTGCCTAAAATTCGCCCACTTGACGGGGGATGATTGTATGACGATACTTTCATTGGAATAAAGACGTCCCATCGGAAGGAACCCCGCTCATGGCAACCGAGATGAAAGTCCACGTCCTTCGCTCAGGCACCCTCACGGGCGACCTCGGCTGGCTCATCAGCAAGGGAGGACTGACGCTCGTGGATAAGTTCCACCGGGAGGAGAAGCACCGCTGGGTCGACTACCCGACGCACGCGGTACTGATCGAGCACCCCGAGGGCCGCATGCTCTGGGACACGGGTGTGCCCCGCGACTGGGAGACCCGCTGGGTGCCCGCAGGCTTTCAGGACTTCTTCCCGGTCAAGGAGGATACGAATGCCACGGAGGGCTGGCTCGACTCGGGCCTCGCGCAGCTGGAACTGACCCCCGACGACATCGACCTGCTCGTGCTCTCGCACCTGCACTACGACCACATCGGCAACGCCCGGGTCTTCGACAACGGCCGCACGCGACTCATCGCGCACAACGACGAGATCGCCGGTGTGAGGACGATCGAAGACGACGTGAGCGGAGCGCACCTCGCCTCCGAGTATCTCGGCCTGAATCTCGAGGGCACCAGCGGCGACGTCGAGATTCTGCCAGGGGTGACGCTCATCAACACCCCGGGTCACACCTGGGGCACGATGTCACTGAAGATCGACCTGCCCAACGAGGGCACGAAGATCTTCACCTCCGACGCGATCTACCTCAAGGATTCCTACGGCCCACCTGCAGTCGGTTCCCCCATCGTCTGGGACAACCGCCAGTGGCTCGAGTCGGTCGAGAAGATCCGCACGATCGCCGAGCAGTCCGGAGCGCAGGTCATCTTCGGCCATGACGAGGAGCAGATCACAGAGATCCGCACCGCTCCCCACGGCTACTACTCCTGAGCAACATCGACATGATCCTGAATCACTATCGCTGCACCGTCTGCGAGGCGCGGTTCGAGCACGCGCTTCCCCACATGACCGCGCCGCCCCCGGCCTGCCCGCGGTGCGACGCCGCCGTGCGCAAGGTCTTCAACGGTGTCAATATCGGCGGGAGAGCCTCGACCGGCCCTTCTCGCGAGGAGATGCCGAGCTCCTGGCGCGCGCTCGGCGGGGGCGACAAAGAGGTGATCGCGGGCTGGCGGGAGCGTGCCATCGCTCGCGACCGTTTGGAGGAGCGGCACCCCGAGCTCGCCGGAGATCGTCGCCCCGTGCTCGCTCACGAGGGCATCTTCGCGGGCACGCCGCTACGCGCCGGCGATCCGTTCCCGGGAGCAGCCGCGCAGGGAGCAGGCGCCTCCCCGAAACCCGAATCCGCAAGACCCGAGTCGAAGCCGGGGAACGCCGTCTGAATCCCGGTCGCCGCATACGCCACAGGGGCGCCGCTGATCTCTCGGCGGCGCCCCTGTTTCGTAAGGGTCTCGAGTCTCAGCTCAGCGTCTCGATCTCCTCGAGAATCGGGAGGAGATACTCGCGGAACAGCGGGTAGTTCTCGGTGACCGGGAAGTGGCCGAGCTTCTCCATCGGGAAGAACTTCGACCCGGGGATCAGATCTGCGATCGCCTGCGTCTCGGCCGGCGAGGTGTTCGGATCGTACTCACCCGTGACGAGATACAGCATGCACTTGCTCGTATCGATCGCCCGCGCTTCCTCCTCGGAAACGTTGTGGTCGTAATAGTAGTAGAACAGGTCGCCGGCGAAAACGCCCGGGCCGCCCTGCGAGTACTCCCACTGGATCTCCCGCACGTTCTGCTCCGGCGTATACGGCGAGATGTTGAGCAGCATCGCCGCACCCGTGGAGGTGCGCGCGACGTTCGGGTTGTCGAACTCGCGCCGAATCCCGGCCATACCGACGTCCACGTACTCGACCGCGGATTGCATGGCGCCCTCGACCGCGATCGTCGCACGGTAGAGGTCAGGATGGTTCGAGGCGAGGTCGATCGCAAGATGACCGCCCATCGAGCTGCCCATGTAGACCGGCCGATCCAGACCGAGCGCCTGCGCGAACGCGTTCGGGAAGGCCATCATGAAGCTCTTGCCGATCTCGTACTTCTTCGTCCACCACTCCTCGTTATAGGGAGGCAGCGACTTCCCGTGGAACGGCAGATCGTAGACGATGCAGCGGAAGCGCGACGTCACCTCCGGATCGTTGAGCAGGTGACGGTACTGGCGACCGTCAGACCCTGCGGTGTGCCCGAGGATCAACGGGATGCCGCTCCCGGCTTCCTCATAGTAGACCCGGTACTCGATTCCCTCGACCTCGAGGTTCAGGTAGCGCCCGACGATGGGCTCGTGCTGTGCCATGTTTCAGGCTCCCTTCTTCTGTGCGACCGACTGCTTGCGCAGGAGCGCGGTGAGCCGGTTGAGCGCCGGCAGATATGCGTAGAACGAATCGGTGTTGCTGAGATTCATGCCGTGCTTGATCGCTGTCGTCTGCAGGCACTGGAAGAACGGACGCGGGTACTCATCGAGCATCTCGGCCCAGTGCTCTTCGGTGCCGCGAATCACGATCGGGCACTCGACATCGGGACGCGGCGCGGCATCATCGGTGAGCACGCCGTCGTCGAACACGAACACGGCCTCCTGATCGTCGACGGCGAGCTTCATCGCACCGGTGTAATACCTCATCGTGTATGCGAATTCGGGGTCTTCAACGCCCTGAGTTCGGATATACGAGGAGATCTGTTCGATATTCATTGGGGTGTCACTCCTTCGTGGTGGGTGTGGTGAGAGGTCAGGTGAGTCGGGGCCGCGCGATGGTCTCAAAGACGCGGGTGTGGTCTGCTTCGGGTCCGAGGTCTTCGGCCACGGCCGTCCAGTACTCGGTCGCCGGTACGCCGACGGGGAGCGCGATGCCGAGTTCGTTCGCGAGAGCGACCGAGGTGCGCATGTCCTTTGCCATGAGCGCGGCGGTGAATCCCGAGCCGAAGGTTCCGCTCAGATAGAACTGTTCGACCTTGCGCTCGGTCGTATTGCTGCGCCCGGAGGAGGCGTTGAGCACGGCGTTCATGGTCGTCGAGTCGATGCCGAAGCGCTCGGCGGCGCAGAGAGCTTCGGCCGTCACCGTGAGAGTGACCGCCGAGACGAGGTTGTTCAACGCCTTCGCGGCGTGCCCGGCACCGTGCGGTCCGACGTGGAGAATCTTCGAGCCGAGCACTTCGAGCACCGGGCGCACCGAGTCGAGGTCCGCTTCCGCTCCACCGACCATGATCGACAGTGAGCCGCTCTGCGCCCCGGCGACGCCTCCCGATACCGGCGCATCGACGAAGCGCAGACCCGCGGCCTCGATCCGCCCCGCGATCGCGCGAGTGCGAATCGGGTCGCTTGAACTCATATCGAGAATCACGGCTCCAGGGACGAGGGAATCGATCAAGCCGCCGCCGAGCACAGCTTCGACGACATCGGAGTTCGGCACCATGAGGATGACGGCATCGACTTCCGCCCACATCGTGGGATCAGCAACGGGCTCGGCCGCGCTCGCCTGCACGACTCGTTCGACCTGCGCGGGGTCGAGGTCGTCGACGAGTAGCCTGAAGCCCGCATCCGCGATGTTGCGGGCCATATGGAAGCCCATCTTGCCGAGCCCGATCAGCCCGACTGTTGTCACTTTGTTCATCGGTGAACACCTTCCGCTGTTTCGCGAGCACTGCCAACAGAACAGCAGCATACCTCAATTGCGACTGATTGTCGTACAATCAGTGAAAGTACGTCGCAGGCGGTAGTATGTCGAAGAAGGATGCGGCTGGCTCGTCACCCGTCGAGATCGACCAAGGAGTTGGAAACGTTGAACATGGACACACCCAAGTACAACCTCACCGTGCCCCGCGAACAGCTCTCCTTGCGCCAGCGCGTCATCGACACGCTGCGAGAGAACATCGTCTTCGGCGCATTCGAACCCGGTCAGAAACTGGTGGAGCGCGACCTCTGCGAGTCACTCGGCGTCAGCCGAACGGTGATCAGAGAGGCGCTCCAGCAGCTGCAGGCTGAAGGTCTGATCTCCAACGTCGTGCACAAGGGGCCCTCCGTCGCCGTCATCACGCTCCGCGATGCCCGAGAGATCTACGCGGTTCGGGAACTGCTCGAACGCGCTGCCACTGAAGAGTTCTCGCGCAATGCGTCAGACGAGGAGATCGATCGCCTTGAAGCAGTAGTGGATCGACTCCGTGCTCCGGAAGTCCCAGGAGACGCGCACCTGCAGATCCAGCTCAAGAACGACTTCTACGAGGTGCTGCTGGAGGGTGCGGGCAACCGCGTGATCACCCAGATGCTCACACTTCTCACGAACCGTTCGAACATGCTGAGACGCACGTCGATGGCTCGCCCCGGTCGGCTCGAGGAAGTGATCGAAGAGCTCGAGGCGATCATCCAGGCGATGCGCGAACGAAAGCACTACCTGGCGGGAGAGTTGTGCGCCAACCATGTCGCCGCAGCAGCGAAGAACGCGCTCGCGTCCTACGATGAACAACCGCGAGTCCTGACCGACCGATGAGTTGACGGCGACTCCGACGAGATCTCGTGAGCCCCGAGGCACCACCGCCTCGGGGCTCGGCTGGTCACCAGCACTCGTCGGGTGTATCCGACTACTCGGAAGCGCGCAGGTCTCCGGTGCCCGAATCGCGCCGGAGCAGCCAGTTGGTTCCGGCTGCGATGCCCGCGAGCGCGAGCGCCCCGCCTCCGATGATTCCCGCGACTGCGATGGAATGCCTGCCGCCGCCGAGCGCGGCTTCGACGAGGCCGACCTGCTCGGCGGCGTCCGCGCGGGAGGCATCACCACCGTTCGCCCTGCCGCGCGCCGGTACCGACACCGGTATCGGCTCAGCGGTGGCTTCCTCCGCAGCGGCCCCCTCCTCGCCCGCACGCTGCACGGCGGCGCCGACGAGTGCGGATGCCTCCGCCCCGTGGGCGCTCAGACCGCAGAACACGTCGCCGAGAGGCACGTCCCCGACCTGGAACACGTACGTGTGTGCGGCCGTGGTGAGACTGGCGCCTGTAGCGGGGTCGCGCGCGACGGCATGGGCGGTGAGCACGTACACGCCGCGCTCGCTGAACACCCACTGCGCATGCGTGTGCGCCGGCGCAGGCTCGTGGATGGCGCCCGGCAGTGTGTAGCCGCCGTGGGTCAGAATCGGGCGCCAGCCGCCGAACGCCCCCTGGCTGGTGTACAGGTACACGGGCCCCGGCCCGGAGACTGCGGTGATGTTGATCACGACGTCGCTGAACCCACTGGCTGCGGTGCGATTCGTGTCCCATCCCGGCCAGATGAGACTCGAGTTCTGACTCAACGGCAGCACATACCCCGCCGGCCCGCCGGGGAGACCGGGGATGCTGGCGCGAGCCTGTTCCGTGACGCGCAGCAGCACATCCTCGGCTTCGCGCAATACCCGATACCCGGTCACGTCTTCCAGCAGCTGCAGCACGGCCATCCCGCCTCCGGCCGAGACGGCGAACGCATCGATGTGCCCGTTCTCGAGCGTGACAGCGGGGCGGCATTCCTGCGGGGGCGACACAGGCGTCGCCGACGGCGGCGGATCGGTGGGCGGGGCTGGCGGCACCGGGCCGGTTTGAGGCCCCGAGGGGCCACCCTGGTCGCCGCCCTCCCCGCCGGAGGCGGGTTCCTCCTCCGATCCACCGGGCTCCCCCGGTTCGGGCTGCACGGGTTCCGGCTCCGCGGGCGCTCCGATTTCTCCGACGACGAAGGTGAAGACGCCCCGCGCGGCCTGCCGTTCGGCGCCGATGTGACCAGCCATCTCGAACTCCAGCGTGTAGACGCCAGGCTGCGTGAACGCCCAGTTCATGTGCGTGTGCTGGGGCACCCCGATCTGCCAGGCCGGCAACTGCTCGGCGGAGCTGAAGATGCGCTCGACCCCGTCTGACCCGAGCATATAGATCTCGACCCGGCCCGGTCCCTGGGCACCCAGCAGACGCACGTCGAGACGCTGGCCCTCCGCGACGTCGCGCAGGCTGAGATGCTCGGTGCTGAACCCCGGCCAGATGACCGCGGGGTTCTGCACCTGCGGCGCCAACCAGAGGGCGTCGCCGGGCACACCGAGGAAGCCGAACTGCGGGTTGTCGGGCACCGCGGTGCGCCCGGCATCACTCAGGTGGAACAGTACGGCGCGCGCGTCGAATCTCTTGCCGAGTTCGCCGTCCACATCGGCCCGGCTGTCGAGCACGAGCTGCCCGTCGTCGACGAACGCAGACACCGCATCGGTGTGCACGTTCTCGATGACGCGCTGCGACGACCCGCCGCCGGTGCCGGCGTCCTCCGCGAACGCCGGCACCGCGAAGAAGCCGACGGAGCAGAGCAGTGCGGCGACCAGCGCGAGCACTCGGGTGGCGCCGGCCGAGCGAGAAAAGCGCGTCAGGCGGGCGGGCCGGACGGGCCGCCGATCCACTGTGGAAACACCGGTCACGATGCCGCCTTCGCCTTCGTCGCGGAATTCTCCCCGACCACCGTTTCGGAACCGCGCCGCAGGTACCGTGCAAGCAGCCCGTGCCGCGGCGCGAAGGCCCAGGCGAGCAGGAAGACGGCTGTGGCGATGACCACGATCGTGCCCCCGGCCGGCAGGTCGAGGCTCCATGAGAGGTATAGCCCGACGAACGCGGATCCTGCTCCGATGACCGGCGCGAGGAGCATCATGACGCCCAACCTGTCGGTGAGCAGGCGTGCCGCCGCGGCCGGAGTGACGAGCAGCGCGAGCACCAGGATGTTGCCGATCGTCTGAATCGAGATGACGATCGCGATCGCGACCATGATGTAGAGCAACAGGTCGAGCGCGAACACGGGCAACCCCGTCGCGCGCGCCATCTCGCGGTCGAGCGTGACTGCGACGAACTCCTTGTGCAGGAAGAACGCCGCGAGCAGCAGCACGGCACCGGTCACCGCGACCGTGACCACGTCCTCATCGGGAATGCCTGTGATGGAGCCGAAGAGGAACTGCTGCAGCGACCCCGCGTACCCGGGCGCCTGCGAGATGATCACGATGCCCAGTGCGAAGGCTGCCACGAAGAAGACGCCGATGATGCTGTCTTCCCTGAGGCGCCGGTTCTGCGAGAAGATCGCGACGAGGATCGCGGTGGCGACCCCCGCTACCGCGCCGCCGAGCACCAGATTGCCCTGCACGACGAAGGCGACCGCGAGCCCCGGAAACACCGCATGCGCGACGGCGTCGCCGATGAATGCCATACCGCGCAGCACGACATAGCTGCCGATGACACCGGCCACCACGCTCGCCATCATCGAGACGAGCAGCGCCTTCGGGAGAAATCGCAGGTCGGGGTTCAGCAGGTCTTGCACGAAGTCGAACGGCGAAAGCATCAGGCGACCTCCAGTATTCCCAGCAGCGGGTTGTCGGGCTGCAGCTGGAACGCCGACATCCAGACGCCCGGGTCGCGCAGTTCGGCGGGTGCGGCGTCGGCGATCACCGTGCGGTTCACCAGGCACAGTCGCGAGCACCGATGCAACGCGCCGAGCAGATCATGGGTGGTCATGACCACCGCCCGGCCCTCTGCCGCGAGACCCGCGAAGAGTTCGAGCAGCAAATCCTGGGTCGGCATGTCGAGCCCGGTGAACGGCTCATCGAGCAACAGCAGCGCGGGTTGCAGCGCCAACGCGCGTGCGACGAGCACTCGCTGACGCTGACCGCCCGAGAGTTCGCCGACGGGCCGCTCGGAGAGATGATCCATGCGCACCCGCTCGAGCGCCTCCGCCGCCGCGTCGTACTCCGCGACACCCGGGCGGCGCAGCCATCCGATGCGCCGAGTCAGCCCCGTGAGCACGGTGTCTTCGACCGTGATCGGGAAATCCCACGCGAACTCGCTGCGCTGCGGCACGTAGCCGACCTTCGTACGCGCGCGAGCGAGCGGTTCCCCATCGATCCGCACCGAGCCTCGTTCCGGGCTCACGATACCGAGAATGGAGCGCAGCAGCGTCGTCTTCCCCGCCCCGTTCGGGCCGACGAGGCCTAGGAATTCCCCGCGGTCGACACTGAGCCCGACATCGTGCAGCACGCGTCTGCCGCCGAGCTTCACCGTCAGACCCGAGACCTCCAACGCGGTCATGCGTTTCTCCCCTCACGCGACTGAGCCTTCGCCCGACGGCCGGCCATCACGATCACGATGAGCGCTGCGAGCAGGCCGAGCGCGACAACGGCGCCGACGACGGCTGCGAGCTCGGCGACACCCGCTCCTCCCTCGGAACCGCTTGCGTGCGCGCCACCGCTCGCCGGATCGCCACCCGCACCCACGGCTTCTGCAGACCCGGGCGCTGCGGGCGAAACGGTGAGCAGTGACTCGTCGAACTCCCGGTCGAACGCCGTAAGCGGGTCGGTCGCGTCGCCGACGGCGAATCGCAGCGTGTCCCTCGCGATGGCGCGCGAGCCATCCACGAGATCGCCTTCGAACTCGAGCTCGACCAGGTACACGCCGGGCTCGTCGAACACCCAGTTGGCATGCGTATGGGTGTTGGCTTCGATCCACGACTCCTGTGGAAACACATCGAGCGTCGACCACAGCACCTGCGGTTCCCCGAAGTTGCCGCTCTGCAGATACACGGTGACCTCGCCCGGGCCGTCGACCCCAAGCACCCGCTGCGTCACCCCCAGCTTCAGCGAGTCGAGCACCGTCGGCTCCTGTGTGTTCCACCCCGCCCACACCACGCCCGGAGCGCGTACCTGCGGGATCACCCAGACCTCGACGCCCGGCTCGAGTCCGAGGAAGGCGTACGCGGGGTCGCTCGGTGCGGTGAGCTTCGAAGTGTCGTTCACCCGAGCGACGACGTCGTCGAGCATGCGCCAGTAGGAGGGCTGCGCGGTGTCGTCGTGAATCTGGATGATCCACCGTCCGGTGTTGAGGGTCGGCCCGTAATCGATGTGCCCATCGTCGAGCACCACCCGCCCCTCGCCCTGGGCCTGATTCGGGTCGATCACTTGCTGCGGCGCGTCGCCGGGGACCTCCTGCGCCGTTGCGGGCGCGCCGGGCAGCACGACGAGCGCGGCGACGAGACAGATGACAGCCGCCCGTGCTGCGCGTGCGAGTGCGGGCGCACAGGCCTTGCGACCCGCCTCGGATGCCGCGGTTCTCTCCCCGCGGAGGCCGCCCCGAATCCTGGTGATCATTCGCGTGTTCCTATCCATTCATGCATCGTGGTCGTACCGGTTTACTCACCCGGCCGAAGGTCTTCGTCATTCCGCGGTCGCGCTCGCGACCGCGCCGAGGCAGTCGCGCACCGATTCCGCGTTGAACCGCATCATGTCGACGTAGTTCGCCACCTCTGCCGAGAAGGCGTCGCCGTAGATCGCGCATACCTCGATCCCCTGCTCCCTCGCGACCTCGGTGAGCGTCGACGAACGAGCCGCGAGGTTCGGTTCGAGGAATACGGCCGGCACCTCGAGGTTTCGAATCGTCTCGGTGAGGCGTTTGCGCTCCGAGAGGGAGGGCTCGATCGCGGGATTCGAGGTCACGAACCCTGAGATTCGCAGTTCGTAGGCTCGCGCGAGGTATCCGTAGGCATCGTGGGTCGTGATGAGCGTGCGCCGCTCCTCCGGCACTTCGGCGATGGTCTCGCGCACCTCGGAGTCGAGGGCGCTCAGCTCTCGCAGGTAGCCCGCGGCGTTGCTCGCGTACTCCGCGGCCCCAGCAGGGTCGACCTCGATGAGGGCGTCTCGAATGATCTCGACGTACGACATCGCGTTGCGCACGTTCTGCCAGAGGTGCGGGTCGATCTCGCCGTGCACGTGCTTGCCCAGCACCGCCTGCGGCAGTTGGTGCACAGACGCACCGGCTCTCCCCAGGAAACGGTAGGCGGGGTCGCCCGGTACCGGATGCAGTGCCGCGTTCGGCACCTCGATGACGACCTCCGTCAACGCGAGGACGTCCTGATGCGCCTCGGCGGTGCCGTGCTCGTGATCCACGACCACTTCGAAAACGCGCGCATCGAGATTCAACGCAATGTCGGCGTGCCCGGACTCGAGCACCACAGCACCGCGCATGCCGGGCGTCAGATAGGGATTCACCCCCACTGCGAACACGACCGAGCCCGTCGCGATGTCGATCGGAGTCCGATCGGGAGCCACCTGCAACCTGCCCCGCATGTCGAGCGTGTAGTACCCGGGCTCGGTGAACGCCCAGCTCAAGTGCGTGTGGGTGTCGGGCGGCACCGTCACCGAATCGTCGAGGTACCCGCGCGAGCGGTCGAAGCCGTCCGACGAATCGAAGTAGACATCGACATCGCCGAAGCTCCCCGTCAAGTAGGCGACGAGCTCGCCCTCGGCTCTCGCGGATTCCGGGGTGCCGGTACGGTTCAGCCCGGTGGCCGAGAGGATCACGTCGGAACTGCGGTCGGCTCCGAACGAGGCACCATCGCCGCGCACCCGCAGCCCCAGCCACACGGTGTCGAGCGAGACGTCCTCGACGAGCGGGATGATCTCGGCCGCGTACTTCACCGCCTCCTCCGCGAGCGCGATGCTGGGCACGCCCTCGCGGAGGTTGGTGTCGATCGCCTTGATCAGGCTCTGCTCCTCGAGCATCAGGTAGTTCGTGAGCGCGAGATCCGCGTAGACGATCTCTCGCACATCGCGCAGCGACGGCTCGTAGCTGTGCGGATCGCCTCCATCGGGCACGAGTGAGCGCACCTCGGCTCGTTCGCCGGCCACGTTCCGCGCCAGATCTGCGATGATGCCGGTCGTCGTGACAACGCTCACGCGGCTCTCGGCGGCAGCTCCGGGCACGGGAACGATACTCGGCTCGACGCCGGCGCAGGCAGCGAGCAGCGCGGTCAAGAAGGCGCCGGCGACGGAGGCGCTGATGAATCGGTGTGGCACGCGAAACTTTCTCGGTTGCGGAAGGGGTGGGGCGGTCGCCGACGTTCAGGGACGACCGGCCGAGGGAGACGGAACGGGTGCGGCGGGAGACACGGCGGGTGGCGGGCTCGGTGCGAAGTCGGTGCGGCTCCGGCGCCAGAGCTCCACCCGCCGCGCTCACTCAGCTATCGGTTGCGCTGCCGCGGCGCCGGGCGCTCACGAGCGCCGCACCGGCGATGAGAGCGAGCAGCGCGATGCTGCCGCCGATCGCGAGCGGTGCGATGCCTGCTCCGGTCACGGCCAGGCCACCCGCGCCCAGGGAGCCGCCTGCACCTGTGACGCTGGTATCAGCACCCCCGGTGCCCGCGCCCGAATCTCCGGCGTCCGTGTCTCCGCCGCCGTGACCGTCACCACCGTCATCGCCATGACCGTCGTCGTCACCGTGATCGTCGTCACCGTGATCATCTCCGTGACCGTCATCGTGATGGTCGTCGACCGCGATCCGCACGGGTTCCGAAACCGTGTACCGATCGCCGGTGTCGAAGGCGAGCACCGCGCGCACGAGCGCACCCTCGAGTTCTTCGGCGACCGCGAACGAATAGGTCGAACCGTGTTGGCCGTCGGCCGCGATCCACTCGCTCTCGCCTGCGCGCTGCACTTCCCAGAGGTAGCGCGTCAGCACCGATGCCGGGGCGACGCTCGCCGTGAGGTTCGCGGTATCGCCCGTGTGGTAGTGATGGGCGACGCCGCTGACGGTCACGACGTTGTGCGCAGCCGCCCCGTGGTCGTCGATATCGATGGTGACCGCGGCAGCGGCCGCCAGTTCCTCCCCGCCCGCATCGAGCAGCCGGGCGGTGACGATGGCGCCGTCGAGCGCCTGCTCGGCGACGAGCGCGAGCTCGGCCCCCGAGACACCGGGGATGAGCACAGGGGCCGCCTGGTCCGCACGCTGCACGAACCACTCGTAGCTTCCCCCGGCCGCCTCCGGCTCCGCAGCGATCGCGAGTGCGATCGTCCCGCCCTGGTGGTAGTGGTGTCGCAGGCCCGAGATCGAGATGTGCTGCGGCGCCGCAAGAGCATCGACGTTCAGCGTCACCGCCTGGGCTGCCGCGATCTCACTGCCTGCGCTCCCGATGAGCCGAACGGTGACCTGCGACCCGTCGAGGTTCTGATCTGCGGTGAGCCCGAGAGCCGACCCCGTCTCGCCTTCGATCACGTCACCGTCGATGGCCCATTCGTAGCTGCCGCCCTGAATCGACGGGGTCGACGCGGCCGAGAGCTCGATGTCGGCGCCGTCGGAGTAGCGATCCTGCGCGCCGGTCGCCTCGAGGGTCGGGGCGACGATGAAGGTGTACACGGCGGTGTTGCTGGTCGCGGTTCCACCGCTTCCGCTGACTCGCGCCGTGACCGTCAGCCGGTACTCGCCGGCGGTGCTGAACGCCCAGTTCGTGTGGGTGTGGCTGGGAAACGGCTGGCGGATCGTGTCGGAGGGCGTCAGCATGAAGTCGCCGCTCGCGAGCTGCGAGACGGGCTCGCCGTCCTCGTTCTGCTGCCAGATCCAGATGCTGCCCGGGCCCTCGGCGTTCACATCGAAGTCCACAGCGACATCGTCGCCGTACACGGGCTTCAACTGCTGAGTGTCCCAACCCGGCCAGATGAGGTTCGCGTTCTGGTTCGCGGGAAGGCGATAGATGGTCGCCCCCTGCAGTTCCGGCGGCACGAAGGCCGTCGCCGAGTAGGTGTGCAGCGCCGCACCCTTCACCACCAGGTCGACGGTCTCGGGCACGCGGTTGATGTGCGAGCCGGTCGCATCGTCGCTCAGCAGCAACCGCACCGAACCGTCGTCGTCGAGCGCCGTGAAGAAGGCGTCGATGTGACCGCGTTCGAGAGCGGTCGGGTCGGTGCGCGGTGGCTCGACCGCGAGGGCGGGGGTGGGAGCGAGCAGCGCCCCCGCCATCGCAAGTGCGACGGCGAGAGCGCCCGCTCGGTTTCGGGTGCGCAGATTCATTGAGTGCAGCCTTTCCGGTGCGCGTACGAGATACCGCAATTGATAACGGTTATCATCATCGTGTCAGACACTTACAGATACTGCAAATCATTATCAATAAAATGCGATCGTGGATCGCGTTCCGCGGACGCGACTCTACGCCGGACCGCCCCGAAACGCCGCAATGCGGGCGAAGTATGCTCGAAGCCTCACCCCGGCAGGGCTCGGCGCCCAGCCGGGTCTCGCGCCCGCGCCCACGCCTCGCGCCCTCCCCCGCCTCGCGCGAGAGAGGCGCGGGCCCTTCGGCCCGGCTTCTACTCGCCCGTCGCGCCCACGCCTGCCCGCTCGACGGACGCGCCGTGATCCACCGCAGCATGATCCGCAGCGTTCGGCTGCGCCGAGCGCCCCTCCCCTTCGACGGGCGGGAGGAGAAGCGCCGCGAGCCAAGTCGTGATCGGCACCGCGAGCACAAGGCCGATGCTGCCGCAGAGCGTGCGCACGATCTCGGTCACGAGATCTTCGGTCGTCAGCATCGAGAGCATCGGGCGGTTGTAGAGATAGAGCAGGATCAGCACGCTCATGGCCGCGCCGACGTACGCGAAGAACACGGTATAGACGGTCGAGGCGATGTGATCCCGACCGATGCGCATGCCCCGCGCGTAGATCTCGCGACGCGACATGCCGGGTGCGGCGGCGCGCAGCTCCCACACGGCCGAAGCCTGAGTGATCGTCACGTCGTTGAGCACGCCGAGGCCCGCGATGATGATGGCGCAGGTCAGCAGCCCGCGGAAGTCGATCTCCGAAGCCATCGAGGAGAGAATGCCCGCGGCCTCGTCGCCGATGCCGCTGAGCCTGGTCGCGCGCACCGCGACGAATGACACCCCGGCCATGATGAGGATGCCGCAGAGAGTCCCGACGAGCGCAGCCGTGGTGCGCAGGTTCGGGCCGTGCACGAAATAGAGCGTCGCGAACATGATCGCGCTCGAGCCCACCACTCCGATCAGCAGACCCGGGCCGCCCGCAACGAGCGCCGGCAGCACGAAGAAGAGCAGGATCGCCGCACTCACCCCGAGCGCGGCGAGCGCGAGCGCGCCGCGAATGCGACCGACGGCGACCACCACCCCCGCGAAGACGAGAGCCAGCACGATGAGCGGCGCATACCTCACAATGCCCGAGATGCCGTAGATGCGAGAGACCTCGTACGTCGCAGAGACACCATCGGTCGAATCGGCGCCCGTCGCTTCCGTGCCCGTCGCTTCAACGTCTGCCGCATCCGTGCCCGTCGCCCGCGGAACACCGACGACCTCGACCTGGTCGCCGACGCGCAGCCCCGAACCGGTCAACGCCCCGCGCACGGTGATGCTGACGAGTCGCCCCGAGTCGGGCCCGCCGCGGAGGCCGACCCCGACCTCGAGGCAGTCGGGCTGAACCGTGGACCGGTCGCCGTGCCGGGTGCCGTCGGCGCATCCCTCGACGACGCTCAGCACTTCGGCCCGTTCGTAGATCACGCCGGGGGCGGCGAACTGCGCACGATCCGTCACCCGGTCGACGGCCGCAGCATCCGGCCACAGGGCGATGAGGCCGAGCACTGTGGCACCGGCCGCGAGCACGAGCAGCACGGCCGTCACGAGTCGAGTCAGCGGCGCGATCCTGACCTTCGGCAGGGGCCCGTCCGCGTGGGTGTGGGAGTGCATACGCACCACCCTATGCCGCCCGCGCAACCGGGCCGCCTCCGCAGCGCTGTGAGGCGACGGCCCGGCTGCCGGCGCCCACGGTGATCCGCCCGCGATTCTGAGCAAGAATGGTCTGGTGCTCGCCGAAACCTTCACCACCCCGCTCGCGGCCGACCTCACGGCGGTCGCCGTCGGCAGCCTGCAGGGCGCCCTCTTCGCAGCCGGCTTCAAGCGCATCGACCTGCTCGGCGTCGCCATCATCGGCATGGCCTCCGGCGTCGGCGGCGGGTTCCTGCGCGACATTCTGCTCGGCGTGCAGCCTGCGGTGTTCTCGAACAACTGGTACCTCGTCGCAGCGATCGTCGCCGCGTTCGTCGGCATGGGCGTGCCCCGCCTCTTCCGCAAGGTCGACCCGCTGATCAACGCGGCCGACGCGGTGAGCCTCGGCTTGTTCGGGGCGATCGGTGCGACGAAGGCGCTGTCCATGGGGCTGCCCGTGATCCCTGCGCTCTTCATCGGCACCGTCTCAGCGGTGGGAGGGGGCGTGATCCGCGATGTACTGCTCAACATCCCGATCGCGCTCATGCATGTGGGCTCGCTGTACGCGGTCGCGGCGATGGGCGGCATCATCGTGCTGCTCGGCATGCTCGCGCTCGAGTTCCCGGTGATCTACGCGGCGATCGCCTGCGTGGTGGTGACGACCGCGATCCGCCTGCTCGCCGTGCGCTTCGGGTGGAGCCTGCCCGAGCAGCGCGCGCTCAGCCGCATTCAGCTGCGCAAGCAGCGCCAGGTGGAGGAGATCATCGACGAGGCGCTGCAGACCGGCGCGATCACGATCCCCATCGATTTGCTGGTGGATCCCGGTGCGCCGGAGCGCCCCGGAAGCGCCGACCCGGGTGAGCCCGATCGAGCCGGGAACCCCGACACGGGCCCCGATAGCCGAAACCGCGCCGTTCGCGGGGATCACGGAGATCGCGGGGACCACGGGGATTACGACGACCCCGCCGCGGAGGGCCGCCACCGGGACGAATAGCGCCGGGCCGAACAGGGTCGGGCGTTACTCTCCGAGCGTTGCCCGTACGCTCCTCGCGAGAGCGCGAGACGATGAGGGGTGGAAGAGACCGGCGAGCACGTCGCGGTAGAGTCTCGCGAGCTCGCTGTCGGCCTCGAATCCGCCCGCGCCCGAGAGCCGCATCGCCACGTCGACGGCCCGGCGGGCCTCATCGGTGACGAGGTTGCGCGCGGCCGCCAGCGCGAGAAACCAGTCGGCGCGCGTGCGCTGCTCATCGACGTCGCGCGCGAGCAGTTCGAGCGAGTCGAGGCTCGTGCGGTGCTCGAGCACGGCCGTGGTGAGTCGCGCCGCCACGTCGGGGTCGTCGAGCCGCGGTGCGGTCTCCCCCGGCGCGCCGCCGATCACGGGAGCGTGCCGCGCTGCGGCTTCGGCGGCAAGCTCGAGCGCACGATCCGCGATGCCCGCGTACACCGCGGCGGTGAGGATGGAGAACGATGAGAAGATCGCGAGAATCAGCGGGTCAGCGGCGTCGAAGGGCGCCAGGCGAGCGGCCACGTCATGCTCCGCGATCCGCACCCCCTCGAGCCTCGTCGTGTAACTCTGCGTGGCGCGCATGCCGAGCGGGTTCCAGATGCCCGGGTGGCTGATGGCCCCCTCGGCGAGACCCTCACCGCCGGCATCACGGCCGCGTACCCCGGCCTCTTCGCGGCGCACGAAGCCGAACACCAGATCGTCGCCGCACCTCGCGTGCACGCCGAGCCGGGTCCACACGGGCGAAAGCGTGGTGAAGATCTTCGTGCCGTCGACGGCATAACCGCCCTCCGAGTGCGGTGTCGCGACCGACTGCGAGTCGAGCAGCACCGCCTCGTTGCCGGCTTCCGAGATGCCGAACGCGAAGATCTCGCCCGCTGCCGCGTCGCGCAGCACCCAGCCGAGATTGCGGCCGCGTCGTTCGGTTTCGGCGTCCTGTTCGCGGGCACCCTGAGTGCTGCCACCCGCAGGGCCACCGCCCTGGTCGACGCCGCTTGCGGCACCGGGCACGATGTCGGGACGTTCACTGCGCTCGTGCAGAAAGCGCGCGACCTGCACCCATACCAGGTGCATGTTGATGCCGAGAGCGGTGGCCGGAGCCGCCGCGGCGAGGCGCCGCTGAGCCGAGACGAGCTCGGAAAGCGACAGCCCCGATCCACCCATGGATACCGGCACGGGCGCCGCGAGATATCCGGCCGCGCGCAGCTCGTCGAGATCCTCCGCGAAGAAGGCATTCTCCGCGTCGAAGCGAGGGGCGCGCTCGCGAAGCCGCGCGAGAAGATCGTCGGGTAGGAGGTCATCGACAGTGCCGGCGACGGATACGGTACTCACGCCCTCAGCCTATTCCTCGCCGCGGTCATCCATCTGCATCGGGCCCGCACCGATGCAGCCTCGCTGCATCGCAGCATCGCCGCCCAGCACCGACACGCGAAGCCGGGTGCGCGGGCGGGCGAATGCGAGGCGAACGGGTACCTACAGCGACCCGGCAGACGCCGCGAACGTGTCGCAGGCTCCGACGTCTGCCTCGTAGCCTGCGGTGAACCAGCGCTGACGCTGCTCGCTCGAACCATGGGTCCAGCTCTCGGGGTTGACCATGCCCGACCGGGCTTGAATGTGGTCGTCGCCCACCGAGGCCGTCGCGTTCAATGCATCGGCGAGCTGCTGCTGCGTGGGCGGCAACAGGTAGGGCTGCCCGTTCTCATCGACCGTCTCCGTCATCGCACCGACCCAGGCACCCGCATAGCAGTCGGCCTGCAACTCCATGCGCACGCCGTTGCTCGACGGCCCCGTGCCATTGCTCGGGTGGGCCCGCATCGTGCCGACGATGTTCTGCACGTGGTGCCCGTACTCGTGCGCCAGGATGTAGAGCTGCGCGAGCTCCTCGCCCGACGCCCCGAACTGCTGTCGCATCAGCGTGAAGAACGCGGGATCGATGTATACGCCTTCGTCGGCCGGGCAGTAGAACGGGCCGACCGCGTTCGAGGCCGTGCCGCACGGCGTCGAGAGCGAGCCGTCGACGATGGTGAGCGTCGGTTCCCGGTAGCCGTCGACGCGCTCGGCCCAGAACCGGTTCACGACGACCGAACCCGCATCCATGCGGCAGGCGTCGTTCGTGTTCGCGTCCTCGGCCGAGTCGCATGACGCAGGGGCGATGCCCGGTCCTTGGCCCTGCTCGATCTGCGAGGTGCCCCCGGTCAGCTCGCCCACGTAGGGCGAGAGATCCACCCCCGTGAACACACTCACCAGCAGCACCCCGAGGGCGATGATGCCGGCGGCGCCCCCGCCCACCACGGCCGTCCTGCGGCCGCGACGGGTGGAGCCGCTGCCGCGCACATTGGCATCCGGGTTGAAGGTCATACGTCGAGGGTACTTCGCATCGAGCCGGGCGGGTACTGCTCGTAGATCAGACCCGATCCTCCAGCAGTTCAGTCACCAGCGCCGCGATGTCGCTGCTCTCGGAACGTGTGAGCGTCGCGTGGCCGAAGAGCGGGTGGCCCGCGCCGAGCCGACCCCACCTGCAGGCCGCGCCAAGCTGACCCCACCTGCGGGTCACGCCGAACCGACCCGACCTGCGGATC
>JBEBWI010000010.1:0-40660 GCA_040392345.1 Leucobacter soli | reverse complement strand
GGGAACCGTCTCTTGAACAGCGGTGCTCCCCCATGCGGGGCGCGGTGCGGATGCGATGAACATGCCTCCAGAGAAGCAGGCGACCCCGCGACGCGAACCGCCGAACGCGCATCTGTGGATAACTCAGCGAACTTCCAGGAAACTCGCCCTCTCTGAGCGCCGATCCGCCGTGCGACACTGGGGAAAGAAGACGGAGTCGGCGATCGACCCGGGGTGAACCGAGTGGCCCGGACTCGCGAGGAGAGTTGCCGAGAAGAGAAATATATTTTAAGCTTTCGGGCACACGCACCGCTGGTGCGATGCGCACAGAGCAGTGCATGAGCCGCACAGACAGGATGACGAAGTCCATGACTGACATGACCGACCACGGCAGAATCGAAAGCCATTCGCTCGATGTCGAGAGCTACCCGCCCAGCGCAGAGTTCAAGGCGCAGGCGAACCAGAACGATCCGGCGATCTACTGGCAGGCCGCGCAAGACCCCGAAGCGTACTGGGCCGAGCAGGCCCGCACGTTGCAGTGGACGAAGCCCTTTACCGAGGTGCTCGACTGGTCGAACCCGCCGTTCGCCAAATGGTTCGCCGACGGCGAGCTGAACGTCACTGCGAACTGCCTCGACCGGCACGTCGCGAACGGTCTCGGGGACCGCGTCGCGATCCACTTCGAAGGCGAGCCCGGCGACACCCGCACCATCACCTACGGCGAGCTCACCCATGAGGTGAAGCGCGCGGCGAACATGCTCACGGCACTCGGGGTCGGCCAGGGCGACCGCGTCGCGATCTACATGCCGATGATCCCCGAGACCGTGATCGCGATGCTGGCGGTCGCGAGGCTCGGCGCCGCGCACTCGGTCGTGTTCGGCGGCTTCAGCGCGGAGAGTCTGCGCTCGCGCATCGACGACGCGCAGGCCGAACTGATCATCACGGCCGACGGCGGCTATCGGAAAGGGCGCGTGTCGGCCCTCAAACCGACGGTCGACGACGCGCTCGCCCTCGCGGGCGACGGGCGACCGCTCTCAGTAGAGAAGGTGCTCGTCGTCAAGCGCGGCGGCAACGACATCGACATGCAGGCCGGTCGCGACCTGTGGTGGCACGAGGAGATCACCGCCTACGACGGCGAGCACACGCCGCAGGGGTTCCCCGCGGAGAACCCGCTGTTCATCCTCTACACCTCGGGCACCACCGGGAAGCCCAAGGGCATTCTGCACACCTCGGCGGGGTACCTCACCCAGACCAGCACGACGCACCGCGATGTGTTCGACCTCAAGCCCGAGACCGATGTGTACTGGTGCACCGCAGACGTCGGGTGGATCACCGGCCACAGTTACGTCGTCTACGCACCGCTCGCCAACGGCGCCACGCAGGTACTCTACGAGGGCACCCCCGACGCCCCGGACTGGGGCCGCTGGTGGGAGATCGTTCAGAAGTACCGGGTGAGCATCCTGTACACGGCGCCCACGGCGATCCGCTCGTTCATGAAGATCGGCCGGCAGGTACCCGAGCAGTACGACCTCTCGAGCATTCGCGTGCTCGGCAGCGTCGGCGAGCCCATCAACCCCGAGGCGTGGCGCTGGTACCGCGAAGTGATCGGCGGCGGTAGCGCGCCCGTGGTCGACACCTGGTGGCAGACGGAGACCGGCGCGATCATGATCGCGCAGTTGCCCGGCCTCACCGCCGCCAAGCCCGGCAGCGCGCAGGTGCCTCAGCCCGGCATCACGATCGACGTCGTCGACGAAACGGGCAACCGAGTGGATCGCGGCCACGGCGGGCTGCTCTCGGTCGCGCGCCCCTGGCCGAGCATGGTGCGCACCATCTGGGGCGACCCCGACCGCTTCGTCGACACCTACTGGTCGAAGTTCGACGACCGCTACTTCGCCGGCGACGGCGCCCGTGTCGACGAGGACGGCGACATCTGGTTGCTCGGCCGAGTCGACGACGTCATGAACGTCTCAGGGCACCGGCTCAGCACCGCCGAGATCGAATCGGCGCTCGTGGAGCACCACGCCGTTGCCGAGTCGGCGGTCGTCGGCGCTGACGACGAGACCACCGGACAGGCGGTCGTCGCGTTCGTGATCTTGAAGTCGCAGCAGCAGCTTCTGACCGAGGCGGACGCGGAGGCCGCGCTCAAGAAGCACGTCGCCGCGGCCATCGGCGCGATCGCGCGCCCGCGTAAGGTGTTCATCGTGAACGAGTTGCCGAAGACGCGATCGGGCAAGATCATGCGCCGACTGCTCAAGGACGCCGCGGAGGGCCGCGACATCGGCGACACGACCACCCTCGCAGACACCTCCGTCATGCAGGTCATCTCGCAGCGGGTGCGCGACGAGAAGGCGGCGGTGGGCTAGGCGCCCACGGTCCGAACGCGCAGATCGGGCCGGGAGCGGGAACTCGCGATACGCGAGGCCGCTCCCGGCCCGATTCGTCTGCTCGACCGGCGAACCCGAGCACGGTCATTCGGTCATTCGGTCATTCGGTCATTCAGTCATTCAGTCATTCGGTCATGACAGGTGATCCACCCGCGGTCTCGCGACGCCCGATGCACCCGCGAACACGCTACGCCCGACCGGAGCGACCGGTCGAACAGCAGACCGGTTCACCGGCAGGACACGTGCGACGGGTCAGGCCTCGACCTCGAACACGAACTCGATCTCGACCGGAGCATCGAGTGGCAGCACCGCAACGCCCACGGCGGAACGCACGTGAATGCCGGTATCTCCGAAGACTCGGCCCAGGAACACGGATGCCCCGTTGGCGACCGTCGGCTGCCCCGTGAACGAGGGGTCGGAGGCGACGAACGCGGTCACCTTCACGACCTGGGTGATCTTGTCGAGCGAGCCCAGAATGCCGCGCGCGGCCGCAAGGCCGTTCAGCGCGCACTGACGCGCCAGCTCTTCCGCGATCTCGGGAGAGACGAGGCCCTCGCCCACGCCGACCTTGCCGACCGCGGGCAGGGCGCCCTCGACGAACGGCAACTGACCGCTCGTATACACGAGGTTGCCGCGACGCAACGCCGGCACATACGCGGCGACGGGGGCGGCCACCTCAGGCACTTCGTACCCGAGTTCGCGGAGGCGATCTTCGATGACTGACATGGATCAGGCCTTTCTCTTCAGATATGCGACGTTGCCGCCGGCCGGACCCTCGATGATCTGCACGAGTTCCCAGCCCTGCGAGCCCCAGTTGTTGAGGATCTGCGCCTCATTGTGCAGCAGCAGCGGAGTGACGAAATACTCCCAGCGCGGCTGTTCGGTGTTCTGACTCTCGCTCACGATGTAACTCCTGTCGGTGTGATGCACGGCACCTGCCGGCCGCGCGAACACGCAGGCCGGATGACTCCTGTACCAAGGTCTCGGATTCGGGTGGATCGAGCCCCCAGGCGCATTTTGTCAGGTGCGTCGCATACGATTTATCCTATGGCCTCACAGTCACCCAACTCATCGCGCGCAAAACGCGGCAACGTACGAGCAGCGAAGCCCCGAAGCGTGGGCGGTGTTTTCAGCGGATTCGTCGGCGCGGTCATCATGAGCGTGGTCGCCGGAATCCTCGTAACCGCAGCGGTCACACCGGTCGTCGCGATCAGCGGCATCGCCGCCTCTTCGGCGATCGACGTCTTCGAGAACCTGCCCGACCATCTGAACCCGGGCGAACTCGCGCAGCCGTCGACCATATATGCGAGGCAGTCGGATGGCACCGAGGTCGAGATCGCCACCTTCTACGACCAGAACCGCGAGATGGTGGGCTGGGATCAGATCTCGCAGTATGTGAAGGACGCGGCGGTCTCCGAGGAGGACCCGCGTTTCTACACGCACGGCGGCGTCGATATTCTCGCGACCGCGCGCGCGGTGCTACAGAACGTCGTGGGCCAAGGCTTCTCGGGAGCTTCGACCATCACGATGCAATACGTGCGCAACGTGCTCATCCAGGAGGCCGAGTCGATCTCCGATCCGGAGGAGAGCGAAGCGGCCTATGAGGCCGCCATGCAGCAGACGATGGATCGCAAGCTGCAGGAGATGCGCTACGCGGTCAGCATCGAGAAGCAGTACTCGAAGGACGAGATCCTCCTCGGCTACCTGAACATCGCGCTCTTCGGACGCCAGATCTACGGCATCGAGTCGGCGGCCCAGTACTACTACAACAAGACCGCGGCCGACCTCTCGCTCGCCGAGTCGGCGAGCCTCGTCGCGATCGTGAACAACCCGTCTCGCTACCAGATCGATCTCGAGGAGAACGTCGCAGCGAACCAGGAGCGTCGAGACAAGATTCTCGCCTCGATGCTGCGCGAGGGCCGCATCACGCAGGCGCAGTACGACGAGGCGTTCGCGACCCCGGTGACCCCCGTGATCACCCCGCGCGTCGCCGGGTGCGCGGTCGCGGAGAACATGGGGCTCGGCCACTTCTGCAACTATGTGCAGCTCTACATCGAGCAGGATCCGAGCTTCGGCAACGACGCCAGCGAGCGCAACTTCAACTTCCTGCGCGGCGGCTACAAGATCATGACCACGATCGACCTCGACATGCAGGCTGCGGGCCTCGCCGCGATGCAGTCGGTGGTTCCTCCTCTGATGGACGGCATCGATGTCGGCGGCGCAGCGGTCAGCACCGAGGTCGGCACCGGCCGTGTGCTCGCGATGGTGCAGAACCGGCCGTTCAGCAACGACCTCGCCTTCCTCGACGCGAATCCCGGCTACACGAGCATGAACTACAACACCGATTCCGAATACGGTGGCTCGAACGGCTTCCAGGTGGGGTCGACGTTCAAGGCCATTACCCTGGCCGAGTGGTTGCGCACGGGGCATTCCGTGCGCGAGATCGTCAACGCCAACGGCCGCAACGTGCAGTATCAGAGCTTCCGCGCCTCGTGCATGGATGGCGGCGTCTACGGATACGGAAACTTCACGTTCCAGAACGACCAGGGCATGCAGCGAGGTAGTCAGTCAGTGCTGAACGTCATCGCTCAGTCGGTCAACGGCGGCATCGTGTCGATGCAGCAGAAGATGGACCTCTGCGACACCTTCGCCACCGCGCAGAGTCTCGGCATCCATCGCGCTTCCGATCAGCCGAAGAACGAAGACGGCTCGTTCAAGAACCCGACGTTGAACGGCGACCCACGAGATCTCACGATGGTGCCGTCGAACGTCTACGCGGGCGTCGACGAGATCGCCCCGATCACCATGGCCTCGGCGTTCGCCGCGTTTGCGGGCGGCGGCGAGACCTGCACACCGGTGCCGATCGACTCGATCACCGGGCCCGACGGCGAAGAGGTCTCCTTCACGAAGAGCAAGTGCCAGAGCGGCGTCTCTCCCGAGGTCGCCGCGGGCGTCTCCTACGCCCTCGAGTACACGGTGAACAGCGGCCTCGCGACCCATGCGCGCTCCGCGTACGGCATCCCGCACCTCGCGAAGACCGGCACGACGGACAACGTGGTCGACAACTGGACCGTCGGCGCGAGCACCCGTGTCGCCACCGCGGTGTGGGTGGGTAACGTCGTCGGCAAGGTCTCCACGATGGACTTCGGCGGTTGGACCGGCTTGATGATCGCCGATCAGACCGTCTGGCCCGCGATCATGAACGTGGCCGATGCGAAGTACGGCGGCGAGGCGTTCCCTGCCCCGTCCGAGTCGGCTGTGAAGACCACGATGATCCAGGTGCCCGACGTGCGCGGCAAGACCTACGACGAAGCGGCGCAGCTGCTCGCCGCCGCGGGCTTCGACGTGAGCGACGGCGGTGAGCAGGATTCGTCGGTGCAGTCGGGCCTCGTATCGGGCACGAACCCGGAGGGCGGCGCCGAAACCCCCGCGGGCTCGTCGATCTCCATCTACCGCAGCAACGGCAGCATGAGCCCGGTTCCCGATATCTCCAGTGGATCAACGGGTGACGCTGCCCGGTCGACGCTCCTCGGCGCCGGGTTCACGAACGTGACGATCAGGTGCGACACCGGCAATGCGAGCAACCCGGGCAGCAGGCCCTTCGTCTCGGTCGACCCGGCGAGCGGTACCGATGCGAAGCGCTCGAGCCAGGTGCGCGTCACCGTCGATTGCTCATGACGCACGGCAGCGCACGCGCGGGAGCCGGTGCCACCCGGTTCCCGCGCGTGAGCCCGGCAGCGGTGCTCGGCGCCGCCGCGGTGGGCGTCGGCCTGTGGGCCACGGCGATCGAGCCGCAGCTCTTCACCCTGCGCAGGCACACGCTTCCGATGCTGCCGCAGGGCAGCGCTCCCCTGCGCGTGCTGCAGCTCTCCGACCTGCACCTCGCCCCCTGGCACCACCGAAAGATCGAATGGGTGCGCCGGCTCGCGGAGCTTCGCCCCGACCTCGTCGTACTCACGGGCGATCTGATGGGGCACCGCGCCGCTCGCGGCCCTCTGCTGCATGCTCTGCACCCGTTCGCCGCTGCCGGTGTTCCCGGCGTGTTCGTGCACGGCTCGAACGACTACTACGGCCCGATCTTCAAGAATCCGATGAAGTACCTGCTCTCGCCGAGCCGCCTGAGCACCCGCCGGAAGGATCTCGACAACGCGGCGCTCACCCGCGGTCTGCGCGACGAGATCGGATTCGTCGACCTCAACAACAGCGCCGCACATCTCGAACTGCGCGGGGTGCACCTCGAACTGTTCGGGTTGAACGACCCGCACATCCGCTACCACAACGCAGCGAAGATGCGCGCGGCGCTGGCCGAAACGCGCGCAGCGCAGTCGGCCTCGCGGCAAGCCTCGACGAGTGGATCGGCGGAATCCCCCGCCGAGTCAGCGGCTGCGGCGGGCACCGTGCCGGATCAAGGGCCGGCCCGCATCGGCGTCGTGCACGCCCCCTACCAGGAGGCTCTCGGCGATCTGCTCGACGAGAGCGCCCAGCTCATCCTCGCGGGGCACACCCACGGCGGGCAGGTGCGAGTACCGGGCGTCGGCGCGCTCACTGCGAACTGCGATCTGCCCGTGCGCCAGGCTCGGGGTCTGAGCGCCTGGTACGACGCCGAACACGCCGCGTTCTTGAACGTCAGCGCGGGCATGGGCGCGTCGATCTACGCGCCGATCCGCTTCGCCTGCCGCCCCGAGGCATCGCTGCTCACCCTCGAAGCCGCCCGCGACTGAGACAGTCGGGCCGTGAGCGGCGTCGCACCGACTCCGCCCTTCCCTAACTTCGGCTTCTCGCCTAATTTCGGAGGAATCGGCGAGAATTCTCCTACTTGAAGGCAAGATTCCGAAATTAGGGCGTACTCCTCGGCGCGAGCCCGCCGCCGCCCGCCGCCAATCTCAAGCCGCCGAGAGGCGCGAGCCCGCGCAGCAGGCCTACGCCGCGCGCAGCTTCTTCGCGACGAGCTCGGCGATCTGCACGGCGTTGAGCGCCGCACCCTTGCGCAGGTTGTCGTTCGAGAGGAACAGCGCGATGCCACGGCCCTCCGGCGCCGACTGGTCGGCGCGGATGCGGCCCACGAAGCTCGGATCCTGTCCGGCAGCCTCAAGCGGGGTCGGCACATCGCTCAGCGCCACACCCGGGGCTGCGGAGAGCAGCTCGGTCGCGCGCTCGGGCGAGAGCGGACGCGAGAACTCGGCGTTGATCGAGAGGGAATGACCGGTGAAGACCGGGACGCGCACGCAAGTGCCCGCGACGAGCAGGTCGGGCAGTTCGAGGATCTTACGGCTCTCGTTGCGGAGCTTCTTCTCCTCGTCGGTCTCCCCCTGGCCGTCGTCGACGATGGAACCCGCGAGCGGCACGACGTCGAACGCGATCCGCTTCTGATAGATGGTGGGCTCGGGCATCTCGACGGCGCCCCCGTCGTGCACGAGGCCTTCGATGCCTCCGGCTTCAACCGCCGCGGTGATCTGACCGGCGAGTTCGCGCGCGCCGACCAGGCCGGAGCCAGACACGGCCTGGAAGGTGGTGACGACGAGTCGCGAGAGCCCCGCCTCGCTGTCGAGGGCTTTGAGCACCGGCATGGCGGCCATGGTGGTGCAGTTGGGGTTCGCGATGATCCCCTTCTTCGCTTCGTCGATGGCATGGGGGTTGACCTCGCTGACGACGAGCGGCACCTCGGGGTCGAGCCGCCAGGCGCTCGAGTTGTCGATCACCACGGCGCCCGCTCCGGCGAACCTCTCCGCGTACTTCTTCGACGCGGCACCGCCCGCCGAGAACAGGGCGATGTCGATGCCTGCGACATCGGCCGTGTCGACGTCCTCTACGACGATCGGCTCGCCGCGGAACTCGATGGTGCTGCCCGCCGAGCGCGCGCTCGAGAAGAGGCGCAGCGTGCCGATGGGGAAATCGCGCTCGTCGAGCAGACGACGCATCACGCCGCCGACTTGACCGGTGGCGCCGACGACGGCGACGGTGAGACCCTGCTGTTCAGCCATGACTTTTCGTCCTTACATGTTCCGATCCGCAGTGGATCGCGGAGCTTCTGATGTTGAGTTGTTCGAGCGCCTGCCCGCGCCTGTGCGGCCCCCTGCGCGCCCGTGCCCGCCCCACGGCGAGCAGCGGCAGCATGCTAGCGGCCGGTACCCGCGTAGACGGTCGCCTCGTTGTCGGAATCAAGACCGAAGGCGGTGTGCAGCGCGGCCACGGCCTTCTCCATCACGTCCGAGTGGGTGACGACGGAGATGCGGATCTCGGAGGTCGAGATCATCTCGATGTTGATGCCGGCCTCCGAAAGCGCGCGGAACAGCTTCGCGGAAACGCCCGAGCTGGTGCGCATGCCCGCGCCGACCACTGCGACCTTGGCGATCTGGTCGTCGTAGAGCAGGCTCTCGAAGCCGAGCTCCTCGCGATCCGCCTCGAGCGCTTCGACCACGCGCCGGCTCTGCGCGAGCGGCACGGTGAAGGAGATGTCGGTGCGATTCGTGTCGGCTGCCGAGATGTTCTGCACGATCATGTCGATGTTCGCATTGGTCTTGGCCACGCGCTCGAAGATCTGAGCGGCCTTGCCCGGCACGTCGGGCACGCCGCCGACCGTGATCTTGGCCTCGTTCTTCTCAGCGGCGATGCCGGTGATGATCGGCTCTTCCACCTGATCTCCCTTCGGATGCCCCTTCGCGGGGTCGTAGACGATGGTTCCCTCTTCGCCTGAGAACGAGGAGCGAACGTGCAGCACGACACCGTGCCGCCTGGCGTACTCGACCGCGCGCAGGTGCAGCACCTTCGCACCGGCTGCGGCGAGCTCGAGCATCTCCTCGGAGGTGATGGCGTCGATCTTGCGCGCGAGCGGTACGATGCGCGGATCGGTGGTGAAGATGCCGTCGACGTCGGTGTAGATCTCGCAGACGTCCGCGTCGAGGGCGGCGGCGAGCGCGACGGCGGTCGTATCGGATCCGCCTCGGCCGAGGGTCGTGATGTCACCGGTGCCGCGGTTGAATCCCTGGAACCCGGCGACGATCGCGATCGCGCCCTGATCGAGCGCTTCGCGAACGCGCTTGGGCGTGACATCGACGATCTTCGCCGAGCCGTGCTCGGCGGTCGTGATCATGCCGGCTTGACTACCCGTGAAGGAGAACGCCTCGACGCCCATGCCCTTGATGGTCATCGCGAGCAGCGCCATCGAGATGCGCTCGCCTGCGGTGAGCAGCATGTCGAGCTCGCGGGGCGCGGGGATGGGGGTGACCTCGGCGGCCAGGTCGAGCAGTTCATCGGTGGTGTCGCCCATCGCGCTCACCGCGACGACGACCTCGTTGCCGGCACGCCGGGTTTCCACGATGCGCTTCGCGACGCGCTTGATGCTCTCGGCATCAGCGACTGAAGACCCGCCGAACTTCTGCACGATCAATGCCACGGGTGGGACCTCCTGCACGCGGTCGGGACAGTTTCTCAGATTTTGCGCCAACCTCTATCCTACCGCGGCAAGTATGCTCCTGGTTTCGCGCGGGGTGTGGATCGCGATTCGGCGTTGCCGGCTTCTGCTCGAGGGCGCATCCTGGCGAGGCTGGGCAGGTGTCTCCACACACCCGAGAGCCGACTCCCGCGACTCCCGACTTCCGAGTACTCCCGACCCGCAAGCGCCGCGCAGGGCTCGGCACCCCGTTCAGCGCATCTGCTGGCGCCCCTCGAACGCGCGCCCGAGAGTGACTTCGTCGGCGAACTCGAGATCGCCGCCGACGGGGAGCCCGGAGGCGAGGCGCGAAACCGGTACCTCGATGCTCGTGAGCAGCCGCGACAGGTAAGCGGCGGTCGCCTCTCCTTCGAGGTTCGGGTCGGTGGCGATGATCACCTCTCGCACTGCCTCCTCGCCGGTGGCGGCGCTGAGCCGGCGCATGAGCTGGGCGATGCTGAGGTCGTCGGGGCCGATGCCGTCGATCGGGCTGATCGCTCCGCCCAGCACGTGGTACAGGCCGCGGAACTGGCGGGTGCGCTCGACCGCGACGACATCCTTGGGCTCCTCGACGACGCAGATGAGCGTCGCATCGCGTCGCGGATCGCGGCAGATGCTGCAGCGCTCCTGCTCGGTGATGTTCCCGCACACCTCGCAGAAGTGCACCTTCTCGCGCACCTCGCTCAGCAGCTCCGAGAGCCGGGATACGTCGAAGCTCTGGGTCTGCAGAATATGGAAGGCGATGCGCTGCGCCGATTTCGGGCCGATGCCGGGCAACCTGCCGAACTCATCGATCAGGTCTTGCACGATGCCGTCGTACATGGGTTCCTCGTCTCAGCAGTGGTCTGGTGCGGTCTCGTCTGCAACCGCGGTTGACTGCGGTTGCGCGGGTGTCGGTGTACGGTCGGGCGGCGTCAGCCTTCTCCTGCGGTCGGCAGCGGTCGTTCTTCGACGAATCTTGCGCCGAGCACCTCGCGCACCACCGCTTCGCCGTACCGGGTGAAGCTCGGCGCCGCCTTTCGCGCTGCGGGATCGGGCGTCTGCGTGGGCACGGCCTCGCGCTCCCGTTCGGCTGCGGGGGCCAGACCGGAGGCGGCCCCGGGCCGAGGCGGGGCAGCGGGGTCCGGCGTCGATTCGCGTGCCGGCACCGGTTCGATCGGGGGGGCGGCCGCGGGCCACGACGCCGCGGGCGTGGGCGGCGGCGAGGCTCGGACCCCTGTCGTCTCCTCCGAATCGGCGGCCGACGCGAACTCGGCGCTCGACGGTTCGACGCTCCCGAGTGGATCGCCCACCGCACCCGCGTACGGGTCCTCCGGGGGCTCGGGAGGCAATTCGGGGTCGTACGACGGGTCGTAGCTCGGCTCGCGGTCGGGACTGAAGCCCGGGTCGCCGAACTCGCCTGCCGGCCGGGCCGGCGGATTCGGCGAGGC
This sequence comes from Leucobacter soli, assembly GCA_040392345.1. Classification (GTDB taxonomy): domain Bacteria; phylum Actinomycetota; class Actinomycetes; order Actinomycetales; family Microbacteriaceae; genus Leucobacter; species Leucobacter soli_B. The sequence goes on along the minus strand of JBEBWI010000010.1, from coordinate 29,438 downwards.
TGCCGCCGGCGACGGTGCAACCGGGGCGGTCGAGGTACCGGGAGCGTCGCGCACCGCGCTCATGGCTCCGAGCAGTGCGCCGAGTCGCGCATCGACCGGGTCCTCTGCGGCGGCGCCCGAGTCATGAGGATTCCGAGCGATCGCTTCTGCAGCTCGGGCGGCCGGGTCGGGGTCCTCTGCCTGGTCGCCGTGAGACTCTGCAGGTGCCGACGGCGCGGCTGCGGAGTCGGTAGACGCAGGACCCGCAGGGATCCGCTTGGGCATGTAGCGCACGTTGAGACCGACCGCCGCGACGAGCGCCTCGCGCAGCGGGCCCGAACCCACCGTCTTGAAACTTGCGAGGTCTGAGTCGTTCACGACACCGATGTAGAGCACGTCGCCGCGCAGTTCGAGCGGCCGCACGACCCGCACCGCGTTCCACGCGTCGCGGTCGTTCTCGAGCAGTTCTTCGAGCACGTCGGGCCAGATCTCCCGCAGTTCATCGATCGTGACGGGCTCGACCGCAGCGCCCTCGGCCGGCACGGACTGCACGGGCGAAGGGACGCCGGCCGCGGCGGGAGCCCGTACGTCGGCGCGCGCTGCATCACCCGTTGAGGGCGCACCGGCCGCCGGGGGCCCGGACGCCGCGGCGACGGCGCTTTCGGCCGGTGCCTGCCCCGCGGGTTGTGACGGAGCCGCGGGCTGCGACGGGGCCACGGAGTGCTCCGAGGCTGCGGGCTCGGCCGGGGTCGTTGGTCGCGCCGCCGAGCCCTCGGGCCCGGGCTGCGGTGCGCCGGAGGAGTCGGAGCGCAGGAACTCCCGCGCCGAACGCATGGTGCTGATGATGTCTGCCGCGGACGCCGACGCGGGTGCGGGTGCGGGTGCGGGTGACGGTGCCACCGGTTGCGCCGCAGGAGAGACGGGCTGCGCGGTCGGCTGCGCGAAGCCTCCGGCGGCCGACGCCGCGCCTTGACCGACCGACCGGCCGGGCGGGGAGGGCTGCGGGGGCGCGGGGGCCGCCTGCGGAGCCGAGGCAGAGGCGGGAGGCGCGCCCGAAGCCGTCGGAGCATCGGCACCACTCGCGGGCGTCTTCGAGACGAGTGCGCGCGCGATCAGCAGTTCGAGCTGCAGTCGCGGAGCGGTTGCACCTGCCATGTTGTCGAGCGCGGCGCTGACCGTGTCGGCGATGCGCGAGAGCTCGCCTCGGCCGAAGGCCCGCGTCTGCTCGAACATGCGCTGCAGCTGGGCTTCGGGCACGCCGCGGAATATCGCGGATGCGCCTTGCACGGTGGTCGCGCTGATGACGATCAGGTCGCGGAGTCGCTCGAGCAGGTCTTCGACGAAGCGCCGGGGGTCCTGCCCGGTCTGCACGACCCGGTCGACGGCGCCGAACGCGGCAGCGGGATCACCGGCGGCGAGCGCCTCGACCACTTCGTCGAGCAGTTCGGAGCTTGTGAACCCGAGCAGCCCGGCCGCTCGTTCGGCGGCCACCGAGTCGCCCTCGCTGCCGGCGATGAGCTGGTCGAGGATGCTCAGGGTGTCGCGCACGGAGCCGCCTCCGGCGCGCACGACGAGCGGCAGCACGCCGGGCTCGACCCGTACGCCCTCGCTGTCGCACAGCGACTGCGCGTAGTCGATGAGCGCGCCCGGCGCGATCAGCCGGAACGGGTAGTGGTGGGTGCGCGAGCGGATCGTGCCGATGACCTTCTCGGGCTCGGTGGTGGCGAAGATGAACTTCACATGGGGAGGCGGCTCCTCGACGATCTTGAGCAGCGCGTTGAACCCGGCCGCCGTGACCATGTGCGCCTCGTCGATGATGAAGATCTTGTAGCGGTCGCGCGCCGGTGCGAACACGGCGCGTTCGCGCAGTTCTCGGGCGTCCTCCACGCCGCCGTGGCTCGCGGCGTCGATCTCGACGACGTCGAGCGATCCGCCCCCCGAGCGACTCAGCTCGACGCAGCTCGGGCAGACGCCGCAGGGAGTGTCGGTCGGCCCTTCGGCGCAGTTGAGGCAGCGGGCGAGCACCCGCGCCGACGTCGTCTTGCCGCAGCCGCGCGGGCCGCTGAACAGGTAGGCGTGCCCGATGCGACCGGCCCGCAGAGCGGTCATCAGTGGCTCGGTGACGTGCGCCTGCCCGATCATCTCGGAGAAGGCTTCTGGCCGATAACGGCGATACAGTGCGGTTGCCACGCACCCATGCTACCGGCGTGCACCGACATTCATCTGGGGTTCCCCGGTGGATCGCCGCAGCGCCGCGCACCCGCACGCCCTGCGGGCGGGTTCAGGCCTTGCCGCTGCGCACCAGCATCCACGACTGCCGGGCGATCTCGGCCTCCTCGTCGGTGGGCACCACCAGCACGGCGACCCGAGAGGCCGGGGTGCTGATGGTGCGCGCCCCGGTCTCCGCCGCCGTGTTTCGCGCGTGGTCGATCTCGATGCCGAACCACCCGAGCTCCGCGCACACCTCTGCGCGCAGTGCCGCCTGGTTCTCCCCCAGCCCCGCGGTGAACACGATCGTGTCCGCGCCGCCGAGCTGCACCAGGTAGGCGCCGAGGTAGTGCCGAATCCGATGGATGTAGACCTGCCATGCGAGGAGTGCCGCCGGGTCGCCCTCGTCGGCGGCGCGCCTGACGTCGCGCATGTCGTTCGAACCCGCGAGGCCGAGCAGCCCCGAGCGGGCGTTGAGGAGTTCGTCGAGCTGATCGGCGCTGTAGCCGGCGCGCAGCAGGTGCAGCAGCACGCCTGGGTCGATGTCTCCGCTGCGGGTCCCCATGACGAGCCCCTCGAGCGGGGTGAGCCCCATCGAGGTGTCGACCGAATTGCCGCCGGCGATCGCGCAGGCCGAAGCCCCGTTGCCCAGATGCAGCACGATCTGCGTGAGGGCGTGCACCGGCCGACCGAGGTGCGCCGCGGCGCGCTTCGCGACGACCTGGTGGGAAGTGCCGTGGAACCCGTACCTGCGGATCCCGTGCGCTGCAGCGACCGCGGGATCGATCGCATAGGTGTATGCCCTCGCCGGCATGGTCTGGTGGAATGCGGTGTCGAACACGGCCACGTGCGGCAGATCGGGGAACGACTCCCGGGCGGCGAGGATCGACTGGTGGTGCCCGGGATTGTGCAGCGGGGCGAGCTCCGCGAGTTCGAGAATGCGTGCGGCGACCGCGTCGTCGATGAGAGTCGGCTCGACGAACTCGCTGCCGCCCTGCACCACGCGGTGCCCGACGACGGCGATGCCGAGCGCGTCGAGCGGCGTACCGTGATCGGCGAACGCGCGCGCCATGGCGGCGAACCCATCGCTGTGGGTGCGGATCGGCGCCTCGTGCTCGAAGCTCCCCGCCGCCGGCCCGTCCGCAACCCTGTGCACGACGCGACCCATCGCTTCGCCGATGCGCTCGACGAGTCCGGAGGCGAGGCGGGCCTCGGTCTCCGGGTCGATCAGCTGGTACTTGATCGACGATGATCCACTGTTGACGACGAGAACCGTCTTCGCTGCAGCCGGATTCACTGCGCACCGGCCCTTCCCATGCCCGCCTGCACCGCGGTGATGGCCACCGTGTTCAGAATGTCCTCGACGGTGGCCCCCCGCGAGAGGTCGTTGACGGGCTTGTTGAGCCCCTGCAGCACCGGCCCCACCGCCACGGCGCCGGCCGAGCGCTGCACGGCCTTGTAGGTGTTGTTGCCCGTATTCAGGTCTGGGAATATGAATACCGTCGCACGCCCGGCGACCGAGGAGCCCGGCAGTTTCGCCGCTCCCGTCACCGGGTCGGAGGCGGCATCGTACTGGATCGGACCTTCGATGAGCAGGTCGGGCCGAGCAGCCCGGGCGAGCTCGGTCGCGCGACGAACCTTGTCGACGTCGGCGCCGCTTCCCGAGTCGCCGGTCGAATACGAGAGCATCGCGACGCGCGGCTCGACGCCGAACTGCGCGGCCGTCTCGGCCGATGAGACCGCGATGTCAGCCAACTGCTCGGCAGTCGGGTCCGGATTCACCGCGCAGTCGCCGTAGACGAGCACCCGGTCGGCGAGCGCCATGAAGAAGACGCTGGAGACGACCGAGACCCCCGGCTTGGTCCTGATGAACTCGAGACTCGGCCTGATCGTGTGCGCCGTGGTGTGGGCCGCGCCCGAGACCATGCCGTCGGCGAGCCCCAGGTGCACCATCATCGTGCCGAAGTAGCTCGAATCGCGCATGCGCTCGGCGGCCTCCTCGACGGTGACCTCCTTGTGCGCCCGCAGCTGCGCATACGTGGCCGCGAACCGCTCGCGAAGCGGCGAGGTCGCAGGGTCGATCACCGCCGCTGCGTCGAGCGAGAGCCCGAGTTCGACACCGCGTCTGCGCACGAGCGTCTCGTCGCCGAGGATCGTGAGTCTGGCCGTGCCCCGCGCGAGCAGCGAGCTCGCGGCCCGGAGGATGCGGTCGTCCTCGCCCTCGGGAAGCACGATGTGGGCCTCGGCAGCGGTCGCGCGTTCGAACAGATCGTAGGCGAACATGATCGGGGTGCGCACCGCGCTGCGGTGCAGCTGCAGCCGCTCGCGCAATGACGCGGAATCGACGTGCTCCCTGAACAGGCCGATGACGGTGTCGAGCCTGCCGCTCTCAGCGGCGGTGAGCAGTCCGCGCGCCTGCGTGATGCGCTGCGCCGTGTCGAAGGTGCCGAGCGGGGTGCGGATCACCGGCAGCGCCGAGCCGATGCCGTCGAGCAGCCGCTCCACGTCGCCGGGCAGCTCGAAATCCCCGTTCAGCACGACCGCGGCGAGCGTCGGGAAGGTCGGCGCCTCGTGCGCCATGGTCACCGCGAGCAGGGTCTCGGCGCGGTCGGCGGCGACCACGACGGCCGAGCCCTCGAGCAGCCGCGGCAGCACGTGCTCCATCGCCATCCCGGCGATCACGATGCGCCGCACTTCGCGACCGAGCAGCTCCTCGGATCCGCGCACCATGGTGCCCTCGACTGCGGAGAGCACGCTCGAGACGGGCGGCGCCACGAGCGCGACCTCTTCGGGCACCGCCCACACCGGGGTGCCGCCCGGCACGGTCAGCTGCACCTCGGCGACGATGCGCTCGAGCGCCGGCGGATCCGCCCGGTTCACGAGCACGGCGAGCAGAGCGGCGTGCGAGGCCTCGAGTTCGTGCACCCCCATCTCGGCGATCTGGGCGATGTCGGCGGCCGGGCGCGGTGGCGCCTGGCCCAGGGTCTCGGCTCCGTCGTGCAGGCGCCCGCCGACGATGAAGAGCACCGGCGTGCCCAGATTCGCCGCGATGCGCGCGTTGAACGCGAGCTCGGTCGGCACCGCCACATCGGTGAAGTCGCTGCCGACCACCACGACCGCGTCGCAGCGGGCCAGGAGCGCCTGGTACGCGGCGACGATGCGTTCGATCGCCGCGTCGGGGTCGTCGTGCGCCTCCTGATAGGTCGCGCCGATGCACTCCGCGTACTCCGTGTCGGCGGTCGCGCGGGTGAGCAGCAGTTCGAGCACGCGATCGCGCCCCGCGCCCGCGCGGATGAGCGGCCGGAACACCCCCACCCGCGGGGCATCGACGAGCAGTGCGTCGAGCACGCCGAGCGCCACCGCGCTCTTCCCGGTTCGGCCCTCGGCCGAGGTCAAATATATCGAGGCGACCACGTGTCAATAGTAGACCCGGTGCGGTCGGGCGGCGCCCCCTCTAATCGCGGCGCATACGCGGCAGCACCTCGGCACGCGACTCCCAGCGGGTCACCGGCGGGAACGCGTCGGAATCGGTGATGACCTCGATCAGCGTCACCCTGCCGTTCCCGATCGAAGCTTCGAGCGCGTGCTGCATCTCGGCCACGGTGGTGACCCGAATCCCTTCGGCGCCGCACGCCCTGGCGATCGCCGCGTGATCCACTTCGGCGAACTCGATCGCGGAAGTGGTCTCGGCGAACTGCACCAGCTCGGCATGCTTCTGGAATCCGAGAATCGAGTTGTTCAGCAGCAGCACCGTGATCGGCAGATTCGCCCGCACCGCGGTTTCGAGCTCCTGCCAGACATGGCCGAAGCCGCCGTCGCCGGTGATGCACACCACCTCCGCCTCGGGCCTCGCGACCTTCGCGCCCAGCGCCATCGGAAAGCCCCAGCCCAGCCCGGCCATGCCGCGCGGCGAGATGAACTGCTGCCCCGGCGCCCGCGCCGTGAGATAGTTCGTCATCCAAATGGTCGAATAGCTCGCGTCTGCGACGAGCACCGTGCGCTCGTCGATCAGCGCGTCGAGCTCGCGCATGACCCGCTCGGGGCGCAGCGGCACGGCGTCGAGATCGACCAGCTCGTTCAGCAGCCGGCGGCCAGCTGCACGCGCACCCGCGATCTGCTGCTCCATGGCGTCGCGCCGGTCGTGTCGCTTCGCGAGCAGGCCCGGAGCCGACAGCGCCTCGGTCAGGTCCTCGATGCCCGAACGCACATCGCCCACCATGCGCAGCGCTTCGTAGTTGCGCCCGATCTCCGTGCCGTCGATATCGAGGTGGATCACCCGCGCGTGCTCCGGCACCAGCGCCCAGCCATCCGTGCCGTTCTCGTTCGTGCGGTTGCCGACCAGCACCACGACGTCGGCCGCGGCGAGCAGCTCGCGTTGGAAGCGCGTCGTGGAGCGCTCCCCCATCACATTGCCGATGACGCCGAGGGAGAGCGGGTGGCGTTCGTCGACGGAGCCCTTTCCCATGTTCGTCGTGGCGACGGGGAGCGCAGCGAGCTCCTGGAGGGCTGCCACCTGAGCGCACGCCTGGGACCGCTGCACGCCACCGCCGGCGATGAGCACGGGCTGCTCCGCCTCGGCGATCAGCCTGGCGGCCTCTACGACCGCGGCGCGCTCCGGGCGGGGCCGGCTCAGCGGGAAGCGACCCAGTTCCGCGGTCCGGCGGAACGGCGCGGGGAGCGCGTCGGTGATCATCACGTCCTTCGGCAGCATGAGCACCACCGGGCCCGGGCGACCGCTGGTCGCCGCGGTGATCGCCATGTCCACGTAATCTGCGGCGCGCGCGGGGTCGTTCAGCTGGCGGATCCACTTCGCGCAGCCGGCGAACAGGGCGAAGTGGTCGATCTCCTGGAACGCGTTGCGGTCGCGGGTCGCGACCGGCACGTCCTGCACGATGGCCAGCATCGGCACGGAGGCGAGCATCGCCTCCGTCATCGGCGGCACGAGCAGAGTCGCCGCTGGGCCGTTCTGCGCGCCGATCACCGAGATGCGGTTCGAGACCCGCGAGTACCCGTCGGCCATCGCCCCGCCCGCATTCTCGGTGCGGTACATGACCTGGCGAATCCCGGCCTTCTCCGCTGCGAGGAAGAATGCCGACGGCAACGACTGACCGAAGACCTCGGTGATCCGATGACGCGAAAGGGCTTCGACGACGGCTTCGACAACAGTGTGCGAGGACGAGGAAGACGGCGACTGAGACGGCTGAGACACGGGCACTCCAAACGAGAGGGGGAACAAACAGGGGCAACAGGGCAGAGCGGAGCAGCGGTCACCGTGTCGCGGCGGCCGCTGGGAGGAGGGAGGGGTTCAGTCGGTCAGCGCGAGAGCTCGGATCGGGCTCGCGCTCGAGCCTTCGAGCGGCAGTGGAACACCCACGAATTCGAAGCGATGCGCGGGAATCCGATCGATGCCGCGCAGGTTCTCGATGATTCCGATGAAATCCGAGGTGTCGAGCCCCAGCGATTCGGGGCGCAGGAAGTTGGTGTGGATCGGGGCGGTGAGCGCGCCCGCCACCGATTCCGGTGTGGAGAGGTCGACGCCGAGCGTTCGGATGCCACGCGCACGCAACCACTCCCCGGCTTCCTTGTTGAGGCCCGGGTGCTCGGTCAGGTACTTCTCCGGATCGCTCTCGGAGTACCGAGACCACCCGGTGTGGACGAGCACGATATCGCCCTGGCCGACGGTTTCACCGGAGGCGGCCTCGGCGCGCTCCAGCAGTTCGGGGGTGATCTCGCTGCGCGGCCCGACCCACGCTCCGCAGTCGAGCCAGACCGCCGTGCCGAACCCGTATTCGAGCGGAATGCGTTCGGCGGTGAACTCGGTGTCGGGGCTGGCATGCCAAGGAGCGTCCATATGGGTTCCGGTGTTGCCGTTCATCACCCATTGCTCGTTCTGGAACGACACCCGCTTGCCGTCGTAATCGTTGCGCCGTTCGGTGTGCAGGTAGCCCCAATGGTTCAGGGATCCGATGATCTTGACGGGGGTGCGCCCGTGCGTGGGGTGCCCGGCCATGCCTTCGCGGATCACATGGGTGAGATCTGTCACCGTCTTGGTCATCGGAAGCCTTCCGTTCAGGGCGCACGACACGGTTGCGCGCCGTGCGGTGCGTGGGTTCTGCCCTACTAGTGTCCGACAGAACCCACGCGTTCACCGGGATCCGCCGCTCGGATCCCGTTCCGGCATGTTCAGCCGGGCGCTAGCGCGTCTCGTTCCAGCCGGGGAGCGGCACGTTCACGGGCTCGGCGAGTGCGAGGTCGGCCGGGAACACCGGCACGATCTCGCCGTTCTGCCACTGGCTCACGAAGAAGAGCGCTCGCTCGTTCTGGCCGTTCTCATTGAACTTCAGGCCCGATCCGTCGACGCCGGTGCGATCTTCGAGCGAAATGGCATCGGCCGCGGCCGCGATGCCCTCCGGAGTCAGATCGTCGGCTGCCCTCATGGTGTTGAAGAGCGCCATCGCACCCATGAATCCGTTCATGTCGAATGCGCCGGGCTTCGCCCCGTTGTTCGCCTCCGCGTAGCGCTCGATGAACTCGTCGTAGTACGCCTGCGCCTCGGGTGCGAGGCCATCGCTGTTGAGCTGCGAGGAGAAGCCGACGTTGAAGAAGCCGTTGCCCGAGTCGCCCATGGCCTCGATCCAGGCCTCGTTGACGTGTCCGCCGCCCGAGCCGATGATGATCGAAGGGGCCACATCGGCCGCGCGCATCGCACGGCCGAGTGCGGCGGCATCGGCGTCGTAGCTGGTGAGCACGAGCAGGTCGGGAGCCGCATCGCGGATCTGGAGCGCGACGCTCGTGAGATCCGAGCTGTCGAGCGGGTAGGCCGCATTGAGCACGACCTCCATGCCGAACTTCTCGGCGGTGTCGTTGACGCCGTTCATCACGTCGGTGCCGTAGGAGTTGTTGACTCCGGCCCAGGCGACCTTCATCTCCTCGGGAGCCTTCCCGATCTTCTCCGCGAGCTGCTCGGCGGCGAACGTCACCGAGTCGACGCCGATGTCTCCGGCGGTCTTCGAAGCCCGGTACACGTTGTCGTACTCGCCACTGGTGATCGCCACCGCCGAAGCGCCGGTCTCCCAGTAGAGGCCGCCTTCTCCGGTGATCACGGGGATCGCGGCGAGCGCCAGAGACGAGCCGAAGGTTCCGAGCACCACGTCGATGTCGGCGTTGAGCATGCGCTCCGCGGCCTTGCGCGCGGACTCGTCGTCCGGCGCGTCCTCGGTCTTGAACTCCACGGTGACGCCGTTGATCCCGCCGTCTTCGTTGATGATCTGGCGCGCGATCTCCGACCCATCCGCCACACGGTTTCCGGTACCGGCAAGCGGTCCCGTCAGCGGAAGGATGCGGCCGATGACGACACTGTCACCGCTCTCGTTCGAGGTGCCGCCGTTCGACGACGAGCATCCCGCGAGCGCCAGCGCCGCTGCGGCGGCCAACGCCACACCGGCAATGAGCTTCTTATTCATTGATATTCCCTTTCTATAGGTATTGCTAGATGCCGAGGTAGGCCTTCTGCAATTCTTCGTTCTCGAGCAGTTCTCGAGCCGGGCCTTCGAGCGCGATCGCGCCCTGCTCGATCACGTATCCGCGATCCGCGGCGCCGAGGGCCTGCGCGACGTTCTGCTCGACGAGCAGAACGGTCACACCGGCATCGCGCACCTGGTGGATCACTTCGAACACTTCGGTGACGATCTTGGGCGCCAGGCCGAGCGATGGCTCGTCGAGGATCAGCAGCTTCGGATCGGCCATGAGCGCGCGGGCGATGGCCACCATCTGCTGCTGGCCCCCCGAGAGCAGACCCGCGTGCTGCTTCCGACGCTCCCTCAGGATCGGAAACAGCTCGTACATCCGCTCGAGCGTCTCGTGCTGGGTCTTCCTCGCCTGCGAGGTCGCCGCGCCGAGGAAGAGGTTGTCCTCCACGGTCATGCCGCCGAAGAGCCTGCGCCCTTCGGGGCAGTGCGCGATTCCGAGTTGGGAGATGGCATGCGACGGCAGCCCTGAGATGGACTTGCCCTCGAAGCTGATCTGCCCGCCACGGGGCTTCACCAGACCGGAGATCGCCTTCAGCGTCGTGGTCTTTCCCGCCCCGTTTCCACCGAGCAGTGCGACCACCTCGCCTTCGGCGACGCTGAGGCTGAGGTCGAGCAGCACCTTCGCGCGACCGTATGAGACTGCGAGATTGTCAATGCGCAACATGTTGGTACCCCTCTCCGAGGTAAGCGGTGAGTACGCCGGCGTCCTGCGTCACTTCGGCAGGGCTGCCCTCGGCGAGGTTCCGGCCGCGTTCCAGCACCACGACGTGGCTGGAGAGCCCCATCACCGCCTTCATGTGGTGCTCGATGAGGATCACCGAGATTCCAGAGTCGGCGAGCTCACGGATGAAGCGCATCATCGATTGCACTTCGGAGGGCACGAGCCCTCCCATGACCTCGTCGAGCAGCACGAGCTCGGGCTCGGCGGCGAGCACGCGCGCCACCTCGAGCCGTTTGCGCAGACCGATGGGCAGCGCTCCGGCGACCGATTCGGCGTAGACCGACAGTCCGAGCTTCTCGAGCAGCGGCGCCACGACGTCGTCGGCGTCTCGAACCGTGTGCTTGCGGTTGAGCGCGCCGATGAGCACGTTCTCGCGCACGCTGAGTTGCGGGAGCCCTCGTACCTTCTGGAAGGTGCGCACCAGGCCGTCCTTCGCGATCTGCTCCGGGAGTCGACCGATGAGCTCCTTCCCGTTGAACTTCACCGATCCCGCGGTCGGCTTCATGAAGCCGGAGACGATGTTGAAGAGTGTCGTCTTGCCGGCCCCGTTCGGTCCGATCACACCGGTGATGTCGCCTCGAGCCGCCGTGAGATCCACGTTCTCGAGAATCTGGAGCCCGCCGAGCGAGATGCTGACGCCCGAGACCTCGAGGATGTTGTCGCTCATCGCTGTCCCTCCTTCTGGACGGATGCCTCGGTCGTTTCGACCGAACGGGGTTCGAGATGCTCGGCCAGTTCGTCGGCATCGACCACGTCGACCGAGGTCGTCGAGATCTCGTCGGGCTGCTTGGGCCGCTTCGTGATCTTCCTGACGACCCAGTCGTACGCGTTCCTGAAAATACCCACGACGCCGTTCGGAAGCAGCAGAATCGAGACGATCAGCAGGCCGCCGTAGATGAAGTTCGAGAGCCCGGGTATCGAGGAGCCGACGGCTTCGATGACGAAGTGCTCGAGCAGAGTGATGAGGCCCGCTCCGACGAGCGGCCCGAACACACCGACCATACCGCCGATGATCGCCATGAGGGCAGGCTCCCAGGTGACCGCCACCGAGCCGACGTTCGCAGGGGTGATGTACAGCGTGTACTGCGCGAACACCGCGCCCGCGAGTGCCGACAGGAATCCCGAGAGGCCGACGGCGAACATCTTGGTGCGCACGGCGGGGATGCCGATGGAGCGGGCGCTCACCTCGTCCTCCTTCACCGCAAGCATCTGATAGCCCTTCTTCGAATGCTTCAGCACGATGACGATGGCCGCGGTGATGACGTACAGGCCGAGCGTCACGTAGACGTACTCCTCCTTCGTCTGGAATATGAGATTCCAGAACCCGGTCTCCTTCGGGATCGTGATGCCTTCATCTCCACCGGTGAGGTTCGGGAAGTTCTGCAGCATGATGAACATGATCACCGCGAGGCCCAGCGTGGCGAGACCGAAGTAGTGCCCGCGCAGCCTGAGACTGATCGCTCCGATGAACAGCGCGACGAGCACCGCGAGCAGCGCGGAGATCAGGATCGCGAGAAACGTGGGCACGCCGAGGTTGAGGCGCAGAATCGTGGTGCCGAACGCGCCGATGGCGAAGAGGGCTCCGTGACCGAGCGAGAACAGTCCCGTCATGCCCCCCGCGATGTTCCATGCGGTTGCGAACGCGGCGAAGATCAGGATCGTGTTCATGAGGTCGAGCGTCATTCGGCTCGGCCCGGTCAGCGTGTATCCGATCACCAGCAGCGCGATGACCGCGAGCGGGATGAATGGCTTCAGCGTCTTCATCATGATCAACCACCCACCATCGCCGAGTCGAGCGACTTCTTGCCGAAGAGACCCTGCGGGCGGATCGCGAGGACCAGCACGAAGAGGATGAACACCGATGCCTGCATCCACTGCGTACCGAAGTAGTAGCCGACGAAGGTCTCGATGACGCCGACGACGAGACCGCCGATGAACGCGCCGCCGACGGACCCGAGACCGCCGAGCACCACGATCACGAAACTCGTGAGCACGTAGTTGAGCCCGGTCGTCGATGAGACCGCGGTGAAGGGCGCCAGCAGTACGCCGGCGGCTACGGCGAATGCCGAACCGAGCATGAAGACCAGAGCGTAGGTGCGATTGATCCGAAGGCCCACCACCTTTGCCGCGTAGTTGTCTTCCGACACTGCGCGGATCTGCTTGCCCGCGCGCGTGCGGTAGAGGAAGTACCAGAGGCCGGCGACGAGCAGGATGCCGCCCCCGAATGCGATCACGCGCCCGGCTTCCACCTGCACGCCGAGCACGCTCACCCGGGACGAGGCGAACGGATCGGAGAAGGCGAAGGTGCGGGATCCGAAGGCCATGAGTGCGACCGCCTGCAGCGCGATGCTGAGGCCGAGCGTGGTGAAGATCTGCACGTTCAGCGACTTCCCGAGGGTCTGCCGGATGATGCCGACATAGACCAGGTAGGAGATCGGAAGCGATGCGAGCAGCACCAGCAGTCCGGCGAGATACGGGTTCATGCCAGTGGCCGTCACCGTCACCACCGTCGCCATCATGCCGAGCATGACGAATTCGCCGTGGGCGAAGTTCATCACGTCCATGACGCCGAAGATGAGGGTGAGTCCGACCGCCACGAGGGCGAGTACGCCACCGGCCATGATGCCGAGTACGAGCAAGTCCCACATAGGGCGGCTCCTTTCATACGTTGTGGTTGTGGTGGGGGCGGATGCCCCGGTGGTCGGCGCGCAGCGTCTCTGATGCGCGCCTACGATGCGTGGGCTGGTCAATTCCTGTCGCTGCCCGGTGAACGGACGGAGACCTCCTTCGCCGCCAGGAATTCGGCTTCCCATCGGTGAACGTTCCGCGCCGTGCTCTCGCGCAGGCTCCGGTCCCACATCGCGCTGGTGTAGAAGGGCCTGAGCCAGTGCACGACCCGATAGATCCTCGGGAGGTAGGTGGTTCTCGTTCGACGCGCGATCGAATCGGCGTACGTGTCCGCCACGTCTTCGATCCTGTTGGTGATGCTCAAGGGCCAGGGCAGGGTCTTGCTCGACCCTGCGCGCGACGCCGGGCCCTGGATGAGCGGGGTGTTGGTCCAACCGGGGTAGAACACGCCGACGGTGACCCCCCGGTGCATGACCTCCTGACGCAGCGCCCCCGCGAACGCGTCGACGCCGGCTTTGGCCGCGGCGTACGCCGACGACTTCGGCGTGTGTTTCAGCACGGCGGCGGAACAGGTGAACGCCACGTGCCCGCGGGACGCGATGACGTGCTCGAGCGTCGCCTTCACCGTTCGGATCTGCCCGGAGAGATTGATGTCGATGATCCGCAGCAATTGCTCGGCGCTCGAGGCCCGCACCGTACTGGCGCTGCCGATGCCTGCGTTGGCGACGACCACGTCGATCCGCCCGAACTCGCGCACGGTCGCGGCGGCGGCGGCTTCGAGCGAGGCGAGGTCCGTGACGTCGGCTTCCAGCCCGATATGCCCGTCTCCGAGGGTCGCGGCCGCGCCGGCCGCCTGGTCGCCAGCGCGATCCACCAGTGCGATTCTGCACCCGCGCGCGGCGAGGCGCTCCGCAGTGGCGAGGCCGATTCCGCTCGCGCCGCCGGTGATGAAGATCACCTGGCCGGGAAGCGCGGGAATCCGAGAGGAGGAGGTCATGAAGTTGCTTTCGATTCGATGGTGGATCACGGTTCGGGCGCACGCGATCAAAATATATTTCCCGTGTGCGCCCGTACCTGTCTACTGCATGTGCGAGCCGCCGTTGACATCCACGGTGGCACCGGTGATGAACGACGACTCCGGATCGGAGAGGAACCTGACGGTGTGCGCGACATCGCCCGCCGTGCCGAGCCGGCCGACCGGGATCGTGGAGGCGTAGTCGGCGTTCACCGTCTCGCTCACCATCGCGGCCATGCCCGAGGCGATGCGCCCGGGGGCCACCGCGTTCACGGTGATCCCGTGCTCGGCCAGCTCATGCGCGAAAGCGCGCGTGACTCCGAGAACGCCGGTCTTCGTCGCCGCGTAATGCAGGCCGCCGAGGCGTCCGCCATAGCGAGCCGCGACCGAGGCGATGTTGACGATGCGACCGTAGCCCAGGGCGATCATACCGGGGGCGAGCGCCTGGATCCCGAGGAACGGGCCGGTGAGGTTCACGCCGACCACGGCGTTCCACTCGTCGAGGGGGATGTCGACTCCGTCGAGCTTCTTGCCGTCGTGCTTGGGCGAGATGCCGGCGTTGTTGACGAGGATCGTCGGGACGCCGAAGCGCTCGACTGCCGTCTCGCGGATGATGGCCCAGCCCTGCTCGGATGCCACGTCCGCGACGACGGTGGCCAGGCGATCCGCCGCGTCGGGAAACCTCTCGCGCAGCGTCGCGAGCGACGCCTCGTTCACGTCGGACGCGACGACCTGGTCGCCGCGCCCGAGCAGCGCCTCGACGATCGAGGCGCCGAGGCCGCCTGCGGCGCCGGTCACGACCGCGATCTGCTGTACGGATGCGGTGCTCATGCGAATGCTCCTACCTTCTCGATCTCGTACGCATCTTCGACGAACGGGCTGTTGACCTCGCGGAAGGTGAAGGAGAAGTCGGGCCAGAGCGTGGTCAGTCTGCCCGATCTGGGGTCCACGTACCAGCTGCTGCACCCGCCCGAGAGCCAGACGGTGCCCGCGCTCAGGCGCTCGACCTCGGCCATGAACGCCTCCTGCTCCTCCGCCTGCACCTCGAGCACCTCACCGGCGTGGGTGCGCTTCAGCGCCTCCATGACGTAGTCCATCTGCGCTTCGGCGATGTAGATCGCGGAGTTGTGCCCGAGCCCGGTGTTCGGGCCCTTCAGGAACCACATGTTCGGGAACCCGCTCACGGCGGTCGTCTTGTAGGCCTCCATGCCCCGGTCCCAGCGCTCGTGCAGCGAGCGACCGTCGCGCCCGAACGTGCGGTACGCCATCGGAATGTCGGTGGCCTCGAAGCCCGTCGCCGAGATGATCACGTCGACCTCGTGCTCCACGCCGTCGGCCCCGACGATACCGGTCGGCGTCACGCGCGCGACTCCTCCGGTCACGAGCTCCACGTTGTCACGCAGGAAGGCGGGGTAGTAGTCGTTCGACTTCAGAATGCGCTTGCAGCCGATCGTGTAGTCGGGGGTGAGCTTCTCGCGCAGCTCGCCCGCGGGAATCTGGTTGGCGAGGTGGCCGAGCGCCGCCTTCGTCACCGTCTCGATCAGAGTCTGGGTACCGCGCCGCTGTGCGTATCGTTCTTCGTTGGCCCAGAACAGGTCCTCGCGAATGCGCTTCATCAGCTCGGGGCGGCGGGCGAACATGCGCTTCTGCGCCTCGGTGTAGTGGGGGTCGTGCCGCGCCGTCACATAGGCCGCCGAACGCTGGATGACGACGAGCTTGTCGGCGATCTTCGCAACCTCGGGCACGATCTGAATCGCGCTCGCGCCCGACCCGATGAGGGCGACCCGCTTGCCCGCAAGATCGACCGAATGGTCCCACTCCGCCGAGTGGAAGAGCTTGCCGGTGTAGGAATCGAGCCCGGGGACATCCGGGAACTTCGCGTCCGAGAGGTAGCCGGTGGCCATCACGATCGACGGCGCTTCGAAGACCTGATCGCCGGAGGTCGCCACCCACAGCTTCCGTGCCTCGTCCCAACGGATCTCATCCACGTTCGTGTTGAAGCGGATGTTCGGGGCGACGCCCTCCTCCTCGGCGACCTTCTCGATGTACTCGAGAATCTCCGGCTGCTGGGCGTGCATCTTCGTCCAGTTCGGGTTGAGGCTGAACGAATAGGAGTAGAGGTGCGACGGAACGTCGCACTCCGCTCCCGGGTAGGTGTTGTCGCGCCAGGCGCCGCCGACGGTGTGGCCGCGCTCGAGAATCAGATAGTTCTGCTCGGTCTCCCGCTCAAGGTGGACGGCGATGCCCACTCCGGCGAAGCCGCCGCCGACGATGAGGACGTCGGTACGGGTCGTATCGGTTTCACTCATGATGTGCTCCTCGTGATATCTGTGCTTCGTACCTGGCTAGACGGTCAAGGGTTCGATGGTGTCGCCCGCGGCCACCGCATCGGGCGCCTTCACGAAATCGTCGATGAGCATGAAGACCTGCGCCGGCCGCTCGATGGTCACTCCGTGACCCGAATCGACTTCGGCGAGACGGGCGTTCTCGATGCCTCCGAGGAGCATGTAGCTGTGAGTGATCGGCACCATCTGGTCGGCGGTCGCGCCGATGACCAGGGTCGGAGCGGAGATGCGGTCGACCTCTGCCTCGATGTCGACGGTGCGGTTGATCTCCATTTCGACTTCGATGCCGTCGCGGAAGGTGCGGCTCGAGATGAGCGTCTCGAGATCCTGGTCCGCGCGGGTGCGCAGGAACTGGGGGCTGAATGCGAGCAGGGTCTGGAACTCCTGCAGCGGGCGGCCTCCCTCTTCGAAGAGCGCCTTCCAGATGCTGTTGCGGACGCGCTGCTGCTTGTCCGTCGTGATCCACCCTGCGATCAGGGTGAGGGTTTCGATGAGATCCTGCCGCCGGCCGGCGAGAGCTGCGGTGACCACGGACCCCAGCGAATAGCCGACGAGGTGCACCGGCAGGCCGGGCGAGCGATCCTCGATCACCGCGACGACCTGGGCGATGAGCCCGTCGAGGTCGGTGCCCGGTGCCACCGCGAGGTCGATGCCGATGACGCGATGCCGTGCGGCGAGCATCGGGTAGACCGTGCGGAAATGCGCTTCCGTGGATCCGCCGGTGCCGTGCACCAGGACGATGGGGGTACGTCCGTCTCCCGGGGCTCCGGTGTCGTGGAACGCGATCTGCGTGTCGCCGAGCTGAACCGTGCCGGTTTCCGAATCGGGATGAAGTTTCACTTCCCCTTCTTTCGTTTCAAAATCTGGTCGCCACGAGGTCGAACCTCGCGAGAGGAGAGTTTGAAATCTCCCCATTGAGAGTGCACTCCCATTCGGAGTACGCTCTCACTATAGGTATTGAGAGCGCACTCCGCAATTCGTTTTCAGAAAATTCTTCTGCGGATGCTCTCGAACCCGCGCGTTCGCGGAGCCTCACCTCAGCCATGCCACCTCACCGACGAAGGAGTACCACGTGAAGATCACCGGTGCAGTTCTGCGCAGTTCAGGGCTTTCCCGCCCATACGCCGAAAGTCGACCGCTCGAAGTCGTCGAGCTCGAGCTCGCCCCTCCCGGGCCCGGTGAGGTGCGCATCCGCATCGAAACCGCCGGGCTCTGCCATTCGGATCTTTCAGTGGTGAACGGGAGCAGGCCCCGCCCGCTCCCCATGTTGCTCGGACACGAGGCCGCGGGCATCGTGGAGGAACTCGGCGGGGGCGTCACAGATCTCGAGGTGGGCCAGAGGGTCGTGACCGTCTTCCTCCCCCGCTGCGAGCAGTGCGCCTCATGCCTCACCGGCGGCAAGCTCCCCTGCGAGGCGGGCACGAAGAGCAACACGGAGGGCATGCTGCCGTCGAACGAGATTCGCATCGCCGAGGGCGGATCCCCCGTCAGGCATCACCTCGGAGTCTCGGGCTTCGCGACGCACGCGATAGTGGATCGCAGATCCGTCGTGCCGGTCGGCGCCGACGTGCCGCCTCAGGTCGCCGCGGTGCTCGGCTGCGCCGTGCTCACCGGCGGTGGCGCCGTGAAGAACGCCGGGGCCCTCGAACCGGGTCAAGACGTGATCGTGGTCGGGCTGGGCGGGGTCGGCATGGCGGCCGTGCTGACGGCGCTCGCGATCACCGCCTCTGCGGGCGGGCGCGTGATCGGAGTCGACGCGATACCCGAGAAGCTCGAGGCGGCGCGCGCGATGGGGGCGCACGAGGCCGCCACACCCGACGAAGCGATGGCCCGCGGCCTGCGCGCGCCCGTCGTGATCGAGGCAGCGGGCCACCCCCGCGCCTTCGAAACCGCGGTGACGCTCACCGCCCCGGGCGGCATCACGGTCACCGCCGGACTCCCGGCGCCCGACGCCGTCTCCCGGGTGACTCCGCTCACCATCACCGCAGAGGCGCGCACCATCGTCGGCAGCTACCTCGGCTCGGCGGTGCCCGCACGAGATATCCCGGAGTACGAGCGGATGTGGCGCGAAGGGTCGCTCCCCGTCGAGAAGCTCGCCTCCTCCACCGTGCCGCTCGGCGACATCAACCACGCGCTCGACGTGCTCGACGAGGGTCGTGCGATTCGCCAGATGATCAGCTTCGAGGGAGCGGGGGCATGATTCTCGACTTCGGGCAGCCGGCCTCGGGTATCGTGCAGTTCGCCTACACCGTGCCCGACGCGGAGAGCGCGGCGAAGCGCTGGACCGAGCTCACTGGCATCGGGCCGTGGTTCTTCCGCGGGCCGTTCACCACGCAGGTCGCGAAGTACCGGGGCGAGGTCGTGCAGAGCAGGCTCTACGTGGCCCAGGCGTTCTCGGGGCACTCGATGGTCGAACTCATCGAGCAGCAGGACGACTCGCCCTCGGTGTATCGGGAACGCATCGAGGTTGCCGGGTACGGGTTCCACCACATCGCGCGCGGCACGCAGAGATTCGAGGAGGACTTCGCCCGGTATCGCGATCAGGGCCTCGCGGTCGCGTACGAGAGCGTGCTCCCCACCGGGGCGCGACTCGCCTACTTCGACGCCAATGAGGAGCTCGGAGGAATGGTGGAGCTCGTGGAGCTGAACGCCGCCCAGGAAGCCGTTTACACGAAGGTGTTCCGCGCGGCCCAGGGCTGGGACGGCACCGACCTGTTCCGGGCGGCCTGAGCAGCGCAGAGACCCGGCCGGGCCCGACGAAGCCATTCGCGAACGGGGCGGGCCCGGCGGCGATCCGTTCGATGTCGGTGATGAGCACCGTCGACCTCACCCGCTTCCGATCGATGAGTCGACGAATCGCCCACGGCTCCGGTGCCGAGCAGGCGATCGATACGCGAACGAGGGAAAACGGATTACACTCTCGTTTTAGAGGGTTTCATCCGCACGTGAGACTCGCGGCCCGGGAGACCGGCCGGGTGAGGCAGGAGCCCCTCTCCCTATAATCAGAACAGTCAACCCACAGCAACCGCGTTGCAGATACCCAGCTGCGCAGATTCAGGAACCTCGCGATGCCCGACACCGATTCGACGATCGAACCCGAGAAACCCCTCGGGCTCCGCGAACGCAGCCGCCGCGAGCGCTTCGCACGAATCCTGAATGCTGCGGAGGAGTTGTTCGCGCAGAAGGGCTTCGACAACGTCACCACTCGAGAAGTCGCGCAAGCTGCCGGAGTGGGCGAGGCGACGCTCTTCCGGTACGTCGCGAACAAGAACGATCTGCTGCTGCTCGTCATCGGGCTCAAGCAAGACGATCTGATCGACGCACTCGAATCGGCCGACGACCTCACCGCGGCCCGTGCGCCCGCCTCCCCCTCCGGCCAGTGGTACATCGACCGCATCCTCGAGATCTACCGTGCGCGTATCGGGTACTACATCACCGACCCCGAGAACATCGCCAAGTACGTCGTCACCGGACTGCAATCCGGCAGCAAGCTCGGCCCGCTGAGCACGCAGGCCGGCGATCGGATCATCTCCAGGGTGCGCAGCATCGTCGAGGCCGGCCAGCAGGCGGGCGCGCTGCGCGATGACGTGGATGCGACTATCGTGGCACGAAACCTGAACGGCACCTACATCCACGAAGTACTGAGAAGCCCCGCGCGAAACCTATCGATCTCGGGTACTTGGGATCGCTTCTCGGAGCGGGTCGATGTGATGCTGCGCCCGCTGCTCACCGCCGGCAGGTGATCCGGCGCGCACCGCGCCGATCGCCGTGCGGCGGCTCAGGCGAGCAAACCGAACGGGCATGAAAAGACCCCCCACGCACCCGATAGAGCCCGGCTACCCTTGCTGCATTTCTGCCCTGGGGGAGTTCACCGAGGTACCGCCACGTGGGGGGCCTGACCAGTCTAGCGAACTTCTGGGTCGCCGATTTCCACCGGGCCCTCAGCTGGCGGATCGCCTCCGCCGATCTCGGGGCCATCGGTCACGGCAGCGCCCGTCTCGGCAGTCACCGCGCCGGCTTCAGCCGCAACGCCCGCGCCGCCGGTCGCCCCGGCCGCCCGCTTCCGGCTGCGCAGCAGCCCCCAGACGATGAGTCCGGCGGCCACGACGAGCAGGGCGATCGCCCCGCCGATGATCCACGGGGTGACGTTCTCGCTACCGGTGGTGGACAGCGCGCCGGTGCCCCTCTCGGGATTCGTGTCGGTGCCGCCGCCACCGCCTCCCCCGCCATTCGCCGTCGCGAGCACGGAGGACAGGGTGCCCGACGCGAGCACGGTACCGCCGACATAGGCGCGGATCTGCACGTCGTAGCGCGTTCCAGGAGTGAGATCGATGAAGGTGTGCGTCACCGCGGCGGAGTCGAGGGTCGCCGTCTGCACGATCGCGGGTGCGGCGAGTCGCACCGGCGGCACACCGCTGACCGCCGAAGCCAGCACCGCTGGCAGCGAGGCGACGGCCCCGGGCGTGCCGGAGCCGCCTGACGTGGCCGCGAGCGACCCCGCAGCGTCGGAGACCTCGAGCACGTAGCTCTCGGGCTGCGCCGCGAGGCCCGCGGCGCTCCAGCTGATCGAGATGGAGCCCGCTGCGGCTCCGGGAACGGCGACGAAGTCGGGCACCGACGCAGGCTCAGGCGCCTCGGCCACTGCCTGCAGCAGCCCGAACGCGTCGACCACGCCGGCACCGAACACGTCGGCATCGGCGACTGGCGCAGCGAAGGTGTTCACCGGGGCACCGGGCCCTGAGTTGCGCGCGGTCGCGAGCACGTGGGCCGAGAGCTCGGCCCCGGTGAGTGCGGGGGCGCTCGAGAGTGCGAGCGCCGCCACCGCCGCCGCGTTCGGGGCAGCGGCCGAGGTGCCGTAGAAGCGGTGCGCCCCGTCGCCGTCGTCTTGGCCGAAGAAGGTGGTGGCGGTTCCGTCGACAGCGGCCACATTCGGCGTGTTCGCGGTCTCCGGAGCCGCGAGCATGGGGCGGGCCGCCTCGTCGCCGAGCCGGTAGTCCTCGTACCAGAGCGTCGCAGGGCCGAGCGAGCTGTAGTCGCGCACGATCGAGGTGTCCCGCCAGTCGAGTGACGCCACGCTGATGGCCGAGCCGTCGCCGCCGTGCCCGAAGGTCATGGGGCCCACGGTGTCCGTCGTACGGTCGCCGCTGAACTGCCGCTCGACGATCGAACCAGCGCCGCGGAGGAAGCCGAGCCACACCGGCGGCGCGAAGGCGTCGGGCGAATCGTCGTAGCCCGTGCGCACCACGACCATGCGAAGCTCGCTGCCCGGGTCGACCTCGAACGCTCCGAAGAGGCCCGGCGCGGCGGAAGCCGGGCCGAACGAGGTGATGAGCGCCAGCGGCACGGGGGCGGCCGAGGCGTCGGTTTGATCCACCTGGTAGAAACGCAGCTGATAAGAGGTGGTGACGCCGAGGAGGGGCTCACCGATCGAGGCGATCGGCCGCAGCATCACCGGCTCGGGCCCGTCGGCGTCGTCCGAGTCGTCGGCGCCTTCGGTGCCTTCGAGGTTGTCGGCATCGCTCTGCTCGTCGTCCTCGGCAGCAGCGGCGATGAACAGGGTGTCGTAGGCGTGCTCGGCGGCTCCGGGGTCGAAATCGAGGCAGTCGAAATCGGCGGGGTCCACACCGTCGAGCGGGTCGTTCTCGCCTTGCACGAGCCAGGTCGGGCAGCTCATCGGCCGGTAGGCCTCGGTCTGCCATGAGGAGATCGGGAGGTCGCCCGCATCACTGGAGATCGAGCCGTTGGAGTTTCCGGCAGAAGTGAAGTAGGTGACGCCGTACTCGGCCTTCACGAGCTCGATCGCTGCGGAGAGGATGCCCCGCTGGAAGTACGCTTCCGTTGCATACGAGATGTCGTCCACGATGATATCGGCGCCGGCCTCAGCCAGCTCGACGATGTTCTGCGCCATGGCGGCTTCGTGCAGCCCCGTGTCGGCGAAGAGGATCCGCGCGCCAGGTGCGATGCCGTGCACCAGCTGCGCCATGGCCCGTCCCTCGTCCGACCCCATGATCTGATCCGCAGGAAGCTGCGAGACCACGGTTACGGGGGTCTCATAGCCGCAGGGGTTGCCCGGGCCCGGCAGGGCGCCGCTCAGCACGTCGTCCGCGGCCGAGGTCGGCAGGGTGACCTTGTCGTACGAATCAGAGATGATTCCGACGGTCACACCGGCGCCGTCGATTCCGAAGACCGCGCGGGCCAGATCGGCGCGCAGGGGGCTGTCGGCCTCGACCGGCACCGTGCGGCAGCCGGTGTCGTCAGCGTCGCCATCGCCCGTGCCACCGCCGTTGACGAGCCGCACACCCGAATTCGCGGCAGTCGCGGCGAGCGAGCCCGCACTGCCACCGCCGCTCAGCTCGGCGCTCGTGAAGGCCTGCATGGCGAGCGTGACGCCGCGCACCCCCGGAAGTCGCTCGAGCGATTCGAGGCTCAGTGGATCAACCCGCACCGTCACCGTGCGAAACAGCGGCAGCACCTCGACGATCTCGGAGAGCTCGGCGAGCGCCGCGAGCTGCGCATCGCCCGGGCCGCTCTCGAAGCTCACAACCGCCGTGACCCGACCGGCCTGGTCGAAGGTCAGGCTGCCGCCGCCCTCGGCCGGCAGAGCCAATTCCTCGGCGACGGCCTCCGGCGTACTCGCTCCGGCCTCGACGACGTCGCTCAGCCGCTCGGACAGCGACTGCGGCGCGGAGGCCGGCTCAACTCGTTCCTCAGCGTGCACTGCCGGAATGCCGAGCATCGCGAGCATCGGCAAAGCGACGAGCGACGCAATGGTCGCACGTGTGGTTCTACGCATCTATCTCCCCCAAATTTCGGCGCACTCGCCCAGCGTATGGGAGATGCATGGACTGCGTCCACGGTTCTGGTCACTTTCTCCCACGCTGCGCCCGAATGGACAACGCGGGTGGATCACACGCAAGACTTCGTCTTATATCAATCGAGTCTCGCCTTGTCCATAATGATTCACATATCGATGCAAAATTGGTAAATTTGGAAGCGGAGGTGGTGATCATGGATCGCCAGATGAACCCGCAGAACCTACCAGCAGATGATCCGCACGCCGGCAGTCACTCCGGTGAACTCGACGACCGGGTCTCGGCCGAAGCAATGATCCCGGGCGACGATTCGGCTCCGGCGAAGGAGGGGCTCGCGCACCCGCGCACCCGCACGCATCCGATCGATGAACCGGTGCTGTCGGGCTCGCACATGAGCGGCGATGAGGAGGCCCACGTCGCGAATCCGAATCGCGGCGAGGCCGACCCCGGGGCGATGGATCACCAGCCGGCGCTGCGCACCACCACGAGCCTGCGCTGGGTGTACGCGGCAGGGCTGGCCGCCGCGATCTGGCTCATCGTGCACACCTACCTGCTCCAGTTCGCGACCGTACTCCCGACGATCGCGGTCGCTTTCGTGTTCGTCGCACTCATCGCGATGGTGGTGCTGCGCATGAGCCATATGCGTCAGCGGCGCAAGCTGCACCTCCAGATGATCCTGCTCTGGTCGATCTGGCTGGTGCCGCTCGCGCTCGCGATCGTCGTCTTCATGGGGAGCACTGCCGAAGTGATCATGTAGCGGTGTCGCCGCTGAACTGGGCACGGTACAGCGCGTAGTACGCGCCGTGCTGGGCGAGCAACTGCTCGTGGGTACCCTGCTCCACGATGCGCCCCGACTCCATCATCAGTATGGTGTCGGCATCGCGAATCGTGGAGAGCCGATGAGCGATCACGAACGAGGTGCGGTCGGCGCGCAGCGCCCGCATGGCCTGCTGCACGAGCACCTCGGTGCGGGTGTCGACCGACGACGTCGCCTCGTCGAGAATGAGCAGCGACGGGTCGGCGAGAAACGCCCGGGCGATGGTCAGCAGCTGCCGCTCGCCCGCTGAGAGCGATGAGCCGTTCTCGTCGAGCACGGTGTCGTAGCCTTCGGGCAGCTGCCGCACGAAGCGATCCACCATCGTGGCCTCCGCCGCCGCGACGACCTCGTCATCGCTCGCGTCCAGACGCCCGTACCTGATGTTCTCGCGAATCGTGCCGCCGAAGAGCCAGGCATCCTGCAGCACCATGCCGACGTGCCCGCGCAGCTCCTCCCGCGTCAGGTGAGTGATGTCGATGTCGTCGAGCAGGATGCGCCCGCCGTCGAGCTCGTAGAAGCGCATCACCAGGTTGACGAGCGTGGTCTTCCCCGCGCCGGTCGGGCCGACGATCGCGACGGTGTGGCCAGGGCTCGCTTCGAAGGAGAGCTCCTCGATCAGCGGCTCCTCGGCATCGTAGCTGAAGGTCACGCGGTCGAACACGACGTGTCCCTCGCTGCGCTCGGGGAGCTCGGCGAGCGGGGTGTCGGGCTCCTGCTCCTCGGCGTCGAGCAGTTCGAAGGTGCGCTCGGCCGAGGCGACACCGGATTGCAGCATGTTCGCCATGCTCGCCATCTCACCGATGGGCTGGGAGAACTCGCGCGAGTACTGGATGAACGCGGTCACGTCGCCGAGCGTCATCTGCCCGGCGGTGACGCGCAGCGCGCCCACCACTGCGATGAGCACATAGGTGAAGTACTGCACGAACTGCATCGCGGGCATCATCACGCCTGAGAGCGCCTGCGCTTTGAACGCCGCGTCGAAGAGGCCTTCATTGCGGCGGTCGAATTCCGCCGTCATCTCGGCATCGCGGTTGAACACGCGCACGATCTCATGCCCGGTGAACGATTCCTCGATATGCCCGTTGAGCGAACCGGTGTGCTTCCACTGCGCCACGAACAGCTTCTGAGCGCGTACGCCGACGACGCCGACGATGATGCCGGAGAGCGGCAGCGCGATGAGGGCGATGAGGGCGAGCTGCCAGGAGACGACGAACATCATCGCCGCGATGCCGACGACCATGAGCACTGACTGCACGAGCTGCGAGAAAGCCTGCTGCAGCGCCTGCTGAATGTTGTCGACGTCGTTGGTGACCCGCGAGAGCACGTCGCCGCGCTGCCTGCCGTCGAAGTACGACAGCGGCAGGCGGTTGATCTTCTCCTCGATGTCCTGGCGCAGTCGGAACACGATGCGCATGACGAGCCTGTTGAGGATGTACCCTTGCAGCCACATCAGGAACGAGGCGACGAGATAGAGGGCGAGCACCGCGAGTATCAGGCGTGCGAGCAGGCCGAAATCGATGCCCTCGCCGGGCACCACGTTCGTACCCTGCAGCATGTCGGCGTACTGGTCGTTGCCCTCGGCCCGCAGGCCGGCGACGATCTGCTCGAGCGACGCCCCCGCGGGCAGTTGCGCACCGAGCACCCCGTTGAAGACCACGTCCATGGCCGCGCCGAGCACCTTCGGCGCGATCACCGTCAGCACGACCGAGCCGACGACGAGCAGCACCACGAACGAGAACAGCCATTTCTCGGGCGCGAGAAGGCCGATCAGCCGCTTCGCAGCGGGCCAGAAGTGCTTCGCCTTCTTCGCGGCCTGCCCGCCGTACCAGTCGTCGCCGTCTGGCTGGTAGTCGTCCGGCAGCTCGAACTCGCCGAGCTCGCCGACCGCGGTGCCCGCGACAGCGGTGTCCTCGACCGCGTCGCCCACGCCCGGTCTCGTCGCTCCCTCCGCTGCGCCTGCCTCGGGCCTGCGCTCCGCGCGTTTCCGAGCCATCAGGCGACCTCCGCCTCGTCGAGTTGCGATCGGACGATCTCTTGGTACACGCTGTTCCCTTCGAGCAGCTCGTGATGCGTGCCGCGGCCGACGATCTCGCCGGCCTCGAGCACGAGAATCTGGTCGGCCTCGGTGATGGTCGAGACCCGCTGCGCCACGATGATGGTGGTCGCCCCTTCGATGGCGCTGGGCAGCGCATCGCGCAGCCTCGCATCAGTCGCCACGTCGAGCGCCGAGAACGAATCGTCGAAGAGATAGATGCGCGGCCTCGCGATGAGGGTGCGAGCGATCGACAGACGCTGCCGTTGGCCGCCCGAGACGCTCGTGCCGCCCTGCGATACGGGCTCATCGAGCTGCAGTTCTTTCGCGCGCACGAAGTCGTCGCCCTGTGCCACGCGCAGGGCCTCCCACAGCTCCTCGTCGGTGGCTTCGGCGTTGCCGAAGCGCAGATTCGAGGCGATCGTGCCAGAGAAGAGGTAGGAACGCTGCGGCACAAGGCTGACCGAGGCGGCGAGCTGCTCGCGGGTCAACGCCGCGACCGGCTGCCCGTCGATCGTCACGCGACCCGCCTGCGGGTCGAACAGGCGCAGCACGAGTCCGAGCAGCGTCGTCTTCCCGGAGCCGGTCGAACCGATGATGGCAGTCGTCTTCCCGGGTTCCGCGACAAAGCTGACATCGTGGATCACGGGAAGCTCGGCACCCGGGAACCCGAAGGTCACGCCGTCGAACTCGACCCGACCGTGGACGGGGGTCGGCACGGTGGCCTCGGCGGGGAAAGCCAGTGTCGACTCGGTGTCGAGCAACTCGCGGATGCGCTCGGCGCAGACGACCGCGCGCGGAATCATCATCACCATGAACACCCCCATCATCACGGCGACGAGAATCTGCAGCAGGTATTGCAGGAATGCGGTGAGCGACCCGACAGCCACCTGCCCGGCCTCGACCCGATGCCCGCCGAACCACAGCACGGCCGACGTGGCGATGTGCAGCACCATCATGATGATCGGGAACATGAGCACGAACACGTTGCCGACCTGCACGGAGACTCGAGTGATGTTGTCGTTGGCGACCCGGTAGCGCTGCGCCTCGAACGGTTCCCGCACGAAGGCCCGCACGACCCGGATGCCCATGATCTGCTCGCGCAGCACGCTGTTGATGTCGTCGACGCGCTCCTGCATCTGGCGGAACAACGGCAGCAGCAGACGCACCAGGAAACCGACGATGAGCGCGAGCAGCGCGACGGAGGCCCAGACGAGCCATGACATGCCCGCGTCCTCCCTCAGCGCCATGATGATGCCGCCGATCGCCATGATGGGTGCCGACACCATGAAGTTCAGGGTCATCAGCACGAGCATCTGCACCTGCTGCACGTCGTTGGTGCCGCGCGTGATGAGCGTGCCGGCCCCGAACTTCGTCGCCTCGAGCGTGGAGAGCGTATCGACCTTCCGGTAGACCTCCCGCCGCAGGTCGCGGCCGATCGCCATCGATGCGCGAGCGCCGCAGTACACGGCGGCGACCGCCGCGATGACCTGCCCGAGCGAGACTGCGAGCATGGTGCCGCCGGTGCTCCAGATGAAATCGGTATCGCCCTGGGCGATGCCCCGGTCGATGATCTGCGCGTTCAGGCTCGGTAGCCACAAGGCTGCAATCGTCGCAAGCAGTTGCAGTACGAGTACGGCGACCACCCAGCCCCAATAGGGCCGGGCGTGGTGCAGGGTCAGCCTGAGCAGAGCCACGGATTTCCTTTCAGTCACCGATTCGGTTCGGCGACGGGCGAAGACAGGCTAGCAGTCGCCACCGACATCTTGAACCCCCAACAACCCTGAATCGCACCCTGATATTCCCCAGCGCCCGGGGCACGAGAAAGGGCGGGGTGCGAAACGCACCCCGCCCCGATCCACTAGCGAACCAGTGGGAACAGACTAGACGAGCTTGACAGCTGCGCCGGCCTCCTCGAGCTTTGCCTTCGCCTCTTCGGCGGCATCCTTCTTCGCGCCCTCGAGCACGTTCTTGGGAGCCTCCTCGACGAGGGCCTTCGCCTCGCCCAGGCCCAGGCCGGTGAGCTCGCGCACAAC
Source organism: Leucobacter soli (assembly GCA_040392345.1). Lineage (GTDB taxonomy): Bacteria > Actinomycetota > Actinomycetes > Actinomycetales > Microbacteriaceae > Leucobacter > Leucobacter soli_B. The sequence continues at coordinate 1,316 of JBEBWI010000010.1, read as the reverse complement.
CTTGATGACCTGGATCTTCTTGTCGCCGGCGCCCTCGAGCAGAACGTCGAACTCGTCCTTCTCCTCGACAGCCTCAGCAGCAGCGGCAGCCGGAGCAGCAGCAACGGCAACCGGAGCAGCGGCCGACACGTCGAAGGTCTCCTCGAACGCCTTGACGAACTCCGAGAGCTCGATGAGGGTGAGCTCCTTGAACTGCTCGAGCAGCTCCTCGGTGGAAAGCTTTGCCATGATTTTCTCCTTGGTGTGTGCCCGTCACGCGGCGCGGACGAGCGGATCTGATGTGTGCGAACCGGGCAGGTTCTTACGCGTCCTGCTTCTCCTGCAGTGCGCCGAAACCGCGAGCGGCCTTGGCGGGGAGAGCGTTGAACAGCTGTGCGGCACCGACAAGAGCAGCCTGCATGACGCCTGCGGCCTTGGCCAGCAGAACCTCACGGCTCTCGAGATCGGCGAGCTTGCCAACCTCAGCGGCGGTAAGCGGCTTGCCATCGAAGTAGCCCGCCTTCACCACCAACAGAGGATGTGCCTTGGCGAAGTCGCGCAGACCCTTGGCCACCGCCACGGGGTCACCGTGCACGAAGGCGAGCGCCGAAGGACCGGTGAGCTCGTCGTCGAAAGCGGTGACGCCGGCCTTGTTGGCGGCGATCTTGGTCAGCGTGTTCTTCGCCACGGCGTACGTCGCGTGCTCACGGATGCTGTTGCGCAGCTCGCGCAGTTCAGCAACCGTCAGACCGCGGTACTCAGTCAGCAGAACGGCGCCCGACTCTTCAAAATTCTTCTGAAGGTCGGCGACCGTAGCATCCTTCGTAGCCATGGCGCTCCTTAGCTTGTGTGTCCCCGCGAGGCGGTTGCCTCTCGGGGGCCAAACCGCCCGCCGGAACGAAAAAAGCTCCGGCACGCATGCACGGAGCTTGTTGAAGCAGTGAATCATGATCCACTGTTCTCAGATACGCACCTGCGCAGGTCACCGCTCTCGCGATCGTTCCGGGGCTCTTACGAGCCACTACCGACGGTCTTTGGCCAAGGGAGAGCCTAACTCAGATCGCCGCAAATCCGCAAATCCGCAAATCCGCGCAGCGAATGCGGGGAGACGTCTGGCGAACGTTCTAGCTTGCAGCCTTCAACATGTACCCTGCCGCCCGGGCGCCGCTTCGCGACGCCTCTATGGGCTGCCGACAGAAGTCGGCACCGCGGGCCATGTGGCCGACGCGGTGCGTCGACCTCCTGCTGCCAAGTCAGACTCTGCCGAGCGCCCTAGCTTGCGGCCTTCAACATATAGCCCGCGCCACGCACCGTATGAATCATCGGCGGGAGGTCGT
>JBEBWI010000009.1:0-41538 GCA_040392345.1 Leucobacter soli | reverse complement strand
GCCTTCAACATATAGCCCGCGCCACGCACCGTATGAATCATCGGCGGGAGGTCGTGATCGATCTTCTTGCGCAGGTAGGAGATGTAGAGCTCCACCACGCTCGGCTTGCCCGAGAAATCGTAGCTCCAAACACGATCCAAGATCTGCGCCTTCGAGAGCACACGGCGCGGGTTGCGCATGAGATAGCGCAGCAGCTCGAACTCGGTGTTGGTCAGATCGATCGGGGTGCCGCCTCGCTCCACCTCGTAGCTGTCCTCGTTCAGCATGAGATCGCCGACGCGCAGCACCGGGTCGGGATGCACGTCGAGCATCAGCTGCGAGCGGCGCACGAGAGCGCGCAGGCGGGCGATGAGCTCTTCGAGACTGAAGGGCTTCGACACGTAATCGTCGCCGCCTGCGGTCAACCCGTTGACCCGGTCGTCGACCGAGTCGAGCGCCGTGAGAAACAGCACCGGCAGCAGGTAGCCCTCGCTGCGCAGCCGCGACAGCACCTGCAGCCCGTCGAAATCGGGAAGCATGATGTCGAGTACGGCGACGTCGGGATTGAAAGCCCGCAGTTTCTCAAGCGCTTCGGTGCCGGTTCCGGCGGTTTCGACTTCCCAGCCCTCGTAGCGCAGCGCCATCGCGAGCAGGTTCGAAATTGATTCCTCATCGTCGACAACGAGCACACGGACTTTTTGTCCGTCGACTCGTTGAAGTGTTGTTGCGCCCATGACAAGGATTATCCCTGAGGCGTCTATGCGACGCCTGAAAAGCGGAGATTTCGCACACCTGTTCGCGAACTGCGGAGCGGCAGTGCGGCGCCCTGACCCGTTCCACATTGCTTCGGCGCGGTGGATCGCCTCCGCCGCCGCCAGATGGAAGAATTGGGGGCGATGTCCACGCCCGAGCACCTCACCCGCATCGTCACCGACGGAACCGACCGGGCCGCCTGGATGCGTGCGCGGGCCCGCGGTATCACCGCGACCGATGTCGCGAAGCTGTCGACGCCCCGCTCGATCGACTCGGCGGCTTGGCAGAAGCTGTACGGCAGCGGCTTCTCGGGCAACGCCTACACCGAGCACGGCAAGGCCCGCGAACCGGTGATCGCCGACTGGGTGCTGCACGAGCACGGTATCGAGCCGAGCCGGGCGCTGTTCCACGCGCACGGCGACGTGCGACATCTCGCCACACCCGACGGGCTCGTGCTGCGGGAAACCGGTGGGCTCGAGCTCGCCGAGATCAAGACGACGAACAAGGCGTGGCGCACGATCCCCCGCAACTACCTGCGGCAGGTCTGGTGGCAGCAGTACGTGCTCGGCGCCGAGCGCACCCTGATGGTGTGGGAGCGGCACGAGAACTTCGTACCTGTCGGCGACCCCCAGTATCGCTGGGTGGATCGCGACGAGAACGAGATCGCGAAACTCGTGGGTCTCGCGAGTCAGCTCATCGACACGCTCATCGCCCGGTCGCGATAGGGCGCGTCTCGCCGTTCGGCGGCATGCCCGGAAAGGGCTCCGCAGGCATCGGCGAACCGGGAGCCGGCCAAGCCGGCGTCGCCCTCCCCGCGACCTGCCCGGCGCTCGCGTCGAAAGCGCCGCCGAAGCCGGCGGCCGCGCCGCCCGTGCCGATGCCGCTCCCGACGCCGAATGCACCCGTCGCCCCGAGCACGAAGCTCTGCTCGATGAGTTCGCGCAGTGCGTCGGCGACCCGCTCATGCCCGGGAAGGTCGCGCAGCGTCATCGACCCGTCGACGCCGCCGACCAGCTCGATGTCGCCCGAGCCGAACACTCGCTGCACGATCGTGCGCCTCGAGCGCACGTCGCGCGCCCGCCCCAGGGGCATCTCGCTGCGATGCTGCACGAAGAGCCCGCGACGCACGATCACCCGCCGGTTCGTCACGATCGTGCGGCCCGCCAGCCAACCGAGCACCGGCCCGATCCCCAGCACGATCGCGACCATCGCGGCCCCCGCTGCCGCGACGATGTTCATCCACGCCTCGGGAAGCGCGCCGACCCAGAATCCGCCGGCGCCGGCGACCGCGATCAGCAGCAGCACCGGAAGCACCAGATACCGACCGTGCCTGCGCAGACGCAGCACCACGGCTTCGGCCTGGGCCGATTCGTCGACGTACGGGGTCGCGGTCATGCCTCTATTCTGCTGCCCCGTCGCCGGCGGCGGCCGCGCCACCCCGCGGATCAGTGGCCGCACCGCCCTGAAGCCCCGCGGCCGCGGACCGCGCCGAGAGTGCATCGGCCGCACGATCCACCAGGTTCTGATCGGTGCCCCTCGCGGCGTTCTCGCCACGCGCCGACTGCTCGGCGCGCACCTGCGCATGGCCGGCCGCAGCACCGGCCGCGCCTCCCGTCACCGCGCCATTGAGCACCCCGACGAGATCGATGCCGACGGTGTCTCGCGCCATGTCGAGCAGCCCCTTCAGATTGCCCATGGCCTCCCCGGCGACCTTCGCAGTGCCGTCGGCCGACACGACCGTCATGGTCTCGATACCGCCGATGGCTTGCGCGTACTCCTTGGCGATAGCGGGCAGCAGGTGGATCAGCTCCTGCGCGAGCACCGCCTCCGACTGCGTCTCCAGCGCACGTGCGCGCGCGTCGATCGCCTGCGCCTCGGCAAGACCCTTCGCCTCGGTCGCTCGAGCCTCGGCGAGGCCTCGGGTCTCGATGGTTCGCGCGTCGGCCTCTGCCGCCGCCACGGTCGCGGCCGCCTCGGCCTTCGCCAGCGCCTCGAGCCGGAATGCCTCGGCCTCGGCAACGGCGCGCACCTCGGCGTTCAGTTTCGCGGTCTTCAGCGCGACCTCGCGCTGCGCCGTCAGCTCCTGCTGCTCGACGATCGACTGCTGCTGAATGGCCTGCTCGAGTGGCTCAGCCGCGCCCGCCTGCGCGTTCGCCTTGTCGGTCTCGACCTGAATCTCGGCCTGGCGCAGCTTCAGCTCGCGGTTGCGGTCGAGCAGTACGCGTTCAGCGGCGATCTTCGCCTCCTGAGACGCCTGGTAGGCGTTCGTCTCAGCGATATCGGCTGTCTGGCGCACCTTCGCGGCCTCGGGCCGACCGAGGTTCGTGATGTAATCCGACGCGTCGCGGATCTCCTGGATCTGCAGGGTGTCGACCACGAGGCCCTGCTTCGTGAGCGCCTCCTCGGCCGCCTCGAGCACGCTCTGGGCGACGACGGCACGGTCGCGGATGATCTGCAGCACGGTGAGACCGCCGATGATCGAACGCAGCGAACCCGAGAGCACCTCCTGGGTCGACTCGTCGATCTCGTCGGAGTTCGAGAGGAAGCGCTGCGCGGCGGCGCGAATCATCTCCTGCGAGCCACCGACCTTGACCACCGCGACGGCCTGGGCCTGGATGGTGATGCCGTCGGTCGTCTGCGCCTCGGTGGTGATCGAGAGTCGGCGCGAGCGCAGGGAGATGGTGAACGACTTCTGCACGAACGGCAGCACGAACACGCCGCCGCCGGTGACGACCTTCTGGCCCGAGAGGTCGCGGGTCACGGTGCCGTCCGAAGCGTGCACCTCCTTCCCCTTGCCGCCGGTGACGATGATCGCCTCGTCGGGCTTCGCGATGCGGTAGCGCTTGATGATCACGAGTGCGACGAGCACGAGCGCGATGACTGCGCCGAAAATTCCGATGATGGCCGGTGTGGCAAATAGCATTTCGTCTCCGGTATTCGGTGGCGGTGGGTGGGAAGCGGGTGAGCGCTCGATCGATCGGTCGGTTGGAGGGGTGGAGGACTAGTCGGTGGGCGCCGAGGTCTCGGATGCCTCGGTGTCGGGGGCCACGATCGGCTCGACCAGCACCGAGGTGGCCGTCAGCGACTGCGTTACCCGCACGCGTGCGCCGCGCGGGATCGCGGCGGCGGCGGTGGCCGCGAGCGACACCCGCTCGCCGTGGCGCACCAGTGCGACCTCGCCGAGCCCGCCGACCGGAATCGCGAGCACCACGCTGGCCTCGCTGCCGACGATCTCCTCCGAGGTGATCGAGGTCGTGGATTCGGCGCGCCGGATGAGTCTGCTGAGCCACCAGGCCGCGGCTCCCCCGATCAGGCCCGCGACCGCACCGATGACCCCCGCGGCCGAGGTCGTCGCACCGGCGCCGACGGAGGCGAAGGCGGTGAACCCGAAGATCGCGGTGAACGCCGCGATCGTGGTGAGGCTGAGGGGGCCGTCGCCGAAGTCGAAGAGGTCGAAGACCCCGTCGAGGAGCACGGAGAGCAGCAGTAGAATCGCGCCGACGATGCCGATGATGAGGAATATGCCGCCCGCGACGAGCGAACCGTCGAAAAGCCGCTCGATCCACCCCATGATGCCGTCCATGCCGAGCCTCCTCTCTGACCGCTGCGCCCAGTCTATCGAGCGGCCCCGACGCTGTCAGTGGCAGGACGCCGCCGCCCCTCCTGATCACGGCGCATCGCCGGTCCCGCTGCCGGGTGCCCCGCACCACGGAGCTCACAGTGCCGCCCCGGGTAAACTGGCCGGGTGACTGCCGAGACCCCCGATTCACCCGCCCAGGCCGACCGCTCGCTTCTGGTGCTGCAGCTGCTCCGGTCGCTGTGCCATCTCGTGGTGGTCGTGATGGTGGGCATCTGGGCGTTCACCGACTGGCAGCTGCCCTGGCCGGGGCTGCTCACCGGTTTCGGGTTCACCCTGCTCGCGGTGCTGATCTGGGCGCTCTTCCTATCGCCCCGACCCGTGCTGCACACGGATCGATTCGGGCACGGTCTCATCGAGCTGCTGTTCATCGCCTCCGGCGTAGGCGCACTGCTCGCCGTCGGCGCGCCGTGGGCGGCCGCGGTGCTCTTCGGGATCGTCGCGGCGGTCGTGGGCTACGTCGTTCCCTCCCGCCAGCGCGGCTGAGCCGCACCACGGGGCCCGCGCAGCACTGGGCCCGCGCAACCCGGGCAGCCTGCACGGCCACTGCGCCCCCGCGCAGTCGAACGACCCGCGGAGCGAGCGCGAGCCACCGGATCCGCCCTCGCCCCGCGGGAATACCCGCGGTACCGGTTCAGTTGAAGCTTGCATGAATGTTTCTCATGCGGCGGACCCCGCCCGGCTCGTACTCGGTCTCGACACCTTCGGCGATGTCACCGTCGACCCGCAGGGTCGACCGATCCACCAGGCCCAGGTGCTGCGCGACGTGGTCGAGCAGGCGGTGCTGGCCGACCGACTGGGCGTCGACGCGATCACCCTCGGCGAGCACCACCGCGACGACTTCGCGATCAGCTCCCCCGAGATCGTGCTGGGTGCCATCGCCGGGCGCACCGAACACATTCTGCTCGGCACAGGCGTCACCGTGCTCTCGAGCGATGACCCGGTGCGCGTGTACGAGCGGTTCGCGACCCTCGACGCGGTGAGCAGCGGCCGCGCCGAAGTAGTGCTCGGGCGCGGCTCGTTCACCGAGTCGTTCCCGCTGTTCGGTTACGAACTCAGCGACTACGACGCCCTCTTCAGCGAGAAGCTCGACCTGTTCGCGAAACTGCGCGGCGAGGGTCGGGTCACCTGGTCGGGCAGCGTGCGATCGCCCCTCGTGGAGCAGGAGATCTACCCGAAGACCGAGCAGCCCGAGGGCGTGCGCGCGTGGATCGGGGTGGGCGGCAGCCCGCAATCGGTGTTGCGCAGCGTGCAGGTCGGCCTCCCGATGATGCTCGCGATCATCGGCGGCGACCCGGGCAGGTTCCTGCCGTTCGTCGACCTCTATCGCCGCGCGCAAGACGAGCTCGGCCGCGAGCCGATGCCGCTGGGCGTGCACTCCCCCGGCCACGTGGGTGCTACCGACGCGGAGGCCCGCGACGAGCTGTGGGAGCATTTCCGGGCGAACCGCGCGCGCATCGGGCGTGAGCGGGGCTGGCCCGACCCGAGGCGCGACGAGTTCGAGCGCGAGGCAGACGGCGGATCGCTCTACGTCGGCTCCGCCGAGACCGTCGCCCAGAAGATCGCCGCGACCGTGCGTACCCTCGGCGCCGACCGCTTCGACCTGAAGTACGCGAACGGCACCATGCCGCACGAGCTGCTCATGGCGAGCATCGAACGCTACGGCCGCGAGGTCGTCCCGCGCGTGCGCGAACTGCTCGCGGAAGGTCGTGCCGGGGATGCTGCGGATGGTGCCGTACGGGCTGCGCTCCAGTAGCCTTCGCACCTTCCTGCACGGCCTCGCACGGGCAACTGACAGCGCACTCGGAGGTTCGACGCCCTTGCGTTCACTCAGATGCACGCTAGCCTGATTGCATGAGCCAGCTACGACTTGAAGAACTTTCGGCCGCGACGATCGTCGCGGTGAACAAGCTCGGACTGAAGCCGGGCCAGGAGCAGTTCGTCAGCCCGGTCTCCTATGCCGCGGCGGCGGCAGTGGTTCCGGTCGATTCCGCATGGCAGCGCGTCGTGCTCGACGACGACTACGTGGTGGGATTCATTCACGGCAACTTCGACCCGAACGCGCACGAGGAGGAGTTCCGTGCCGCGCTCTGGCGCATCAACGTCGACGCCGAGGCCCAGGGCAAGGGCGTCGGCCGTTTCGCGGTCGAAGCGCTGATCGAGGAGGCGCGACGACGCGACGTCGAGCGGCTCACGGTGATCTGGGAGCGCGGCGAGGACGGCCCCGAACAGTTCTTCCTGCGCATCGGCTTCGTGCCGGTGGGCGAGACGCAGTACGGCGAGGTCATCGGAGCAATCGACCTCTGACCCGGCAGATCCGAACGATTCTCGCCCCCGGCTCCGAATAGAAGCCGGGGGCCTTCGTTTCCGTCGCGCCCGCGCATCCCGCACATCCCGCCGCGCATCCCGCACCGCACCGCCCCGCTACCACGCACCCGCACACGCACCGCCGAAGGATCACGATGGCCCCCGCACAGCAGCACGTCGGTCGCGGCGTTCTCATCTCGGTCGGCTCTTCACTCTCGTTCGGCCTCATCTACTTCCTGACTCCGCTGCTCGCACCGATGTCGGGCGAGGCGGTCTGGGCGGTGCGCACACTGGTGACCCTGCCGTTCGTCACGGCGGTGCTGATCGCGATGCGGAGCTGGGGGCTGGCCGCGGATATCGGGCGCCGCATCAGGCTGCACCCCTGGCTCGCATTGGGCATCGCGGCCACCGGCATCCTGCTCGCAGTGCAGCTGTGGATCTTCAGCTGGGCGCCGCTCAACGGCCGCGGCCTTCAGGTCGCACTCGGCTATTTCCTGCTGCCCCTCGTGCTCGTGGTAGTCGGGAAGTTCGCCTACGGCGACCGCATGGTGTGGTGGCAGTGGCTCGCCGCGGGGGTCGCCGCGGTCGGCGTCGGCTACGAGATCGTGCGCGTCGGCGGCGTGAGCTGGGAGACGCTGGTCGTCGCCCTCGGCTACCCCGCCTACTTCGTGCTGCGCCGCGCGATGGGAACCGGCCACCTCGGCGGCATGTGGTGGGAGATGGCGGTCGTGTTCCCGTTCGCGCTCGCGATGCTCGTCTTCGAGTTCGCGAGCGGCGCGATCCTCACGGAGAACCCTGCTCTGTGGTGGGCGGCCCCCAGCATCTCGCTCTTCGCGGCGTTCGCACTGCTGCTCTACCTGCTCGCCTCGAGGCTGCTGTCGATGAGCCTGTTCGGCCTGCTCAGCTACGTGGAGCCCGCGCTATTGCTCGTCGCCTCGCTCCTGATCGGCGAGCGGATCGCGCAGGACGAATGGTTCACCTACGGCGCGATCTGGGCGGCCGTGCTCATTCTCGTCATCGGCGGCGCCGCGGTGATGCTGCGGCAGGGCCGATCGAAGGGCGAACCCGGGCCCACCACGCAACCGATCCCGATCGTCTAGCGACTGGCTCGCCGCAGAACCGGCCCGACGCGCCTCCCGGCGCACGGTCAGGCGGCCATGAGCGGCACGCCGAGCCCGACCCCGCAGACACGGGCCTCCCGCATGAGGCCTAACGCACGAGGCGCGCGATCGCGTCGCTCGCCTCCCTGAGCTTCGCAGCCGACACCTCGCCGCCCTGCTGCGCGGCCTCCGCGACGCAGTGGCTGAGATGGTCGTCCAGGAGCGCGAGCGCGACCCGTTCGAGCGCCTTCGTCGCCGCCGACACCTGGGTCACGATGTCGATGCAGTACTCGTCCTGCTCGATCATGCGGTGAATACCGCGCACCTGCCCCTCGGCACGACGCAGGCGCTTCAGCAGCGCCTCCTTGTGCTCGCTGTAGCCGTGCCCGGCTGACGTCTGTTCGGGTTCGACCGCGCAGTGCTCCATGCCCGCAAGTATACGCCCAGGGGGTATCTGCGGAGAGGCCGACGCCAGACCCGGGCGGGCGCCTCGGCTACGGCGCCTGCCGCAACTGCTCCTCGAACTGCGCGATCACCGTCTCGGTCGTGCGGGCGAGCCGCTGCTGGTTCACGAACTCCTGCACGAACTCGACCTCGACCCGCATCTGCTCGAGTCGCGTGAGTGCGCGCGCGAGCATGCTGTCGGAGAACGTCTCGATCTCGCGGGTGGTCGCGTCGGCGTGGTGCTGCGCGTTCTCGATCAGCACGCGCGCGTGCTCGCGCGAGCTCTCCTCCTGCTCGTCGACGTACTGCTGCACTCGGGCGTGCAGGTTCTCGCTCTCCTGCGAGACCTCGTGCGCGCGGCGATTCACCTCGTTGGCCTTCGAGTTCGCCTCATCGATGATCGCCTGCGCGTTGCGCTGCGCCTCCTCGTAGCGCTGCGTGTAGGCGATCTCGGCCTCCTCGTGGCGCACCGCGATCTCGCGCTCCGCCGCGAGCAGCCGGTGCTCGGCCTCCTCTTGCAGACGGTGGATCTCGAGTCGCTGCAGGTCGATCTGCTCCTGCGCGGCGAGCCGCATCTGCACGGTCTCGCTCTCGGCCTCGGCGCGCACTCGCGCCGCTTCGCGCTTGGCCGACGCGAGCGCCTCGCCGGATTCCGCGAGGCGACTGTTGGCGAGGCTCGTGAGTTCCGAGGCCGTGGTCTCGCTCGAGAGCCGCAGCTCCTCCGCGCGCGCCTTCGCGTCGGTGAGAGTGCGGGTGGCCTTGTCCTCTGCCGCATGCGTGTGGCGCTGCGCGGCGGCGAGCGCCTCGGAGGTGATCATGTCGGCCTCGGCGCGGGCATCGGTGATCATCTTCTCGGCCTGCGTCTCGGCGACGCGCAGCACCTCTTCGAACTTCGAGCCGAGACCCGCGAAGTTCGGCTTGCTCTGCTGCGCCTTCTCGAGACTGCTCTTCGTGACCTCGAGTTCGGTCTGCGAGGCGACGAGCTGGTCGTTGAGAGCCTGTCGTTCGAAGCGCAGCTGCTGCACCGTGGCGTCGAGATTGCGCAGCAGACGGTCGACCTCCTGACGCGAGTACCCGCGCAGCTCATGAGCGATGCTGTATTCGTGGATCGACACTTCGTTCTCCTGGTTCACTTCTTGAATCGGCTGAGGTTGCGCACCCGATGGGTGCGGGTTTCGGGCTGCCTCGGCACGATATCGATCGGCTCGGTGACGGGCACGTAGGTGCTGCGCCGGCCCGGCACGCGCGGTTCGTGGGAATCGGGCTGGCGGATCGGCCGCACCTCCGCCGGTTCGGCAGGCGCCGGCTCATCGAGCGGCATGAACTCATCGACTGCGGCCGACTCCTGCTCCGCCACCGGTTCGTGCATCGGCGCTGACTCGACCGCGACCGGCTCGACGCTCTCGGCCTCCATGGAGACCTCGTTCGTCGAGCGCACGACCGGGGCTGAGGCCGCCCCGGCCGGTTCGGTGGGCGGCGTCGAAGAGGCCGAGGGCACGGGAGTCGGCACCGGGGCGGTGGTGGGCGGCGGGCCGGTATCGACGAGGCTGCGTTCGAGCGCGTCGTGCAATCGGCTCAGTGCCACGTCGAGGGAGGTGCGCGCCTCGACGACGCTGCGTGGCGCTCCAAGCGCGCGATGCGCTTCAGCGTCGCCAAACGTCGACATGATTAACCCCCCGATTAATGCCTGTTTGAACGATATGGCAGATTTCGGGCGAGTCGCGCGAGACTAGGCAGTTCCTCCTATGCGGTGTGACAGAAAGTTTCGGATGGAGGGCCGGACGGCAGTGGCCCCCGCGATCCACCAGCAGCGGATCGCGGGGGCCACCCCGGGTGCTCGCCCGCCCGGGCGCCGATTCACCAGCGCCCCGGGCAAGCCGCACACCCTACCCCTTGAAGGTCTCGAAGATCTTCGTGTAGTTCGTCATCTGCTCGTTGTTGCAGGGCGGCACCGGCAGCGCCAGGTCGTAGCCCTCGGGAATCACGATCGCCGGGCTGTTGCGCAGCTCGTCGCTCATGAGCTCGTCGGTGCCCTTGACTCCCGAGGCGTACGCCTGGAAGTTCACCGCGACCGCCATGTTCTCGGGATCGAGCATCCAGTTCAGGAAGGTCTTCGCCTGGTCGACGTTCTTCGCGCCGACGGGAATGGTGAAGTTGTCCTGCCAGAGCGCGATGCCCTCTTCGGGGTAGACGTACTTCAGGGTCGGGCGCTCGAGCGTGGCCCGGTGACCGGCGCCGTTCCAGATCATCGCCATCGCCTGCTCGCCATTCGCGAGCCGTTCGAAGATGCCGTCGCTGTTGATCGTGCCGACACGCGGCTTGAACTCGAGCAGCAGGTCCTGCGCGGCCTGCAGCTGGGCGCCGTCGGTGGTGCAGAACTCGCCGCCCGTCACGCGCAACGCCGAGTTCACGACCTCGGTCTGATCGTTCATCGTGCCGACCTTGCCGGCCGACGCCGGCGGATTGAAGTAGTCGGCCCACGACGTGAGCTCCTCATCGACCACCGCGGTGTCGTACATGAACGACGTCGTGCCGAAGAGGTACGGGGTCGAGAACATGCGGCCCTCGTCGAAGTAGACGTCGAGGAACTCGGGCTTGATATTGCCTCCGTTGGGCAGGCTCGTCGCGTCGAACTCGAGCAGCAGGCCGTCGTTCTTCAGAATCTCGACCATGTAGTCGCTCGGCACGACGACGTCGTAGCCGGCGCCGTTCGACGCCCGCAGCTTCGCCTCGAGACTTTCGTTCGAGTCGAAGTAGTCGACGTTGAGCTTGATTCCGGTGTCTGCGGTGAACTTCTTGATGAGTTCTTCGGGATAGTAGTCGCTCCAGGTGTAGAGGTTCACCTCGCCGCTCGTCGCCTCGACGTACTCGGTCGACGACTGGGCCTCGCCCGTGCTGTCGGTCACGCCGCCCCCGCAGGCGGTGAGGGCGAGCGCGGCAACGGCCGAGACCGCGACGGCTGAGGCGGCTCGGCGCCTCGAAATTGGGTTACGCATGCTGCTTACTCCTTCGTTGTGATTGCAGGAACGTGATGGTGGTGACGACGATCGCGAGAATCAGCAGCAGCGTCGCGATGACGTTGACCGCGGGGCTCGCGCCGCGCCTGATCAGGCTGAACAGGAAGACCGGGAGCGGGGTGGCGCCCGCGGCCGAGAGGAAGTTCGAGATGATGAAGTCGTCGAGCGAGATGACGAACGCGAGGATCGCGCCCGAGATGATGCCGGGCACGAGCAACGGCAGGGTGACGCGCCGGAACATCTGCCACGAGCTCGCCCCGAGGTCGGTGGCGGCCTCGAAGTAGGTGGTGCCGAGACTCTTCAGCCGCGCCCGCACCGGCATCAGCGCGAACGGGATGCAGAACGAGATGTGCGCGAGTATCAGCGCCAGCATGCCGGGCTGCAGCCCGATCATGCGAATGAAACCCAGGGTTGCGACCGCGAGCACGATCTCGGGAATCACGAGCGGGGCGGTGAGGATGGCCGTGGCGATGCCGCTGCCGCGGGCCCGCAGCTGGTCGACCGACAGGGCGAAGAGGATCGAGAAGCAGGTCGCCACGAACGTCGCGACGACCGCGATCTGCAGCGACACCCAGACGGCGTTCAGCAGGTTCGCGTTCTGCGCGACTTCACCGAACCAGCGCACGCTGAAGCCCTTCCAGACGAGCGCGGAGTCGCCGTCGTTGAAGGCGTAGATCGTGGTGATGAGAATCGGCAGGTAGAGGAACACGATGCCGAAGATCGCGATCGGCGCGACCCCGGGGAAGTCGCGCAGGCGCAGTGCGCGTGCGGGCTTGCGGATCGCCGGAGCCTCGTCCGAGGTCGCGCTTCGGGCGGCCGATTCGACGGGTGCGGTCATATCGATATCTCCACCTTCTTGCCGGACTTGCGCGAGTAGAGGGCGATCGCGATCAGCGAGATCATCAGCATGATGAGGATGATCACCGAGAGCGCGGCGCCGAACGGCCAGTTGCGGGAGTCGCCGAACTGCGACGCGATCAGGTTGCCGATGAGGAGCACCTTGCCGCCGCCGAGCAGCACCGGCTGCACGTACGAGCCGAATGCCGGCATGAACACGAGCAGGATGCCCGAGACGATGCCGGGAGTCGCCATGGGCAGGATGATGCGGCGCACCACGGTGCTCTTGCGCGCGCCCAGATCGTAGGCGGCCTCGGCGAGACGGAAGTCGAAGCCCGCGAGCGACGCGTAGATGGGCAGCACCATGAACGGCAGGAAGGTGTAGATGAGGCCGAGCTGCGAGGCGAGCGGCGTGTAGAGCAGTTCGAGCTTCGGCATGCCGAGGGCTTGCACCCCGGTGTTGACGATGCCGTTGTCGTTCAGGATCAGCATCCACGCGTAGGTGCGCACGAGCAGGTTCGTCCAGAACGGGATCGTGATGAGCAGCACGAGCACGTTCTGCAGCTTCTCGGAGCGGGTCGCGATCCACAGCGCGATCGGAAAGGCGAGCACGAGACAGACGATCGTCGTGATCGCCCCCTGCAGCAGCGAGTCGCCGAAGACGGACAGGTACCTGGGGTCGAACGTCGTGTTGCCGAGGAAGTCGGTCTGGAACAGGAAATTGACGTAGGGCTCGAGCGTGAACTCGTAGATCACGCCGCCGCCCTGCGGCGGGCGCGACATGAACGAGAAGACCACGATGATCACGAGCGGGCCGAGCGTGAAGAGCGCGGCGATGATGAGGGCCGGGGTCACCCACGGCCAGGGAAACCGGCCGGGCTGCTTCAACTGGCGCGACTTGGGCGTCACCGGTGTCAGATTCACCCCGGTGCGGTCGTCGAGTTGCGCCGCCATCAGCGTTCCTGCGGCTCGGGGGTGAGCGGGCGGATCGCCTGGGCCTCTGCGTACAGCGACACCTCGGCATCGGGGCGCACCCCGGGGTCGAAGGGCGGGGGCACGCGCACGGCGAGTTCCGCACCATCCGCCAGCTGCACCGTGCAGCGCAGGTCGGTGCCCATGTAGACGAGCTTCGACACCCGGCCCGAGGCGAAGCGCTCGCCGCCGGGGCTGAGACGGATGCGCTCGGGGCGGATCGTGAGGGTCACCGTGCCATCCGGCGTCGGCACGGCCTTCGGGAGGGTCACGGGGTCGCCGCCCGGCAGGGTGACGACGAGACGCTCGCCATCGCCCGAGCCTACGCGGGTCGCTGCGGTCTCGAGAAAGTTCGTCTCGCCGATGAAGTCGGCGACGAAGCGGCTGACCGGCTTCTCGTAGATCTCTTCGGGGGTGCCGATCTGCTCGGGCCGACCCTGGTTGAACACGGCGATGCGGTCGCCCATGCTGAGCGCCTCCTCCTGGTCGTGCGTGACGAACACGAAGGTGATGCCGGTGGTGCGCTGCAGGCGTTTCAACTCGCTCTGCATACCGCGCCGCAGCTTCAGATCGAGGGCCGCGAGCGGCTCGTCGAGCAGCAGCACCTCGGGCTGCTTCGCGAGGGCGCGTGCAAGGGCGACGCGCTGCTGCTGGCCGCCCGAGAGCTGGGCCGGCTTGCGGCCGGCCATCTCCTGCAGCTGCACGAGCTCGAGCATCTCGGTGACCCGCTGCTGCACCTCGGCCTTCGGCCGCTTCTCCATTTCGAGACCGAAGGCGATGTTCTCGGCGATCGTGAGGTGCGGGAAGAGCGCATACGATTGGAACACCGTGTTCACGGGCCGCGCGTGCGGGGCGAGCTGGTCGATGCGCCGCCCGCCGAGGCGGATCTCGCCGCTGTCGAGGGTGTCGAGCCCCGCGATGCTGCGCAGCAGCGTGGTCTTGCCGCATCCCGACGGCCCGAGCATCACGAAGAACTCGCCCTGCTCGATCGTGAACGACACGTCGTCGATCGCGTTCACGTGCGTCTTCTCCGGTGTGACGAATGTCTTCCGCGCACCCGAGATCGTGAGTTCGCGCGAGGGCGAGTCGGCGGGATCCACTCGGTCGTAGCCGCTGACAGTGGTGATGGGCGTGGTCATACAAGCGCCTTCTTCCTGCATGCCTGCTTCGTTACAGGGTCTTGTGTTGCATAAAGCTAATGCGATTAGATTAAGAGCGCAAGGGGTGAAACGAGAGCGTTCCCCGTTGGTTATCAACTTGAAACCTTCGAACCTGACACCGCGACGACGCGCGAGGGGGTGCAGACCATGGAGACCACATCGCAGGGCGACGACGCTCCCCCGCGCGCGCATCGACGTTCGGGCCGGCCCACGAGGCCGCCGCTCACGGAACAGGACATCGCGCGCGAGGCGCTCGCCATCATCGACGAACTCGGTTGGCCCGCCTGCACCATGAAGCTGCTCGCCGCCCGGCTCGGCGTCCGCGCACCATCGCTCTACCACCACATCGACGGCCAGCGCCGCCTGGTCGACCTCGTGCGCGGGCTCGTCGTCGACGAGATCCACGACGAGGCGATCCTCGAGCTGCCGTGGGACACGGCGATCCAGCGGTTCGGCATGGCCTACTACCGGGCGTTCGCGCGGCATCCCAACACCATCCAGGTGCTCAGCATGACTCCCGTGCGCGACGCGGTGACGCTGCGCATGTACGAGACCTTCCTGCAGGCCCTCGTGCGCGAGGGCTGGGAATCCGGCCGGGCGTTCGAGGCGATGCTCGGCATCGAACACCTCGCCCTCGGATTCGCCTACGAATGGAACGCCGAAGATCTGATGCTCGAGTCCGAGTTCATCGCGGGCCAGGGCGCGCCCCTGCTCGCCGAGGTCACCCGGGAGCGCACCGACCAGGGCGCGATCGCCGAGTCCACGTTCCGCAGCCTGCTCGGCAGGTTCATCGAGATGTTCCGGCTCGAGCTCGATCAGAGCCGCAACACGGCGCCGTAGCGCCGCATCCAGCCCGACCAGTCCCATCCCAGACCCGACCCACCCGCGCCGAGAGGATCACCGCCGTGACCGACACCGCAACCGACATCCAGACCAACGACGCCGCGACGCCGGCTGATCTGCTGATCCACTCCGCGAAGCTCTGGTCGGACGGCGAGACGCTGCCGCACACCGCGCTCGTCGCGACCGGCGGGCGCATCGTGGCGCTCGGCGGCGACGAACTGCGTGAGAGCTACTCGGCCGCGCGGGTGGTCGACGCTGCAGGCGGGCTCGTGACACCGAGCTTCGTGGACTCCCACGTGCACATGAGCCAGGGCGGCATCGAGCAGCTGCGCTGCGACCTCACTGCGTGCGCGAGCGCCGACGAGGTCTACGCAGAGATCGGCCGCTACGCGGCGGCGAACCCCGACGCTCCCTGGGTGCTCGGCGGCGGTTGGCGCATGCCCTACTTCGCGGGCGGCACCCCGCTGAAGGAGGATCTCGACCGCCTCGTGCCCGACCGCCCCGCGTTCCTCATCAACGCCGACCACCACGGGGCATGGGCCAATTCGCGCGCGCTCGAGCTCGCCGGCATCACCGCGGAGACGCCCGACCCGATCGACGGCCGCATCGAGCGCGACGCGCATGGCACCCCCACCGGCACCCTGCACGAGGGCGCCGCCGACCTCGTGGGCCGGGTGCTGCCCGAGATCACCGAGGAGGAGATCCGCGCCGGCCAGATCGCGGGCGAGCGATACCTCTTCAGCTACGGCGTGACCGGCTGGCAGGAGGCCGTGCTCGGCGACTTCATGGGGTATTCGGATTTCACCCCGACGTTCCGCAGCCTCATCGACGCGGGCGAGCTGCGGGGCCGGGTGACCGGGGCGCTCTGGGTCTCCCGCGGCTTCGAAGGCATGACGATTCCCGAGTTCGTGGATGATCTGGAGCGCCGCCGCGCCGAGTACGGCGGCCGCGGGCTCACCCTCGACACCGCGAAGATCATGGTCGACGGCGTCGCCGAGAACGAGACCGCCGCCATGGAGGAGCCGTACCTGAAGCCCTGCACCTGCGGCGAAGGCGATCCGGGCACCGGCGGCACCGGCCTCGCCTATTTCAGCCGCGAGCAGCTGCTCGAACTCGTGCCGCTGCTGAACGCCCGCGGCTTCAACGCCCACTTCCACACGATCGGCGACCGCGCAGCCCGCTACGCGCTCGACGCGGTGGAGGCCGTGCCCGCGGAAGTGCGCGCACGGGTGCGCAACCACATCGCGCATCTGCAGATCATCAACCCGGAAGACGTGCCGCGCTTCGCACCGCTCGGCGTCACCGCCAACATGCAGGCGCTCTGGGCCTGCTTCGACGCGCAGATGCTCGATCTCACGGTGCCGATCATGGGCGACGAGCGCATGCAGTGGCAGTACCTCTTCAAGTCGCTGCAGAACGCGGGTACCGCCCTCGCGTGCGGCTCCGACTGGCCGGTGTCGACCCCCGATCCGTGGCAGGCGATCCACGTCGCCGTCAACCGTCGGGGCGCGGGCGAGACGGAACTGCCTCCCCTGCTCCCCGAGCAGGCCCTCGACCTCGCCACGATGCTCACCGCGTATACGCGCGGGTCGCACGAGCTCATCGGTGTGCCGGGCGGCGTGATCGAGGTGGGCGCGGTCGCCGACCTCGCGATCGCCGACCGCGACCCGTTCGCAGCGCCGGCGGAGTCGATCCACCTCACTCGGAACGCGATGACCGTGCTCGACGGCGAAGTCGTCTACGCGGCTCACTAGTGGCGCGGATCGGGGTGGTGGCCGCGATCTCGTCCGAGAATTCCTCGGGGTGCACGATCGGAAGCTGCTGCGTCTGCTCGAGCCTGATCCGCCAGCTCGACTCCTGCCTGCGGAAACGGCCCGTCGCGATGAGCCAGACCAAGCCCCCGATGCATGCGAGCAGCGCGGCGGCGAAACCGAGCGCGATGGCCCATCGCGGCCCCCAGATGTCGGCCACCCAGCCGACGATGGGGGCGCCGATGGGCGTGCCTCCGAGCAGGATGGCCATGTAGATCGCCATGACCCGGCCGCGCAGATGAGGTGCGGTGGTGGTCTGCACCACGCCGTTCGCCGTCGTGAGCAGAGTCACCACGGAGAAGCCAGTGATCATGAGACTCGCCGCGTACAGCCAGTACGTGCCCATGAAGATCGACACGAGCGAGCCGATGGCGAAGAGGCCCGAGGCTCCGATCACCACGCTGATGCGCGCCCGCTCACGACGCGCCGCGAGGAGCGCCCCCGTCAATGATCCGATCGCGAGGATCGAGGAGAGCAGGCCGAAGCCGTCGGCGTCGCGGCCGAACTCCACTGCCATCGTCGAGGCGATGATCGGGAAGTTCATGCCGAAGGTGCTCACCAGGAAGACGATGCCGAACACGACGAGCAGATCGGGCCTCCTCCCCACATAGCGGAAGCCCTCGAGCAGGCTCTGGCGCTGTGCGCTGCGGACCTGCAGCTCGAGCTGATCGACATGGAGCATCCTGATGGTGATGAGCATCAGGACGAACGTCGCGGCATTCGCGATGAACACCCAGCCCGAGCCGATCGCGACGATGGTGAATCCCGCGACAGCCGGGCCGATCATGCGGGCCGCGTTGAACGACGCGGAGTTCAAGGCGACCGCGTTCGATGCGTTCTGCAGGGAGACGATGTCGGTCACGATCGTCTGGCGCGCCGGGTTGTCGAAGGCCGCGACGGTGCCGAAGAGGAACGCCATGATGTACAGGTGCCAGAGCTGGGCCTGCCCGCTGAGCAGCAGAACGCCGAGTGCGCAGGCGAGCAGCGCGAACAGCGTCTGCGTCAGATACAGCACGTGCCGGCGCTCGAATCGATCCACCACCCACCCGGTGAGCGGCACGAGCAGCAACGGCGGTGCGAACTGCAGCGCCATGGTGACGCCCACGGCGGTGGCATCGTGGTCGGTGACCTCGGTGAGCACGACCCAGTTGAGCGCGGTCGCCTGCATCCACGTGCCGATGTTCGACACGAGGGCGCCGACGAACCAGACCCGGTAGTTGAACGAGGCGAACGACCTGAACATCGCCGTCATCGGATGATCATTCGGTTCATGACCGTCTGGGCTCCCGCAGCTCTGCAGGCGTTCAGCGATACCTCGAAACTCGGGCGATTCTCCCTGGTGCGAGCGTGATGTGACATGTGATCGCAAGCCTAGCCCAGCTGCGGCGCCTCCGATTCCCCCGTGCGTCGGGTCGGTCACTCGCCTCGCGCGACTCCGCAGAGGCTCGACGGTTCGGCGACCGTGGGCTATGCCTGCGCGTACCAGGCTTCGAGCTCGGCCGCCGGCATCGGGCGGGCGAAGTAGTAGCCCTGTCCGAGATCCGCGCCCCGTTCGCTCAGCAGCCGCAACTGCCCCTCCGTCTCGATCCCCTCGGCCACGGTGCGCAGGCCGATGGTGTGCGCGAGTTCGATGACCGCCTCGACGAGGTCGCGATCCACTTTGCTCTGCTCCATCTCCGAGACGAAGGACTGATCGATCTTGAGGTGGTCGACCGGGTAGTCGCGCAGAGTGCGCAGCGAGCTGTACCCGGTGCCGAAATCATCGACCGCGATCGTGACGCCGAGCCGTTTCACCCCTTCGAGCTGACCCAGCACGATCTCGGGCTCCGCCACCACCGACTCGGTGATCTCGAGCGTGAGCCGTGCCGGGGAGGCCCGCGTCTCACCCAGAACGCGCTGCAGCGTCGCCACCAGGTCGTCGTGTGCGAGCTGGTGCATCGACAGGTTCACAGACATGTGAGCCGGCCCGCGCCCGGATGCTTGCCACGACGCCGCCTGGCTGCACGCCGTCGCCAGTATCCATGCCCCCAGCTCCGCGATGAGCCCGCTCTCCTCCGCCACCGGGATGAACTCCTCGGGATTCACTTCTCCGAGCTGCGGGTGCCTCCAGCGCATGAGCGCCTCCGCCCCGACCGCACGCCCCGTCGCGAGATCCACCTGCGGTTGGTACACGGCGTAGATCTCGCCCCGGCGCAATGCGTCGCGCAGCTCGATCTCGAGATGCACCCGCTGGTGCTCCCCGCCTCGCCCGGTCTCGCGATAGAGCGCGAACGTGTTGCGACCGTGCCGTTTCGAGAAGTACATGGCGTTGTCGGCCTTCGAGAACAGGGTGTCGATCTCGACCCCGTCCTCGGGGTAGGTCGCGATGCCGATGCTCGCCGACACCGTGATCGACCGCTGCGGCAGCGCGAAGGGCTCCTCGAACCGCGCCTGCAGCAGCTCCGCGAAACCCACCGTCTCTGCTTCCTCCTCGGTCTGCATCACCGCGACCAGCTCGTCGCCGCCATAGCGGTAGAGCTTCGCATTCAGCGGCAACCGGTCGCCGAGCCGAGCCGTCACCGACTTGAGCAGGGTGTCGCCGGCCTCGTGCCCCCACTTGTCGTTGACCGTCTTGAACCGATCGAGATCGATGAGCATCACCGCGAACGGAAGGTCTGCACGCACGAGTTCCTCCAGATGCTGCTGCATCGCACGCTGGTTCGGCAGCCCCGTGAGGAAGTCGTGGTACGCCATCTCGTGCATCGCAGCCTCGAGCGCCTTCTGCTTCGCGATATCGCGTGCGAAACCGAGTGCGCCCACGGTCTTCCCGCCCTCGACCACGGGGAACGCCAGGATCTCGAAATCCCTCGGCGCCCCGTCGATGTCCTTCAACCGTGTTTCGAAACGTTCGACGCCGCCCGCCATCACGTTGGCGAAACGATCCTTCACCTGCGCGATATCCGAGTCCATCAGCATCTCGAGGTACGGCCGTTGCTCCAGGGCGCCCGGCGAGTAGCGCAGCACCGGCTCGGCCTGCGTGTTCGTGTCGAAGATGCGGCCCTCGCCGTCGAGGAAGAAGATCATGTCGGGACTGCGCGCGAACATCCGCCGCAGGCGCGCTCGAAGAGCGGTCAGCTCGGCTTCGAGCTTTCTTCCTCTTCGCATTGTGCGCCGATCTACTGGTCCCCCGACATCAATCGTGCTCAGATCATATACGTGTGGAGCGCATGCCGGGTTGCGCGGGATCGGAACGACCGCCTCGGGAGCGGGGAATCGCCGGCCGTTTCATCGAGCGCCAGAGCAGAAGCAGCAGTACCCCGAGGGCTGTGCCGAGCGTGTTCGCCAGCACGTCGAACACCGAGGTGACGCGCCCGGGTATCACCAGTTGCGCGAGTTCGATCGCTGTGGAGAAGAGCGCCCCCAGCAGCACCGTCGCCCACAGCACGCGGGGCCTGCACGAGCCCCACACGAGCGGCAGCAGCACACCGAGCGGTACGAACAGCACGATGTTCGCACCGAACTCGAGCACGCGGAACGCAAACCAGTACGGCACGCCGAGCAACGCCACCACTCGGGCGACTCGTTCGACGAGGCCCAGCACCTGGTGCCCGTCCGAGGGCAGCAGCACGATCAGCGCGAGCCCCACCGCGAACAGGGTCAGCAGCGCACGCGCGACCCACTTCTCGGCCGTGCTCGCGTCAGTCATCCACACCAGTATGCCGGGCGCAGCGCAGGCATCGAACGCGCCGGGCCGAAGCCTCTCAGATCGACCGGCCGCAACGGACCGGGGTGCGGATCACGCCGCGCATTTTGTTCGAACGCGCATGGTCATTACTGCCCAGCGGATTCGTCGGCCCCGCGAACCTGGCCTAGCTTGGGGGCGTCAGTGGTCATCGGCGCCGCCATCGGAATCGTTCCGCGTGTTGCGGCGCCTGCGTTGGGGGATGCGTTGCGCGCTGTGCCTGGAGTTGTTCGTCGTATCGTCGCGGGGCTCGCCGCGACGGCTCTCGTGTTCGCCGGTCTGGTCGTGGGAGCGACCACGGCGGCGGCCGAAGCCGATTCCGCAGTCGCCGTCGGCGATTTCGTGGTGCGCAGCGACCGCACCGAGCCTGCCGCCGAGGCGACCATCGTCGGATACGCCGGCGACGACACAGTCGTGGCTCTGCCCGGCGAAGTCGTCATCGACGGCGTCGCGCACACCGTCACCGCGGTGGGCGTCGAGGCGTTCGTGATGCGCGGCCTCACCCGGGTCACGCTGCCGGAGACGATCGTACGGATCGAGCAGGGCGCGTTCATGGGCAACCGCCTCACCGAGGTGACGATTCCCGACTCGGTGGTCGAGATCGCCGACGAGGCGTTCTTCGACAACCTCCTCACCCGCGTCACCCTCGGCGCCTCGGTCGACGCGATCGGATCGTGGGCGTTCGAGCACTACGACTGGGATTCCGACGTCATGCTGCCGCTGGCGGTCACTTTCACCGGCCCGCCCCCGAGCACGTTCGTCGCGGCACGGCCTGGCTCATTGAGCGGGTCGTTCAGCGACGTCGACGACGTCACCGTCTCGTTCCCCGCCGCCTACTCTGCCGAGGTCTACCCCGATGGCTACTCCCTGCCGAGCTGGCAGGGATACGAGACCGCGCCCCACGTGGTCGTGCAGTTCGATCTGGGCGCCGTCGGCGGCGGCCTGCAGAGCGTGCGCGTGCCGGCGGGTGAAGCCTACGAACCGCCCCCGCTGACCGAGCCCGACGGGTTCGCGTTCGCCGGTTGGTACACGGATGCGGCGCTCGCGCAACCGTTCGACGCGGCCGACCCGCTCGACGCCGACACCACCCTCTACGCCGACTGGGAGCGGTTCCTGCTGCTCGAGTGGGGCGACATCGACGGCGTCATGTACTTCGTCGATCCCACCGTGCCCGATGCGACCGCGACAGCCGGCGGCATGAGCGACGACCGCACCGAGATCGTCATTCCGGCGGAGGTCGAGATCGAGGGCGTGACGTACACGGTGACCCGCATCGATCGGCACGCATTCGAGGATTCGAGGCTCACCAGCGTGACGTTGCCGAACACGCTCCTCGAGATCGGGGAGTACGCCTTCGCGAGCCAGACCGCGGTGACGAATCCGAAATCGAAGTGGCGCAACACCCTCGGCGACCTCGTGATCCCCGACTCGGTACGTACGATCGGCGACTACGCGTTCATGCTCACCGGCCTCACGTCGGTCGACCTGGGCAGCGGACTGCAGCACATCGGCGAGGCGGCGTTCACCGATTCGGGTCTCACCGACCTGGTGCTGCCCGAGGGGTTGCTCACGATAGGCGAGATGGCGTTCCTCGGCACCGGGATCCGCTCGGTGAACATCCCGGGCAGCGTGATCGAGGTGCAGCGCTACGCGTTCTACGACGCAGCGCTGCAGCAGCTGACGGTCGCCCCGGGCGTACAGGTGATCGGCGAGGCCGCCTTCAACGACAACGCCCTCACCGACGTGGAGCTGCCCGACACCATCGCCCGCATCGGCGACTCCGCCTTCGCTGACAACCCGCTCGAACGGGTGCGTCTGGGCGGCGGCGTCGAGGAGATCGAGCCTGAGGCGTTCGGATACGAACGCTGCGATTGCAGTCGGCTCTCCTCCTTCTCCTCCCTGCAGGCGCCCTCTGCCCCGCAGCCGCTTCCCGACCCGGCGGCGGGAACGCTGCTCATCGAGTTCACCGGCATGCCGCCGCTCGTCGTCGCCGCGGCGGGCGGCCACGGTTCCTTCGGCTCAGCGCAGAACGTGCTCGTGCGCTACCTCGCAGCGTTCGGAGCCGCCGTGACGCCGGGTGGCTTCGAGACCGACCCGCTCAGCGGGCTGTGGCACGGCTACACGCTGCAGGGCGTCGCGACCGTCACTCTCGATCTCGGCGGGCACGGCCCTTCCTCTGCCGTCTATGCGATCATGGGCGATCC
This sequence comes from Leucobacter soli, assembly GCA_040392345.1. Lineage (GTDB taxonomy): Bacteria > Actinomycetota > Actinomycetes > Actinomycetales > Microbacteriaceae > Leucobacter > Leucobacter soli_B. The sequence goes on along the minus strand of JBEBWI010000009.1, from coordinate 18,753 downwards.
GCTCGGCGATGCGGCGCCCGACCCGACCGCCGCGGGCTGGCGCTTCGAGGGATGGTTCGTCGATGCCGCCTACGCGGTGCCGTTCGCGACGAGCGACCCCGTGACCGGAGACCTCACGCTGTTCGCGAAATGGTCGGCGCTGCCGGTCGACCCGGTGACGCCGCCCGAGCAGCTGAGCGATACGGGTTCGGACAGCGTGCAGCGGCTGCTGTGGTCGGCGGCGCTGATGGTCGGGCTCGGAGTCGGCATGCTCGGCGCAGCGCGTCGGCGCTCGGTCTCGCGCAGCTGACCGCGATCCACTCGCGAGATGCCCGCAGTTCTGAGAGCGGCATCGGCGCTATGCGCTGAGCGACCCCGTCAGCTCGATCGCGCCGCGGTCGATGAGCTGCGCCTGCACCTCTTCGTCGATCGTCGCATGCACCAGAATGGGCAGGTGATCGCTCGTGCCGCGGTCGAGCGTGCGCACGCTGTTGATCTGCAGCCCCGACGAGGTCGCGAAGTCGAAGTGCCCGCGGAACATCTTGTAACGCGTGTAGGTGCGCTTGTCGCTGAGGCTCAGATCGTAGCCGGCCTCGCGCATATGCCGGTCGAGCTTGCCTTGGAAGACCGGGTAGTTGTAGTCGCCGACCATGAGGGCGGGGAGGCCCGGGCCGAGCTGACGCAACTCATGCAGCGCCGCGTTGATCTGGTGGCGCCGCAGCGAATTGAGCGCCGTCAGCGGAGCCGCGTGAAACGAGGCCGCGACGAGATCGCGCCCGGTCTGCCGGTCGTGCAGACGGGCGCCCAGGAGCCGCTCGTGAGCCGGCGCCAGCAGGTGGTCGTGCAGTGACTTCTTCAGCTGGAAGGTGTGAGCGGAGCGCACGTGGAAGCGTTCCTCGCGCACATACATGGCGAGGCCGAGCCGGTTCTTCTCCGTGGCGTGCACGAGTCGCATGTGGCCGAGGTGGGTGGGGAGCGCGACCGAATCGGCCTCCTGCAGACAGAGCACGTCGACTTCGTGTTGATCGGCGAGCTCGCCGATCTCGCCGACCGCCCGGTTCTTCCGCAGGTTGTAGCTGATCGTCTTCACGCTCCACCTCTCGGCCGCGGAGGCTCGCGGTGATGCCCCCTGTGGCCCCAGCCTACGCCCGCTTGCTGACCGAGAGGTGACGTTTCGAGAACCTCGCGGCTCGCGCGCAGGGTCAGCCCCGCAGCAGCACCGGCAGCGTGCCGAACAGCATGCGCCGCGCCGCGACCACCGGCCGGTGCGCCTCGAGCTGCTGCTCGCTGCCGTCGTCGTGCACCAGCACCACCCCGTTCGTCGAGCCGAGATCCTCGACCACCCAGATCTCCCCGCTCAGACGCAAGCGCACGTGCGTCTTCGAGAGCGTGCGGGTGGGGTCGGGGATCACGATGGGGTGCGCGCCCGGGGCGGCCTCGGGCCTGCGGCCGATGACGTTGTCTTGCGCGAGCGGAATCGTCGACCCGTCGGGAAGCACCAGCTCCCACGATCCGGCCGGCGCGCGTCGCGGCACCGACACGGTGCGGTCGAGGTCCTCGCCGCCGAAGCCCCCGACCTCCTGCGCCGCGGAATCGTCGGCGAGCCGCTCCTCGACCGTTTCGTCGAGATCGCGTTCGCTCACCGCCGCGGTCCAGGAGAACAGCTTGCTCGCGTTCGACCGGCCCAGCGGAGTCGGGGGCGGGGGCTGCACCGGTTCGGCGGCGAGGCGCAGGTAATCGAGCTCGGTGTCGCTCCCGAGCGGGGTCACCCGCACCGTGTCGTTCGGGCCGAACACGGTCGCGGCCTGTGCCTCCGGGGCGGGGGCGAACGCCTGCGTCGGAGGCGCAGGAACGTGTTGAGAGGACGCGGCGACGCCCTGCTGGGACGGCGGGACGAACGCCCCGATGGATCCGCCACCGCTCTCCGGCTGGAGGCTGCCCGAGCGCAGGGTCTCCTCATGCTCGCTTCGCGCCCGGGCGGCGCGCACCGCCCACACGATCAGCCCGACCAGTACGAGCGCGAACACCGCGATGACGGCGAACAGCACGTAGATCCCTGCACCCATGGATTCCATTCGCTCCAACTCCCCTGTTCGCGACGACAGACGGTGCCGCGGCTACCGTCGCACCGGAAACGTCTGATCGATAGTGCGGTCCTCGGTCTCGTCGGCGGCCGCGTCTCCGAGAGGTTCGCTCCCTCCCGACACCACATCTACCACGATCAGGGTGATGTTGTCGCGGCCGCCCGCCTCGCTCGCGCGGTGCACCAGCTCATCGACGACCGCAGCGGGTCTGCCCCCGACCGTGAGCGCTCCGCGCAGCTGCTCGTCATTCAGCTCGGTGGTGAGCCCGTCCGAGCAGATCAGCAGCCGCGTGCCGTTCTCGACGGGAAGCAGCCAGGCGTCGTGCCGGTCGTCGGCCGAGCCGAGCGCGCGGGTGATGACGTTGCGGGGCGTCGTGAGCGCGCCGGAGCTGCCGACGGCGCGCAGCTCTTCGACCAACGAGTGATCGCGCGTCAGCTGCGTGAGCTCGCTGCCGCGATGCGCGTAGACCCGGGAGTCGCCGATGTTGAGCATGTACCAGTAGGGCGCCCCCTCGTGCTCGACGCGAATGACTCCGGTGAGGGTGCACCCCGCACCGCGTTCGGTCTCCGCCGCGAGCGCCGCGACCGCGGCTCGCGCGGCCGCGAGGCTCGCATCGATCGCCGCGAGCGTCGCCGGCCCGGGGGCGGTGAAGGCATCGCTGAAGGCCGCGATCGCCGCGCGACTCGCCCGGTCGCCCGCCTCGTGCCCGCCCATGCCGTCGGCGACGAGGAAGCACGGATCCGCGGCGAGCAGCGCATCCTCGTTCACGGCGCGCCTGCGACCGGGGTCGGTACGAGCGGCCACCTCGAACGCGAGCGTCGCCCGCTGCAGGCCCGGCAGGTTCACGCGCGGTCGCCGCCCGGGCGCAGTCGAACCTCGAGCGTGCCGAGCAGCAGACGATCCGTCGCCGGTACCGCTGAGTTCGGGGCGATCTCGACCTCGCTGCCGTCCGCCTCGATGAGGCGCAGGCCGTTCGTCGAGCCGAGATCCTCCACCGTCCACTGCGCTCCGTCGTGACGCAGGCGTGCGTGCGATTTCGAAAGGGTGCGAGTCGTGTCAGGAATGGTGAGCGCCGCGGCTCCGTCAGCCCCTGCCGGGCGACGGCCTACGATCGTGTCGGCGGTCAACGGCAGCGTCTCGCCGCCGGGAAGCTCGAGCACCCAGTCGAACGCGGGCCTGCGCGGCACCACGACCGTGCGGTCGAGGTCTTCGGGTTCGGGGGCCGAGCCCGTGACCACGGTCTGGTCGAGAGCGTCGTCGCCGCCGGCCGCACCGCCGCTCGCGCTCACTCCGTCGCCCGTGTCGGGCCGCACCGGAATCGCGGTGATGCCGGTGGGCTTGCGCACCGCCGAAGCCGGCGCCGGGGTTTCGGGAGCAGGAGGTGCGAACGCGGCGCGGGGCGCCGGAACCGGCTCGGCAGACACCGCTGGAACGGCCGGCGCCGAGGCCGGAACCGCGGAAACGGGAGCAGCGGGTGCGGGTGCGGCCGGGGCCGCGGGGTCGAACGCGAGCGGGTGCAGAGGGGGGGCGGGCACCTGATCGGCGGCGGGGCGGGCGGGCTGCGGGGGCTTCGCCGCGTCGGTCCATGAGAATGGGGCCGGACCGTCGGCTCCGCCGAGCGGCGCCGACGGCGGAGCCGCGAACTCCTCGCTCGCGAGCCGTTCGTACTCGCGCTCGGTCGTCATGCCGAGCGGCGGGAGCGGCGGCGCCGCAGGCGCGCCGGACCCAGTCGACCGTACCGGGGCGGGTGGCGCCCACGGGTCGTTCTTCGGGGCGCGCAGCGCCTCGAGCGGGTCGGTGCCCTCGGGAACCGGAAGGGTGAAGCCGGATGCGGCGGTGCCGCCCTGCTGTGCGAGCTGCTGTGGCGCACCGGGCGCCTGGCCGAACGCCGGCGGCGGCGAGACCGTCTGGGCCGCGGGGGCCGCGCTCTGCGGAGCATAGGCCTGCTCGCCATAGCCTCGCTGCGACTGGCCGCCGCCCGAGTTCGCGAGGTGCGCGTAGCCCTCGTGGTCGTAGCCGCCCCGAGCGTAGCCGGAGGCGCCGCGGGAGTCCCCGTTCGGATTCGGCGAGATCACACGGTGCGCGATGACACCGCTGATGAGCGTCGCCCAGAGCGGCGGAATGAAGAAGCCGAGCACCGTGTACCCCGCGCCCACGCGGGCCTCGGTGCCCACGCGGTGCTGGGCGATGGTGCGGAACACGATGGCGACGATGCTCAGCCCGGGAACGAAGTAGCCGAGCACCGTCCAACCGGGCAGCCCGGTTCGCTCGATGAGCTTCCACTCGTTCCAGAGCGGAACCCAGCCCTGCCACGACTGCAACCCGATCTTCGGGAACAACCGTGCCATGGCGAAGAGGTACCAGACGAAGAAGCCGATGCCCACCAGGAACCAGATCCCCAGGATGATCACCAGGGTCGTCGTTTCGTTCCGCATGTGTAAGCTCCCTACCCCTTGACGCCGTGCGATCGATTCGCGTACCAGGCGTACCCTGAAGATTCTCTCGTACTGCACCGCAGTGCGCCAACCGGTTCCCCGTTCGCGAGCGGATCAGCCGAACGCCGCCGCCCACACCCACCACAGGCCGGCGACCGACACCGCGACCGCCGTCCCGAACCCCACGAGCGTCGCGATGCGGAACCGGCGATTGGCCCGGCCCACCGATGCCAGCCCCTCCCGTGGCGCGACTGGCAGCGGGGCCCCGGCCGGAGGCGGCCCGAGTCGCCGCGCGATCGCCTCGGCGAGTTCGGCGTCTCGCACGCCGAGTTGCTCGGTGCGCGCGGTGTAGAGCACCGGAATTCCCGGGCGCACTCCCCGCTTCGGCAGCGACTGCTCGGTGCGCGGAAACGGGGACTCCGGCACGGTGCGCTTCGGATCGAGCGGCTTCTTGAACATGAGCGCCGCGAGTTCGGGACTCGGCTGCATCGGCGGCTCATCGACCGGCGGTGCGGGCGTACCCGAGAACGTGGGCACGGTCTCGGTGCGTGAGATGAGCGGTCGACGCCGCGGGGCCGCGGGGCCTGGCACCACCGCCGTATGCTCCTCGGCCTCGCGATGCGGCACGACGACCGTCCGGTCGTCGATCGGATCCCCGCTGCTCCGCGGCACCACGACCGTGCGGTCGTCGGGCTCCCGGCCGGGTACCACCACGGTGCGATCCTCGGCCTGGTCGTCGCTCAGCGCCTCGGGCCGTTCGCTACCCGGGAGACCGGCGCCGGGCCCGTGCCGGCCGCTGTCTCGCTGCTCGCTCATCGCACACCCCCGTTCCGTGATCCCCGCGTGGGCGCTCGTACACCGAGCGAGCGCAAGGAGTACGCCGACCGCACACGCGCCCAGAAGCTGCGCTCGGCGCGCCGGTTCGCAAGTTCCGCATCGACCGCATGCTCCAGACTCTCGATCTCGCTCTCCGACACGCTTTCGCGGGAGTACACCGCGCGGTCGACCGTCCACGCGATCCACTCGCCACCCGGAACCCCGAGCGACTCGGCGATATCGCGCCGGCTGCCGGCGGGAATCAGGGCGCCGGCATCTGCGTAATCGTCGATCAGTCGGTCCCATAGCCCCAGCGCGCGCAGCTCGGGCACGCGCTGCGCGGCTCGACGCCGCTGGCGCAGGTGCTTCGCGAACGGCAGGAAGAGCAGTGGCAGCGCCAGCAGCGCCAACGCGAGCAGGCTCAGCCCGACACCGCGCAGCACCGGCCAGAGCGCGGCCAGCAGATCGGCGCCGGGGTCATCGGTATCGCCGCTCTCCTGCTCGCTCATACCGACCGGGGGGTCGCTCTCGGTCGCGTCCCGTTCCTCGGGAGCGGTCGGGAACTCGGGCAGCTGCTCGCCCTTCTCGAGCATGCTGGGGGGCACATCGACCTGCGGCGTCGCGTCGAGCGCTGCCCAGACGCCGTCTGCACCGCGCACTTCGACCCACGCCGAGACGTGCTCGCCCGTGCACGTCTCGGCGCACGCGGGTACCCCGGGCACTCCGGCATCCGCGCCGCCGAGTCGTACGCCGAGCACCGCGCGAGATTCGAAACCCATTGCGCGCGCGATCAGCGCCGCGGCCGTGGCGAACTGCTCGTCGTCCCCGATTCCGGCGACCAGCATCTCGGCCGGCGCGTTCTCTCCCGCGGCGCTCTCCTGCTCGTTCAGCTGTTCGAACAGCTGCTCGATGCGGGCGCTGGTGTGCCCGCCGGCACTCGTGACGAAGCTGGTGCCGTGCTCGGCGGCGAGCCGCTGCAGCCACAGGCTCTCGCCGGCTCCGTCGGTGAGCGAGTGGCTGAGGTAGCCTCGGCTGCGCAGCCGTTCGATCGCGGCGACGAGCCCGTCTCCCGTGGCTGCGAGCTCCTGCGTCTTCAACCACTGCTGCAGCTGCGGCATCTGCTCGAGATCGATGAGCGGGTTCGAGCTGATCGGCCGCTCCCCAACGACCGCGTCGTCTGCCGCGCTCATCGTCGCACGGTAGGTGTCGCCCGCGCGCAGGCCATCCGCTGTCGGCACCGCGACAGCGCTCCCGGCCTCGCGATTCACGTAGAAGCTGTCGGCGAGATCGGATGCCCGCTCTCCCCCGAATACCGGCGGCGAGGCGAGCGGTGGGGCGAGCGGCACCCAGATGCCGCGGTACCCCTCCTCGATCTCGATGCGCACCTCCACCGGCGCATCGACGGCGCCGCCGCTCGGGAACCGGGCGAAGCGCCCGGCGTCTCCGCCGCCGACGCTTCCGCCGCCGACGAAGAAGTCCACTCCGTCGTAGCTTTCGAGCACTGCGATCCGCAGTCGTTCAGGCAGATCCGCGTCGCTCGTCACCGTGAAGAGCGGGGTGTCGAGCGCATCGTCGCGCTTCCAGACGCGGTAGGAGGCGAGCGGGCTGACCTGTTCGCGCACCACGATCTCGGGGTCGATGCGATCGCGCGGCACCGTGCGCGTGCCGGGGTCGAGCACGGGAGCGAGCAGCACCGCTACACCGAGCGCCGCGACGACCGTCGCAGCGGCGATGACGCCGCGCAGTGCGGCGTTGCGGCGCACCGCGCCGCGGCCGCTCGCGCCAGGTCGGGCCGGGCCGATTCCGGTCTCCGCGCCTGCGGGGCCGACGCCGTGTCCGGCCTCTACGGCTTCGTTTCCCTCGGCTTCCGCCAGCCGGCCGAGGCGCAGCGCCCGACGGCGCTCGATGCCCGACGCCCACGCGATCCACACGGCGGCCACGCCGCACGCGACCAACCAGGTCGCGAGCTCGCGCGGCGCGACCACGGTGAACCCGCCGAGGCGCGCGGGGTCGCTGACGCTCGACGCGCCGAACACGGTGCCGAAGAGCACGGGGGCCAGCAACGGCAGCGCGGCGAGCGGAGCGGAGCGCACGCTGCGCAGCGCGAGCGCGGCAAGAGCCGACACCGAGACGCCGATGGTCACGAAGAACGGCACGAGCACGGTCTGGTACTCGCCGACGGGCAGGGAGAGGGTGAGCAGCTGCTTCCAGCCGAGCGCAACTGCCGCGAGGCCGTCGCCGAGACCGCGGAGCAACCCGGCGGGCCCCGACGACACGGCCTGGGGCACGCAGAGCGGCACCACGAGCAGCACCAGTGCCGCAAGCAGCGGCACGAGTGTGAACGCGCCCCACCTGAGTCGCACGCCGAGCGCGACCAGCGCGAACGCTACAGCGCCGGTGATGGCGGCGACGAGCCAGAGCCTCGGGGTCTCGTAGATCGGCTGCGCGGCGAACGCGCCGAGCAGCACGGTCGCGAAAGCGAGCAGCGCGGCCGCGAGAACCGGCACCGCGGCCGTGCCGGAGGCCGCGCGACGAGACCCGCGGGTCCGGCGACGAGCGGGCCCGTCTTGCCGGGCCTGCCGCGGGTGCCCGGCCTCGGGCGGCAGGCCCGCGTGTCCGAGCACCGTGGGCGCACTCACGATACCGCCCGCCTGACCATCAATCGCGGCAGGTCGCCGAGCTGCCCGACGGTCATGAGCGTGAAATCGTCCATGAGCTGAGCGGCCGGGTCCGCGAGCAGTTCGCAGCGCACGACGACCACTGCGACGTCGGCGGTGAAGCCGACCGCGCTGCGGCGCAGCCGGTTCGTGTCGGGGGCCGACCCGGTGACGATCGTCACGACCGACAGCGGGCGACGCGATTCGCCGAGCCCGCGCGCAAGCCATTCGATGGGTCGCGCTTCCTCCGTCGCTTCGAGCTCGGCCCACGCGTCGAGCAACTGTTGCGGGGTGTTCGACGGCAGTTCCTCGAGCCCGTCGATGCTGTGCCGCAGCCGCCCGGGCGCCCATGCCGAGGCGACGAAGCGCTCGCGCCCCTCGCGCACCGCCTGCAGCGAAAGGGAGGCTGCAGCACTGACCGCGAGCTCGAACTCCTCGTCGCTCGCGTACTCCTCGCGGTTCGCATCGAAGAGGATCGCGGCGCGCGCCGTCTGAGACTCCTCGTACTGGCGCACCATGAGCGTGCCGGTCTTCGCGGTCGACCGCCAGTGCACATGCCGCAGCGCGTCGCCATGCACGTACTCGCGCACCGCATGGAACGATAGATCCGAGTCGGTGAGCCTGCGGCTCGAGGCGCCCTCGAGATCGCGCACGAGGCCGGCCGAGCCGGGCGGCAGCGGCGCCGTCTTCGGGTGCACGTAGACGAGGTGCCGGTCGCGCCAGGTGACCTCGCGGCGCAGCAGGCCGAGCGGGTCGCGCCGGGCGAGGGTGAGCGGCCCGACCTCGATCACGCCGCGCGCGTGGGCGGGTACGGCGACCGGAATCTCGACGCTGCCGTGCGGGCCGATGAACGGCACCGGCACCTCGCGCAGGGCATCGCCCACGGGAAGTTCGGAGGTCGCGGGGAGCGCCGGCCGCACTCCGGCGTTCTCGACCTGCACCCGCACCTGCACGGCGCTGCCCGCGACGACGCGGATGCGATCCACCGCGATGCGAATCAGGTACGCACGATTGCCGATGAGGAATGGCAGCCCGATCACCAGCGCGACGGCGCCCGCGATCGCGACGAACCAGGCTTCCACCCATCCGAGACTCGCGCCGAGCACGGCCGATGCGACGGTGAGCAGCAGCACGAACCAGCCGGTCGGCGTGATCGTCTGCGTGGTACGGCGCCAGATGCGGCGCAGCTGCCGCCGGTTCTTGCGCCACCACCTGCGCGCCCGCCGCCTGCGCTCGTCGAGCCGCCCGGCGACACTCGTGGTGTCGCCGGGGCGTGCGGTACCGAACGTGCGACTGCGCGATTCGGTGCCCCAGTCGGGGGCTCGTGAATCGCCGATGCTCACGCGGTGCCGTTCTCCTGCGGCAGCGCCACGTCGAGCAGGATCTTGCCGACCACGTCGAGAGAAGTGACGCCGTCGAACTCGGCTTCGGGTTCGAGCACGAGGCGGTGCGCCAGTACGGCGAGCGCGAGATCCCGCACGTCGTCGGGAACGACGTAGTGGCGTCCGTTCGCCGCCGCCCAAGCCGTCGCGAGTCGCACGAGCGCCAGCGCACCGCGCACGCTCGCTCCGAGTCGAACCTCGGTCGCGCGCCGGGTCGCCTCCACGAGACGCACCGCGTAGTCGGCGACGAGAGGGCTCACGTGCACCTGGCGGGCGAACTCCTGCGCTTGCGTGATGATCTCGGTGGTCACCACCGACTGCACCGGGCCGCGCTTCGCCCGGTCGCCCTGCAGGATGCGCACCATGGCCGCATCGTCGGGGTAACCGATCGAGGTCTTGATCATGAAGCGGTCGAGCTGGGCCTCGGGCAGCCGGTAGGTGCCGGCCTGCTCGACCGGGTTCTGCGTCGCGATCACGAGGAACGGCGAGCCGACGGGATGGGTGTGGCCGTCGACGGTGACCTGCCCCTCCTCCATCACCTCGAGCAGCGCCGATTGGGTCTTCGGGCTGGCCCGGTTGATCTCGTCGGCGAGCACCACGTTCGCGAAGATCGGCCCGGCATGGAACTCGAACGCGCCCGCGCGCTGGTCGAACACCGAGATGCCGGTGACGTCGCCGGGCAGCAGGTCGGGGGTGAACTGGATGCGCGACGAGGTGCCCTGGATCACCTGCCCGAGCGTACGGGCGAGCGCCGTCTTCCCGGTTCCCGGCACGTCCTCGAGCAGCACGTGACCGCCCGCGAGCACGCTCGCGAGCACGAGCTCGACCACGCGCCGCTTGCCGTGGATCACCTGCTCGATCGCGTCGGCGGTCGTGCTGAACACCTGCGACACCCACTGCGCCTGCTCAGCGGTCAGTGGCTGGGCTTGGGCCTGCTGCGTGGTCTGGGTGCTCATCGGTTTCCTTCGCTGGTGGATCGGCTGCTGCGTCTGGGGCTCGCACGGGTGGGGCCCGAGGAGGTCGGGCGGGGCTGCTCGTCGTGAGGCTGCCCTGCCCGCTGCGGCTAGGGGTCGCCGGGTTCTTCGGGTTCTGGGTCGGGCTCCGGCGCCGCGCACGCGGTACCGGCCAGCGTCACCGGCGCGAGGCCGGCGAACTGGCCGCTCCACGAGACGGTCACGCTGCCGTCTGCCGCGGCCGTCAGGGTGGCGCTCGAGAATGCGGCGTCGGAGATCTGCACGGCGGCGCGCGGGTCCGCCGGGTCGACGCACACCCCGGTGAGCTGCACGCGCACGAGTGTGGGGGCGCCGCTCCACGAGATCGCGAGCCAGGCCGAGCAGCTCTCCTCGTCCTCCAGGTCGAAGCACTGCCGCACCTCGACGGGTTGGACGTAGCGCTCGTCGAGGGCGAAGTCGCTGCGAATCGTGCCGCCGATGCGGTACTGCAGAGTCGCACCCTCGGCACCGTCATAGGTGGGCGTCGGCGCAGTGGTCAGCGCGTAGTCGGCACGGGAGCCGGCGATCTCGGCCGAAGGCCCGACCGAGTAGGAGAGCCCACCGCTCGGCTGCGGTACTCCGCCTTCGCCGCCCGAGCCGGTGCGAACAGCGGCGGTCGCCTCCGCGATTCCGAACCCGTTCGAGACGCAGGCGCGTACCTGGTAGCGGGTGTAGCGCTGCAGCCCCTCGAATGTCGCACTGTTCTCACCGTAGGCGGCGTCGCCGAGCGGCGGGCACGCAGCCGGGTTCCTGCGGTCGTAGAGGAACGCGTAACGCAGCTCCTCGCCCGCCGTATCGGCGAAGTTCGCGCCCGCGCCCGACATCTGCGCCGTGATGGTGCGCGAGTTCGGAGAGCTCAGCATCGTCGTTCCCGCGATCGGCGCCCCTGCGACGACGACGTTCCGGGTGGCGCGGTTCGAATCGAGCGCGCCGTCGATGGGCGGGGTGAAACGGCTGAGCGCGACCACCTGTATCTGCTGGCTACCGACTGGCACCGCTCGGCGCACGCCACTCTGATTGCGCCCGGTCAGCTCGAAGGTGTCTCCGCCGATCGTGACCCGGTAACCGGCCACATCCGATCCGCCGGTGAGACCGAACTCGACCATTCCGCGTGCCTGCGTGACCCCGGAATCGCTGACCGACTTCGCCTCGGTGATCGTGGGCGCGGCGGGCACCTGGTAGGCCCAGGCCCGCATCGAGCCGCTCGGGTCGGAGGCGCCGGCGGCATTGACGGCCTGCGCGGTGAAACTGTGCTCCGCCCCGTTCTCGAGGTTCGTGACGACGCAGCGGTAACCGGTGGCGCCCGAGGGCTGGCACGAGCTCGACCCGGCCCCCGAGACCCGCACCTCGCTCACCGCGGGGTGCGCGCTGGGCGAAGCCAGCGTCACAGCCAGGGTCACGCTGTTGCCCGTGAAGCTCTCGATGCGGGTGATCGTCGGCGCGCGCGGCACGCCCTGCGCGTCGAACTCGATGCTGCCCTCGCCCGATCTCCCCTGCGCGTCGCGCACGGTGAACCCGACGGTGCACTTGCCGCCGGGGCCGCGGCTGTCGGGCCAGCTCACGGTGACGCCGCGGTCGCCCGCACGGCTGACCGTGCCGAACGTGCACGCCGATCCGCTCACCGTCTCGAGCTTGAGCCCGCCGCCGGTCTTGCCCGCGAACGGGTCGTACTCGCCGGCCGCGCCGATGACGTCGGTGGCGCAGCTGCTGCCCACGGTGCAGACCAGCTTCACGGTAGCGCCCCGCGGCTTGTCCTTCGGCGCCTCGCCCACGCGCAGCGTCAGCGACGCCCGAGAGTCGCCGGCCCCGGTCACGTTCACCGTCACCACGTCCTGGCTGCCGGTCGTCGCGTCGGCGCGCGCATCGACCCGCACCGAGTTGCCCGTGCGCTGCACCTGGAAGAGGCTGCCGCCGCCTGCGACCTCGAAGCGCAGCTTCGAGACGTCGCCTGCCCGGTCGCCCTGCCATTTGATCATGTCGGTCAGGTCGATGGTCTCGGTGCCTCCGGGTGCGACCGTGCGGGTCACGGCTGACAGCTGCACGATGGGCGCGCGCGGCACGATGTTCACGGGCACGGGCAGCGTCGTCCACGATTTCTGCCCGACCAGCCGCACCTCGATGAGGCAGGTGTCGTTCCACGGGGATTCGCCGCCTGCGGTGTAGCGGATCGTCTCGGATCCGACCGCCTCGCATCTCGCCTGCGCGCGACCCACCGAGAACTGCGCCTCGCGCAGCTCGACGCGGTCGCCGGGGCTCAGATCGACGAGCGAGCGGATCCCCGCCTCGACGGTCTTGTTCTCGTCGACGCTCAGCGCCGCGAGGCCGGGTTTCAGCGTGACGCGCAGCTCATCGAGCGGCGGGATCACGAGAAAGCCGTAGCTCGAAACCTCGGCGCCGGTCGCGTCGACCCCGGAGAGGCGGAACACGACGAGATCGCCATCGGGATCGTAGTCGCCGAGAATACGACTGCCCGAGACGCGATAGCCGCTGCCGCCGCCCTGCCACAGGCTGAGTTCGAGGGTGCTCGCGTCGCCCGCCGCCCAACGCACCTTGTCGGTGACGACGTCGACGCCCGACTCCGTGAGATCGGTGCGGTCGCGCACGTTCAGCACGGTGTCGGTGATCGCGGGGGCCTGCGCGCCCACCCGTTCCGATGTCTGCACGAGGATGAGGCCGTCGGAGGTGCTCGAGCTCGCGCTCGATCGCACCGTGTATCGGTACGAGACGGTGCCGAGCTCGTCGCCCGGCAGTGCCTCCACGATTCCCTCAGCCATGCGCGAGAGGTCGAGGCGAGACACGAGGCGGGCGTAGTCGGGGTTCGCCGCGCCGCCGGGCAGGTTCGGTTCGACCGAGACGAGTTCGAGGGTGCCGCGCGCCGGGTCGATGTCGTTGTCGAGCGGCCTGATCACGACGGGGGTGGATCCGCCCATCACCAGGCGGGCGTAATCGCTCGCGGCGATAGGGGCGCCGCCCGAGTCGCCCGCGGTGACGATGATGCGCAGCGTGCCGTTCGCGGTGCCGCCCGCGTCGTCGCGCACCGTGTAGCCGACCGTGTACACGCCCGGCGCCGCCGAGCCGGAGGCGGATACCGCGAGCCCCGCGCCGGTGGCCGTGAGGTTTGCGGTGAGTTGGGCGTCGTCGACCTGCCCGACGCCGATGAGGCGCACGCGGTCGCCGTCGGGGTCGACACCGGAGAGCGGCACCTGCGTCTCGGCCTGCTCGCCCGGCGCCACGCGCACGGTGAGCGTCTGCGGCAACGGGTCGCGGTTCGCGCCCGTCGGCAGCACCGTGATCGTCACGGTTCCCACGTCGCTCGCCTCGGGCGTGCTGGCGCCGTAGGTGGTGTAGCTCACGCGGTAGGTGCCGGGCGTCTCGGGCGCGAGGTAGCGCAGCACGCTGCCCGAGGCGAAGGCGAGCTCGCCCTCGGCCCCCGAGCCGGTGACCTCGGGGTGCAGGATGAGGCGCTCCCCCGGCGCCGAGACATCGTTGTCGAGCACTCTGATGTCGACGACCGAACCGGCGCGTACCGAGGCCGAGTCGGCCACCGCGATCGCCCCGCTCTCGCCGTTCTCTGGCACTTGGAAGACGGTGAGCCGCCCCTGCGTCTGCGCGCCCCCGTCGGTGACGGTGACGTCGACCGCGCCGATCCGCCCCGCCGTGCCGTCTGCGGTGCTGCCCGCGACGCGCACGCGCGCGTGCTCGACCACTTCGGCCCGCAGGTCGCCGTCGACCACGCTCACCGCCTGCACCGAGAGGGCGCGGCCCGCGGCTCCCGGAATAGCGTTCAGCACCTCGACCGTCGAGTCGGCGAGCGGGCGCACGAACGCCCGCAGCGGCGGCAGGGTGAGGGCCGGCGTGCCCGGGGTCGCGGTGACTCGCATGAGGCCGGTGATCTCAGCGCCGGTCACGGTATCGCGAACACCGATGGCGACGATCGCATCCCCGGCTTCGCCCGCCGTGACCTCGATCGCCCCGCCGGAGGGTTGCGTCACGACCCTGATCCTGTCGCCTCCGCTCTGCACCACGGCGTCGGTGAGCACGAATGAACCCGAGCCGCCCGCGACCCGCTCGAGCGGGCGCAGCGTGGTCGCTCGGTCGACCTGCACCGCCGCGGCGATCGGCGAAAACTCGGCGGCCGCGTTCGGCTGCACGGCGATCTGCAGATCGCGCTGACGCTCCTCGCCCCGACCGTCGCGCACGGTGAGGCGCAGCATGATCTCGGAGGCCCCGGCGTTCGGGTCGGTGTGGCGCACCGCGAGCCGGCCGTCGGCCGTGACGATCGCGCGCGCCGGGTCCTCCGGGCGCAGCAACTCGGCTCCGATGAGTAGCATCGGGTCGCCCTCGGCATCGACCCATCCCTCGAGAATGGGGTACACGAGCGTGCCGCCGGGTGCGATCGCGGGCACCGCCCACTCGCGCTGGCAGCCGGCGACCGGGCACCATGCGGGTGCGCTGTTGATGTCGTCCCCCGCGACCGTCAGGGTGACCGTCGCGGCCTCCGAGACGAGTGCGCCGTCGCTCAGCCGGTAGCTGAACGACGCAGTGCCGGTTGCGCCGGCGGCGGGATGCACGGTGAGCGACTGCGCATCGGCTGCCAGCTCAACCGTGCCGAAACTCTCGGGCAGCGGCGATTCGCCGAGCGACTCGGCGACGATCGTCAGCACATCGCGCTTGTTCGAATCGAAGTCGTTGAGCAGCACCGGAAGCGTCGTCTGCTCGCCCTGCCGCACGCCGAACTCGTCGGGTACCGCGGTGGGAGCCACCTGCTCGGTGACCTCCTCGACCACGACGGTGCCCCGATCCTCCTTCGGCGGGTCGGAGATGCTCCACTGCGAGAGGGGGATCAGCCGCCCCTCGGGCAGCGTCCAGATCATGCCGGTGCGCACCTCGCTCAGCACCGCCCGAGTGCCGTTCGAGCGGAACGCCGGCTCCACCTCACCGAGGTCGCCCGCACTCTCGTCGAAGTCGAGGGCCGCGGTCTCCTCGGCGTCGGAGGCCCAGAGCTCGCCCCCGTTCTGCCCGATCCACGCGGCGAATCGCACGCCGTCCACCTCGCTCGGCTGCGCGGGGGTGCCGTCGGCCTCGACGATGCGCACCGCGTCGCCGGCAACCGGTACGCGCCAGAGGCCCGCCACGTCTGCGACGAGCACGTCGCCACCCGACGCACCGCCCGACCCGGCGCCCCCGCCGCTCGCCTGCAGCTTCGGCGCGCCCACGATGTCGAGCTGCACCGCACCGGCGCCCTCACGCCACAGCGTGCCGCCCTCGGCGTCGAGCAGCACCCAGTCGCCCGCGACCAGTGAGAGCTGCGCATCTGCGAGCCCCTGCGCCGCCTCCGGCAGCCGCTCAATGCCGGAGGTGAAGGTGGCGCGCACCGCGTCGTAGCGGGCGATGCTGCCGTCCGAAGCCGAGTACATCGCGATAAGGCCGCTGTCGCTGATTGTCACCGCATCGGCGCGGAAGCCGGCCGCGCTCGCGGCGTCGCCGGAATCAGTCTGCCCGGTCTCGCCCTCCTCCGCAGCGTCGCCCGACTCTTCATCGCCCGCGAGTGGATCGAGCTGTCGCAGCGAGGTGAGACGCGCGGCCACCAGCTCGGTCGACTGCGCGACGGCGCCGGCGAGCGGAGCTGCGCTCGAGCCTGTGCCCGCGCCGAGCTCTCCGAGGTAGACGGCGCCCGCTTCCGTGCGAATCAGCACGTAGGGGCCCGCGCCGATGATGTCTCGGGTGCCCTCGGGCATCCGCACCGCGCCCGCCGCGCTCTCCTCTTCGCCAGCACGGGCATCGGAGGCGGCTTCCTCGGCGACGGCCTCATCGGTGCCGTCGAGTGCCGCGGTCTCAGCGTCGGCGCCCGAATCCTCGCCGGGTTCCTCGCCCACGGCGGCCTCGGCTGTCGCGCTCTCGTCGCCGAGATCGACCGGGGATGCCGAATCGACGGGCCAGGCGCGGCCGTTGCCGTGGGTGAGCACCACGCTCGTCGCACCCGACTGCAGCACGGAGCTCGGCTCCGAGACCTTGCGCACGAGGTCGAGCTCGCCCGTCTCGGTGTTCACGCGGGCGTACTGGCCGGCCTCGCGGGTCACCCAGACGCTCGGCTCCTCGCGCGGGGCCTCTTGCGCATCGTAACCGCTCGCGACGACGGCGATGGTGGCGACCAGGGCGAACGACGCCCCTCCGGCGATCCAGCCGCGCATCTTGCGCCAGCGTGTCGAAACCGCGGCCCCCCCGGTCGGATTGACACGTCGATTCATCCGCCGCCGCCCATCATCGCCCAGAGGAGCGCGCCGAGGCCGGCGACGACCGCGAGCGTGACCGCCCCGCCGATGAGCGCGGCCCGCAGGGGTGAAACCGGCGGCCGATCGAGCACGAGCCCGTCGTGATCGGTGCCGCGCTGACTCGCGAGCAGTTCGGCCCGACTCTGCGCGCGCGACTTGCGGCCGATGCTGCTGATGACGGGGCCGCTGAAACCGGTGCGCTCGGGCTCGGCCTGCGGCAGCCAGCCGTCGGCCACCACCTCGAGCGGTGTGACGTCGTACCCGTAGCGGCGCTGCAGCGTCTGCAGCGCCTCGCCGAACTCGCGGGCCGAGGCGAAGCGCTCCTCGGGCGACTTCCGCATCGCACGCGCGAGCACTTCATCGAACTGCTCGTATCCGCGGGCACCCTCGATCGTCGGGTAGACGGCCTTGCCGATGCGCTCGCTCAGCTTCGAGCGGGTGTTCTGCCTGCGGTCGGCCACCTCGAACGGCGAGCGCCCCGCGGCGAAGGAGTAGAGCGTCGCGCCGAGCGACCAGACCTCGCTGGCGACGCTGCCGCGGCTGCGCATCTCGACCATCTCGGGCGCCGACCACGGAATCGACATGGCGAGCTCGTTCGAGCCTCCGGTCTGCCGCCCGAGCACCTGGGCGATGCCGAAGTCCGACAGCACGGGACGGCCGAGGGTCGTGATCAACACGTTCGAGGGCTTGATGTCACGGTGCAGCACCCCGGCGCGGTGAGCCGTTTCGAGCGCCCCTGCGATCCGCACCCCCGCGTCGAGCACCGTGTGCAGCGGTGCCGGGCTGCCCTTGGTGCGGGCGCCCATCGACTCCGGGCAGTACTCCATGGCGATGTACGGCATGCCGTCGAGTGAGATGCTGGCCTGAAAGATGGAGACGATCGAGGGGTGGCTCGAGAGCTTCGCCATGACGTTGGCCTCGCTCTCGAACACGGCACGCAGCTCTTCCGAGGCGACGGCTGCGCCGGGCACGCGATCGAGCACCTTCACCGCGACGACGCGGCGAGGCATGTCCTGCTCGTAGAGGAAGACGCGGGCGAAGCCGCCGGAGCCGAGCGGACGCACGTAGCTGAACCCCGCGATGCGCGGCGGGGCAGGCGTTGCGACGCTTGGCGAGGACATGGAATCCAGTCTATGAGTTGACATCGGCCGGGCCCGGTGCCGTACGACTACGGCCGTGCCCCGCGACTCGGCACGGTGAACGGCGCGACGGACCCCGATCATCCTATCCCGCCCTCACACGAACTCAGCCCCCGGGCCGAGGCCAGGGGGCTGAGTGCCTCGCGCTCGCGGGAGCGCGCGGATTCGCTAGAGCGCGTTGACGTCGAGCGGGATGCCGGGGCCGAACGTGGTCGACACGGCGCCCTTCTGCACGTAGCGGCCCTTCGAGGAGGTCGGCTTGAGACGCAGGATCTCGTCGAGCACGGCGCTGATATTATCGCTCAGCTGCTCGGGCGAGAACGATGCCTTGCCGACGATGAAGTGCACGTTGGCGTGCTTGTCGACGCGGAACTCGATCTTGCCGCCCTTGATGTCGGTGACGGCCTTCGCCGGATCGGGCGTGACGGTGCCGGTCTTCGGGTTCGGCATGAGGCCGCGGGGGCCCAGCACCTTACCGAGACGACCGACCTTGCCCATGAGCTCGGGGGTCGAGACGGCCGAGTCGAAGTCGGTGTAGCCTGCGGCCACCTTCTCGATCAGCTCGTCGCCACCGACCTCGTCGGCGCCGGCCGCGATCGCCGCTTCGGCCGCGGGGCCGACAGCGAACACGATGACGCGCGCGGTCTTACCGGTGCCGTGGGGCAGGCTGACGGTGCCGCGCACCATCTGGTCCGCCTTGCGGGGGTCGACGCCGAGCTTGACTGCGACCTCGACGGTCGAGTCGGTCTTCGCCGAACCGGTCTCCTTCGCCAGGGCGACTGCCTCAGCGGGAGAGTAGAACTTGCCGTCTTCGATCTTCGCGACAGCGGCGCGGTATGCCTTTGACTTCTGTGCCATGTCCGTTGTCCTTACTCGACCGTGATGCCCATGGAGCGGGCGGTGCCCGCGATGATCTTTGCTGCTGCGTCGATGTCGTTCGCATTGAGATCGGCCTGCTTCTGCTCGGCGATCTGGCGAACCTGCTCGGCGGTGACCT
>JBEBWI010000008.1:0-42817 GCA_040392345.1 Leucobacter soli | reverse complement strand
CTGCTGCGGCGCGCCGACGACTGGCGGGCGCGCACCGCGTCGTAACGATTGCTCGGGCGTGGCGGGCTGCGTCGTGGGCTGGGCTGCCGGCTGCGTCGTGGCCGCTACCGGTTGTGCTCGGCGTTGTAGCGGTCGATGACCTCGCCGATCGGGCCGTCGAGCTGCAGTTTGCCGCCGTCGAGGTAGAGGCCGCGTGTGCAGAATCTGCGCAGGTCGCGTTCGTTGTGCGAGACCAGGAACAGGGTCTTGCCCTCGGCGAGCAACGAGTCGATGCGCTTGTAGCACTTGTCTCGGAAGGCTTTGTCGCCCACGGCGAGCACCTCGTCGACGAGCAGCACCGGTTCGTCGAGCTGCGAGACGACTGCGAACGCGACGCGTACCTTCATGCCGCTCGAGAGATGCTTGAACGGGGTGTCGAGCACGTCTGCGGCGCCCGCGAAGTCGACGATGGAGTCGAAGCGACTCGCGATCTCGCCGCGGCTCAATCCGTGCAGACCCGAGGTGAGGTGGATGTTGTCGCGTACCGTGAGGTCGCCGGCGAATCCGCCCGTGAGCTCGATCAGCGGTGCCACGCCGCCGTGCACGCGCACATGCCCCTCGTCGGGCAGCAGCACGCCGGCCACGAGCTTGAGCAGGGTCGACTTGCCCTGGCCGTTGCGGCCGACCACCCCGATCGCCTCGCCCGGCTGCACGGCGAAGGAGACATCTCGCAGCGCCCAGAACTCGCCGGCGCGGGTGCGTCGCGCGCGCCCCGCGAAGAGATCCTTGAAGCTGCGGCGCGAGCCGCGGTTGCGCCGGAACCGCACACCGAGACCGGAAGCGGTGATGATGGCGTGCGCGGTGGGGTCGCCGGTGCTGCCCGCGCGGCTGGTCGTCGAAGTCATCTCACAGCTCCTTCAGCACGCCGCCGACGCTGCGTCGGAAGACGATGACGCCGATGACAAGTGTGACCGCGGTGATGGCTGCCGACACCGCGACGAGGGCCCAGTCGAGCTGGTCGGGGAAGAAACCCGCGCGGAACAGCGAGAAGATGCCCGAGAGCGGGTTGGCCCAGGCGAGTGGGGCCACCATGGTCGGCAGGTCGGTCGCGCCGTACAGCACGGGCGAGGCGTAGAACAGCACGCGCAGCACGAGTTTCGCCGCTCGCTCGAGATCACGGAAGAAGACGACGAGCGGTGCGACGATGAGCCCGAGTCCGAGGATGAGGGCACCCATCAGCAGCACGCCCAGCGGAAACAGCAGGATGCCCCACCCCACGGTGGCCCCGGTGAGCACCGCGAAGAGCACGAGCACGGGCAGGCTGAGCAGAAACTCCACGCCTTTCGCGCACACGATGCGCGCCACCCAGATCCAGTGCGGCAGCGCGACCGAGCGCACGAGTTTCACGTCGCGCAGGAACGCGCGGGTCGAATCGCCGATCGCTCCGTTGAACCAGACCCACGGCAGCATCGCGGTCAGGAGGAACACGATGTACGGCTCCTCACCGAGCGTGCGAGGCAGCAACTGGGTGAAGATGAACCAGTAGATCACGCTCATCAGCAGGGGGTCGAGGATCGACCAGAGGTAGCCGAGCAGCGAGGTCGCGTAACGCACCTTGAGGTCTCGCGCGGTGAGGAGACGCAGCGAACGCCATGCGGCGGCGTTCCTGCTCTTTCGCGGTCGGTGCGCGCGCGGTTCGAGGGTGTGGGTCACAGGCCTATTCTGCCTGCTTTCACTGTGACGAATGCGCAGCCGAACCCGAGATTCGGCAGCGCCGGGTTTGCTAGGTTAGGTGTGTGTCGAATCTGCCCCCCAACGCCGAATTTGCACCCGAGCCCGACTCGGGTGCTGCTGTGACCGGCCAGGGTGCGGATCCGGTGTCGCCCGAGGTCGACGAGAGCGTGCCCCGCACGGTGCGCAGGCGCGTACCGCGTCGCGTCGTCACCCCCGGCGCGCTGCGGCCTGGCGCGGCCCTTCCGGTGCACGAGCCGGTGAACCAGTCGGCGCCCGAGCCGGTGCGCGAGACCGCGGTCGAGTACGCGCCCGAAGCGGATGCCGAGACGGTGGCCGAGCCCGCGCCGGAGGCGCGACCGGTGCTGATGGCCGAGTCGGCGCCTGAGACGCGACCGGCGCGGGAACCCGCGATCGAGTCGGCGCCCGAAGCCGAGGGGCAGCCGCAGAGCGCGGTCGAACCGATCGCTCCCGAAGCGGAAGCCGCGGTCGAGGCGGCACAAGAAGTCGACGTAGAGGCTGAAACCCGGCCCGAGCGCGAGCTCGGCACGCAGACGGTCGAGACCGAACACGCCCAAGCCGCACCGCCCGCGGGTCGCATCGAGATGCCCGTGCCGTCGGTCGTGCGTGCCCGCGAGCGCGCTGCTGCTGCGGCGCAGAACCCGGTGGTGCTGCGCACGGAGATGCTGACCAAGAGCTACGGTCAGGTGCACGCGGCGGTCGAAGTGTCGCTGCAGGTGCACGCCGGCTCGTTCACCGGGGTCGTAGGCCCCAACGGTGCGGGCAAGACGACGGTGCTGTCGATGATCAGCGGCCTGAACCGCCCGACCTCGGGCCGGGTCACCGTGCACGACATCGATGTGTGGGCGAACGGCCCGGCGGCCAAGCGCGTCATCGGTTCGCTGCCCGACCGACTGCGACTGTTCGATCGGCTGAGCGGGGCGCAACTGCTCTACTACGCTGGCGTGCTGCAGGGCGTCAAGGAGTCGGTGGTCGCGACCCGTGCGACGGAGCTCGCGCACGCCTTCGGCCTCGAACCGGCGCTCGACCGGCCGGTCTCCGACTATTCCGCCGGCATGCAGAAGAAGATCGGGCTCGCCTGCGCCATGATCCACGCCCCCGACGTGCTCGTGCTCGATGAGCCGTTCGAGGCGATCGACCCGGTCTCGGCGTCGAATGTCACCGAGATTCTCGAGAAGTTCGTCGCCGGCGGCGGCAGCGTCGTCATGTCGAGCCACAGCCTCGACCTGATTCAGCGGGTCTGCGACCACGTCGCCGTGATCGTCGACGGTTCGGTCATCGCACAGGGCACGGTCGACGAGGTACGAGGCGGCGTGAGCCTCGAAGAGCGCTTCCGCCATCTCACCGAGTCCGCCGAGCCGGGGAAGGGGCTGGAGTGGTTGCACGGCTCCTCAGACTCCGACTAGCCCTGCTGCTCAGTGCGTTCCGCGGTCCGCTTTCCCGAGTGGCGCGGCATGCCCTGATCGGAGTGCTCGCGGTGCTCGCCGCGGTCGTACTCGCCGCGCTTCCGCAGTTCATCAGCGGACCGGACGGCGCTCACGCGCCGCTCGACACCATCCTCGCCGCGGTCGTGCTGGCCGCCGCGGGTATCGTGCCGCTGTTCCTGAACCGCGGTCACCTCGAGCCGCGCCAGTTCGGACAGTATCCGGTGCGCTCGGGTCAGGTGGCCACGGGGCTGCTCGTGTCGACCGCGCTGAGCGGTCCGGTGCTATGGCTCGCGGCCTGGGTGATCGCGCTCGTCGTCTTGCGCACCGAGTGGCATGAGGCGTGGTGGGCGGTCGCGGTCGGCGGCGCACTCGCGCTGCTGCTCGCCATATGCGGCGCGCGCGTGGCCTCTGGGCTCGCGAAGCTGGTCGTGTCGGCGCGCAGTTCTGGCGCCGTGCACGCGGTCGGGCTGCTGCTGCTCGTGGCGGCGTTGCCGGTCGTGGTGTTCGCGGTGACGCAGGCGCTCGGTTCACCCGACGGGCGCATCACCGCCGACGCGGCCACCGTGCTCGGTTGGACCCCGGTGGGCGCCCCCCTCGCGGGCATCGCGGCCGCGGCCGCGGGGGATCCCGAGACGGCGCTGCTGCACTTCGGCGTGACCTTCGCCGCGATCGCCGTGCTCATCGCAGTCTGGTACCCGATCGTTCGGCTCTCGCTCGAGCGCGTGGAGCGGCCGGCGGACCCGGGCAAGGCCAGACAGGGGCTCGACTGGTTCGAGCGATTCTCAGCCCGCCCCGACTCGGTGATCGGTGCGCGCGCGCTCACCTATTGGGCGCGCGACCCGCGGTACCGGGTGGGGCTCGCCGCGATTCCCCTGGCCCCGGTCTTCATCGTGCTCGCACTCTGGGTGGCGGGAGTCGACCCCTATCTGCTCGCGCTCGTGCCGCTGCCGGTCGTGCTGCTGCTGTTCGGCTGGTCGCTGCACAACGACGTCGCCATGGATTCCACGGCGATCTGGCTGCATGTCGCGAGCGGCACCCGCGGTGCGGCCGATCGGCTCGGCCGATTGACGCCCATCATGCTCTTCGGGCTGCCCGTGCTGCTCGTCGGCTCGAGCGTCACGGTCACCATCATGGGCGACTGGCGGGTGCTGCCCGCCGTCATCGGCCTGAACCTCGCCGTGCTGCTGGTCTCATCGGGGGTCTCGAGCGTGTTCTCCGCGCTCATGCCATACCCGACGACCAGGCCGGGCGACAGCCCGTTCGCGCAGCCCGCGGTCTCAGGCAGCGGATCGGGGTTGGCCCAGAGCCTCTCCATGGTCACCACCGTGGTGCTCGCCCTGCCCGCCGTGTGGGTGGCCGCGGTGGCATTCGGCGACGTGAGCTTCGGTACGAACGTCTGGGCGCTCGTCGTCGGGGCCGGCTACGGCATCGTCGTGCTCGCCCTCGGCGTGCTCATCGGCGGGCGCATCTTCGACCGTGCGGCCCCTGAACTGCTGGCGGCGACGCAGACCTTCGATTGACGCGGTCGGCCCCGGTGCGAGGTGCGTGCGCCTACAATCGAGACATGGGAATCTTTACTCGTGACACACCCGGAACGGGCGGCGGCACCGACGTGCTCGACCGCGAGCTGGAGAAGCTGCTCAACGAGGAGCAGTTGGAGGACGGCGACCACGAGCGCTTCTCGCACTACGTTCCCAAGGACAAGATCCTCGAATCCGCGGTGACGGGCAAGCCGGTGCGGGCGCTGTGCGGGAAGAAGTGGACGCCGTCGCGCGACCCCGAGAAGTTCCCCGTGTGCCCCGACTGCAAGCGGATCTACGAGAACATGCGCAAGTAGCGTCGGCGCGGCGTCTGCGGCGCTCCGTCTGTACGCGGGTGCGGCTTCAGCGGTACTCGGTCGGAATCGCGGGGTCTCCGCGCGTCAGGCTCATCGCGATGGGCGGGAGCTCCGCGACGCTGCGGCGGTGGCGCTCGCGGGCCGCTGCGATGCCGTCGTAGCCGGTGTGCCCCGGCAGCGCGGTGCCGGCAGCCACGAGCGGGGTGAGGATCTCGCGGCTGCGATCCACGGTCTCTGCGCTTCGAGCGTCGACGCCCTCGGGCTCGCCGCCCGGCCCATCGCCCAGGTAGATGATCTCGGCGGTCGCCGTGCCGCGGGCGTTGTATTCGCGGCGTACGCTCTTGCGGCCGCCGACGGAGGTCTTGTCGGAGGATTTCTTCGCGACGGAGACCCAGGCGCCGCGGTCATCGGTGTGGGCGACGAGCTTGTAGACCATGCCCATGGTGGGGGAGCCGGAGCCCACCACCACGGAGGTGCCCACGCCGAAGCTGTCGACGGGTGAAGCGGCGAGGGCCGCGACGGTGTACTCGTCGAGGTCGTTGGTCACCGTGATCTTCGTGCCCGTCGCGCCGAGTTCGTCGAGCAGTTGCCGCACGCGCGCCACGACGACCGGCAGATCGCCCGAATCGATGCGCACCGCGCCGAGGCGGGGGCCGGCGACCTCGATCGCCGTGCACACGCCCTGCTCGATGTCGTAGGTGTCGACCAGCAGCGTCGTGTCGGCGCCGAGCGTGTCGACCTGCGCCTGGAACGCCTCCCGCTCGCTGTCGTGCAGCAGCGTGAACGAATGGGCCGCCGTGCCCATGGTCGGAATACCGTAGCTGCGCCCCGCCTCGAGATTCGAGGTCGCACTGAAACCGGCGATGTATGCGGCACGGGCGGCCGAGACCGCGCTGCGCTCGCCCGTGCGGCGGCTGCCCATCTCGGCGAGCGGCTTGCCCGCGGCCGAGTGCACCATGCGTGCGGCCGCGGTCGCGACGGCCGAGTCGGCGTTGAGCACGCTGAGCGCGAGGGTCTCGAGCAGCACGCCCTCGGCGAAGGAGGACTCGACGACGATGAGCGGTGAGCCGGGGAAGAAGACCTCGCCCTCGGGGTACCCCCAGATGTCGCCCGAGAAGCGGAAATTCGCGAGCCAATCCAAGGTTCGCGGGCGCAGGAAGCCTCGCTGTTCGAGCCACGAGAGTTCGGCCTCTTCGAACCTGAAGCGCTCGATCGCGTCGAGCAGCCGACCGGTGCCGGCGACCACCCCGTAGCGACGGGCGCCCGAGAGCCGCCGGGCGAAGAGTTCGAAGACGCTGCGGCGATCCGCCGTGCCCGCGGCCAGCGCGGCATCGACCATGGTCAACTCGTAGTGGTCGGTGAGGAATGCGGTTGAGGTGCTCACGATTTCAGCCTAGTGTTCCGCGCCGCGCGGCGGAACTCTGGGCCCGGCCCGCGACGCTGCGCAGCAGGTCGGCGTGCAGGGCACCGTCTGAGCCGGCCGTAAACGCCGCCGCAGTTTCCTCCTACGAGGTGAACACCGCGGCCGCAAGCAGCCGTGTCACCTCCGCTTCCGCCAGCGGACGGCGGCGATGATCGTTACGTACACGATCATGACCAGTGCCGGCACCGGTGTGAGCGGGATGATTGCGGCCGTCATGCCTGCGAGAATCGCCAGGAGCAATTCGCCGAACGCCCATGCGAGTTGCGCGACGATGCTGAGGTCGCCCGCGGGAGTCTCGATCGGGGTGAGAAGCCGCGGCGGGAGAGGTCCTTTCAGCGCTGCGCCGAGCCGCGTCAAGAGGATGAGCACGACGAGCGCAAGCGTTTCGAGAACGGGCGTTCCCAGCACCCCAACGCTACCCGCGCTGCATGCCACGACCGTCGCGGACACGAGCAGCGCGGAGACGAAGAACGGGAACAGGGCGTGGTAGACGACGAGTGTGCGGTCGCTGATTCCGTAGAGCGGGTAGTCGGCAGCGACGTGCGCGGCGTGCTGCAGGCCTTGCCCGAGCACACCAGTGGCAAGGTACAGCACTAGTGCGGCTCCCGTTGCCGGCAGCACGGCGGAAGAAGCAGTGATGGAAGCCGTTGAAAGCAGTACTCCGGATGCGATGGTCATGCCGAGCGCAACGACGAGCCGCACCGGCGTGCGGAGCAGCCCGATCGCATCGCGAACGAGAAAGGTCATTGCCAGATGACTGCAGGTTCGGACTGCACGGATGCGGCTGCCGAATCGAGGGCCGGCCCGATACACCGTTGCGGCCAGGGAGAAGTCGAGAGTCGATGAGAAGGTCACGACGGCGTCCCATTTCGCCGCCTGAGAGCCGAGCTGATGAAAGTTCAGACTGTTCAGCATTCTCGACGTGAACACGATGAGCACGAGTGCCAGTGCGGTCAGACCAGCGAGCGGGAGGAGCGCACATTCCGCGCCCGCGCCTTCGACCGGATATGCGGCACCGGCCCACGCCCATGGAAGGAACGGGGAGGACCTCGGCGAAGTGCCGCCGAGCGAGGCGACCGCGATGATGCCGATGCCGATGCAGGTCGCCGTTCGCGGGAGCGCCTGCCCGACGAGCGCAAGCAGCGCACCGATGATTCCGGCGGTAAGCGCAGCGCCGAGGAACCCGAGAATCCCGAGGATTCCCGCGTGCCCGCTGGTCAGGAGGGCAGCACTGGAGAAGCCTGCCACGCTCACCGAGAGGAGCGATGCCCACGCTGCTGCCTGGATGACGGGTCTGCGCAGTGCCAACGACCGTTTCATACCGCTGTTGGCAACCGCGTACAGCAAGAACGGTGGGAGCAGCGCGGGGCCGCGAAGCCGGCCGAGCAGTAACGCACTCGACCAGATCAGAGCCGTGAGAGACGACACCGCATCAGGCGCCTGATCCGCAGTCAGGAGCATGAGACCGGCAGTACTCGTCGACCCAAGCCACAGTGCGCGAATCACGGGTGCCATCGCGATCGCAGCAACCATGAGGAGGAGGTATGCGAGGGAGACCCTGTCGCCGCCGGTGCGATTCTTGCGGGCACGCCAGATGGCGATCGCTGCCTGCAATTGCGGGGTGCTCACGCTGCACCCGGCAGCAGCAAGGTCTGGCCGGCGATCCGTCTCGCGAGAATCTCGCTGTGAGTGGCGACCACGATGGTCGCTCCCGCCCGGCGTCTGGTAAGAATCACGTCAGCGAGTAATGCGATGCGGCCAGGGTCGAGACGCTGCTCGGGCTCATCGAGCAGCAGCACCTCGAACGGGCGAACCAGCACCAGCGCGAGCCCGAACAACTGAGTCTGCCCCGAAGAGAGTTCGTTGGGGAACTTCTTACCGAGAGCGGTGAACCCGAGCTCTTCGAGCGTCGTCTCGGTTGCGCGCAGCGCCCGTTCGGACGTGCCGTACCAAGTCGCTGAGACTAGGGCGACATGGTCGCGCACGGTCAGATCGGGGGCCATCGGGTGAAGACCGATCATTGCGGCGGCATGACGACGAAAAGCCGGGTCGCGCTCATCGACGGGTCGGCCCCAGATGCGTACGGACCCGGTTGACGGAGCGGTGCGGCCGGCGAGCACGCGTAGCAGGGTCGTCTTGCCGGAGCCGTTCTCGCCGCGCAGCACTGCGACCTGCCCGGCGCGCACGCGGAGAGTCGTCGAGGCAAGGAGCGTCGTGCCGGTGTCGGCGGATGTGACGCTGACACGCTCCAGTTCGATGACTGCCGCGGCGCTGGGCGTCTTCGCTCCGGCAGCATCTGAGGTGTTGCTTCGGGTTGTTTCGGGGTGCACGGTCTCTTCTCACTTCTCATGCGGTCGCGTCTGACGAGCTGAACGCCCTTGCGAGAGTGCACCGCAGGAAAGAACGCCCCGGTGCGGGGTGCGTTCGAGAATCGTGCGTGGCTTACCCGAGGGCAGCGCTGCGCCGTGACGGCGCACGTGAACGCACCGTGCCCGGAGTTCCGGGAGCCTCCGGGCGTAGGAGCTGCCAATGCGCCGTGGAGGAAACCGAGGTGAGATCTAGATCCGCAACAGGTGCGACGATGCGACGAGACGCGGTGCTGATGTGTCGAATGACCATGGCGGCTGTGGCGGCCAGAGCGATCACGACGAAAGCCAGAGCGAGCGGAGCCGGTATGTCAGGGGTGAAGGGTATGACACCGACGCAGAGCATCAGGGTGATGAACTTCGTCCAGCTCCAGGACTTCTCCCACATACGGCACCCCCTCACAGAATCTCGTGGCCCCAGCCTACCGGGGCCCGCCGCCGCACCTACAGGACGTCTGGGCGCCTTCGGCTGTCGATCGAGCCCATCGACTCGTGTACGACATGAGTAGTACTGTGCAGATCGCTTCAGATCGCTGTTCAGATCACTGAAAATCTCGGGAGGTGACGGCGGCGGGCGCGGTGAGCGGTTCGAAGCCGTGCGCGATGACGTTGACGAGCCCGTCGGGGGAGCGTTCGAGTCGGCCGGTCACGAAGAGTGCGGGCGAGGAACGGGCGATGAAACGGAACCGCTCCCACACCTTCGGCCAGACCACGACGTTCGCGTTGCCGACTTCGTCTTCGAGCGTCATGAAGGTGATGCCGCCCGCGGTGGCCGGCCGCTGCCGGTGAGTGACGAGACCCGCCACGCATACGGGGCCGCCGGGTGTCTGTCGCAGACGGTCAGACCGGGTCGCACCCCGCGCGTCGAGCGATGCGCGCAGCAGTTCGAGCGGGTGTCGGCCCGACACGACGCCCGTGCTCCACAGGTCGAGCGCGGTCTGCTCGGCGTCGGTGAGTACCGGCAGCAGCGGCGGCTGCACGTGCACGGCGACGCCGGGGAGGAAGCGTTCGCGATTGTCGGCGGCGGGGCCCGCGGCCCACAGCGCCTCTCGCCGCCCCAGACCGAGCCCCGAGCAGGCTCCTGCGACACTCAGCGCCTCGAGCTGGGCGCGATCGAGGTCGGCGCGGCGCGCGAGGTCCGCGAGATCTTGGAACGAGCCTCGGCTGCGCGCGGAGACGATGCGATCCGCCGCGGCCGTGTCGATACCGCGCACCTCGGCGAGGCCGAGTCGCACCGCGTAGCCCCGGTCGCGTCGGTGCTGCGCCGAGCTGTCGGAGGCGGTCGGGTCGAACGGGCCCACCGGGGGCTGCTGCACGGCGAGGCAGGCGTCGCGCGGGCGGGGGGCACCGCGATCCACTGGCGATGCGAGCGGATCGGGCGGCGCCGGCGGCTCGTGTGAGTTGCGGCGCCCGGGCGGCTCGATCGGTTCGAGCGACGACAGCGTCAGCGAGTGCTGCACGTCGGGCGGGCGCACTTCGACGCCGTGGCGCTTCGCGTCTTCGGTGAGCGCGCGCGGCGAGTAGAAGCCCATGGGTTGCGAGCGCAGCAGACCTGCGAGAAACGCTGCCGGGTAGTGCAGTTTGAACCAGGCGCTCGCGTACACCAGCAGCGCGAAGCTGATGGAGTGGCTCTCGGCGAAGCCGAAGTCGGCGAACGCCTCGATCTGGGCGTAGATGCGCTCGGCGTCGGCCTGCTCGATGTCGTTGGCGCGCATGCCCTCGAAGAGTTTCTTGCGCAGTTTCTCGATCTTCTCGGTGCCTCGTTTCGAGCCCATTGCGCGACGCAGCAGGTCGGCGTCGTCGGCGCTGCATCCGCCGACGGCCATCGCCATCTGCATGAGCTGCTCCTGGAACAAGGGTACGCCGAGCGTGCGTTCTAGCACCGGCTCGAGCGATGGGTGCGGGTAGGTGACCGTCTCCGTCTCGTCGCGTCGGCGCAGGTAGGGGTGGATCGCCCCGCCCTGCAGCGGGCCCGGCCGAATCAGGGCGATCTCGATGACGAGGTCGTAGAAGCTGCGGGGCTTGAGCCTGGGCAGCGTGTTCAGCTGGGCGCGGCTCTCGAGCTGGAAGACGCCGATGGCGTCGGCCCGGCACAGCATGTCGTAGACGCCGGGCTCTTCCTTCGGGATGCTCTCGAGCGTCCACCGTTCGCCGGTCGCCTGGGCCGCGAGGTCGATCGTGACTTGCAGGGCGCTCAGCATGCCGAGCCCGAGGAGGTCGAACTTCACGAGCCCCATGGATGCGCAGTCGTCTTTGTCCCACTGCAGCACGGTGCGGCCCGGCATACGGGCGTGCTCGATCGGGCAGACCTCGCCCACCGGGCGCTCGGTGAGCACCATGCCGCCCGAGTGGATGCCGAGGTGGCGCGGGGCGCGCATGAGGCGGTCGGCGAGGCTCAGAACGTCGGGCGGAATGTCGGGGCCGGGTTGGTGAGCTTCGCTGGATTGTCTGGATTGTCTGGATTGTCTGGATTGCCTGGATTGGTGGGCTTGTCTGGGGTGCTGGGCGGGGTCGGGTGCTTCGGCGGGTGGATGAGAGGGGGCTCGGTCGGATTCCTGCGTGGGGCGCGGCAGGCCGCTCCAGCGTTCGAGCCCGCGTGTCCACGCCCGCTGCTGCCCGCTGCTGTAGCCGAGGGCCTTCGCGGCGTCTCTGACGGCGCTCTTCGGGCGGTAGCTGATGACGTTCGCGACCTGAGCGGCGTTCTTCCTGCCGTACTTCTCGTAGACGTACTGGATGACCTCTTCGCGCCGCCCGCTCTCGAAGTCGACGTCGATGTCGGGTTCTTCTTCGCGCATGCTCGAGAGGAAGCGTTCGAACGGCAGATTGAAGTAGACCGAGTCGACCGCGGTGATGCCGAGCACGTAGCAGACGGCGGAGTTCGCGGCAGATCCGCGCCCCTGGCAGAGGATGCCGCGGCTGCGCGCGAACCGCACGATGTCGTGCACGATCAGGAAGTAGCCGGGGAAATCCTTGGCTTCGATGAGTGCGAGTTCTCTGTCGAGCCGGTCGGTGACCTCGGTGTTCGGCAGCCGATAGCGGTCGGCGGCTCCGCTGAAGGCGAGCTCGCGCAACCAGCTCATGAGGCTGTGGCCCTCGGGCGGCGTGAGCTTCGGCAGTTTGGGCCGTGCCATGCGTAACGGGAACGCGAGCTCTTCGGCGAGCGGTGCGGTGCGGGCGACTGCCGCGGGGTAGCGGGCGAATCGTCTGCGCATGGCGTCGCCCGAGCGCAGACGGGCGGCGCCTGTTGCGGGGAGGAACGGGTCGATCTCGTCGAGTGAGCGGCGGGCGCGCACCGCGGCGATCGCGTCGGCCAGCGGTGCGTCGGCTGCAGTGGCGTAGTGCACGCCTCCCGTGGCCAGCGTGGGCAGCCGTGCCTCGTCAGCGAGGGTCGCGAGCCGGGCGATGCGGGTGTCGCAGTCGGGCAGCCCGTGGTGGGTGAGTTCGACGAACACCCGATCCTGCCCGAAGAGCTGGGTGAGGCGATCGAGTGCCGCGCGGGCCGCGCGTTCACCGTCGGCGCGATTCTCGGCGCCCACGAGGGCGCGCTGCACGGCCCCCTTGCGGCACCCCGTGAGGATCGCCCACTCGCCGTTCGCGGCTTCTGCGAGCGTCTCCAGATCGTAGCGAGGTTGCCCTTTGTCGTCGCCGGCGAGCTGCGCGTCGGTGATCGCGGAGGCGAGCCGGTGGTAGCCCGAGACGCCCTGCGCGAGCACGAGCAGATGCGTTCCGTGCGGGTCCGCGACGCCGAGTTGAGACGCATCGAGGCCGAGCGAGAGCTCTGCGCCGTAGATCGTCGCCAGTTCGGGGTGTTCACGGGCGGCCTCCGCGAAGCGCGCGGCGCCTTGGAAGCCGTCGTGGTCGGTGATCGCGAGAGCGGAGAGCCGCAAGCGTGCGGCCTCCGCGACGAGGGCCTCGGGTGAGCTCGCCCCGTCGAGGAAGCTGTAGTGCGAGTGCGCGTGCAGCTCTGCGTAGGGGTGCACGGGCGGCGTGAGCGATTCGGGTCGCTCTGGTTGCTCGAGCGAGGTGTCTGGAACCGCTTGCCCGGGCTGTGCGTGCGGTTCAGGTCGAGTGGATCGCGGCGCATGGGTCTCCTGCACCGGCCGGTGCAGCACCGAGCGCGGTGTGTGCGCACGCTGGTCCTGGTCCTGGTCCTGGTCCTGGTCCTGGTCCTGGTCCTGGTCCTGGTCGTTGTTGTGCGTGACTTCTGCCTGCTGCCCGATGCGTCCCGAGAGCGTGCGCTCGAACTCGCTCCAGGAGATCGCCGGGTTCTTCCAACCCATGTGCGCCTCCCTTCGTCTTCATCTGCGGATGGCGTTTCATCCCGGTGCTGGCGTTTCACTCCGGTGCGCGGCGCCGGCGCGCGGCTCCCCCTGTGCTCACGCGTAACGGGCCTCGGCGATCCACTTTCCTGTCGAGGTGCCGGTCTCGTATCGCAGCAGCCAGGCGTCTCCGTCTTCGAGGAGCACTTGCAGGCGGTAGCTGTCTGTGCCGCCCGTCCACCATCGTTCCCGCACCGGCCAGGGCGAGGACCAGGCGTGCACGGCCACGGCCCGCAGCATGCCCTCGACGCTGAGCCGGGTGGGCTCGGCGTTCAGCAGGTCGTCGCTGTCTGGGCGCACTATGCCGCCGCCGGGGTCGAGAAGCGCCGCGTCGATCGGCTCGGAGAACACCGTGTTCGGCAGGGCGCCGCTCAGGTGCCCGGGCCACGGCCCATCGCGCTGGCGGACACGGACCTGCGCAGAGGTGCGCCCGTCTGCACGGGTACCCCACGCGACCAGCCGCTGCCGATGCGAGCTGAATCTGCCGCCCAGCAGCTCGCCGGTGCCCACGCCTTCGTGGCCGACCATGCTTTGCAGTCTGCTGAGGTGATGATGCACGCGCTCGTCGGGAGCCGTGTTCCATAGGCCGGGCTCGTGCGCTGCGGCGTGAGCGGTGCGTGCCGGGGTGAGGCGCACCGCGGCGATGCCCGACCCGCCGCGTTCGGGGTCGCGAGGCAGCGTGGCTGCTTGCCAGCGCACACGGTTGACCACATCTGTCTCGGTGAATCGGGTGGGGTGCGCCCAGAGCCGTTCATGTCGCACTCCGATATCGTCAGTGAGTTCGACCTGCAACTCGGTGCAGACGAGCCCATGCTCGATGAGCCCCCGAATGAGGGCTTCGGCGTGGGTGCTGCTCGCGAATGCCAGCTGATCAGCGCCATCGAGCGGCGGTTCGAACGCGAACCCGACGGTCAGCTCCTGCTCGGGCGCGCGAGGCCGTACCTCGGCGGCGTGGGCTGGGCCGAGCCCCCGGGCCCGTCGGTGCGCCGCGAGGCCGGGGGCGCCGAACCGCTGCCGCACCGCGTCTTCCGGCAGCGCCGAGAGCGCGCCGAGGGTGCGGATGCCGAGCCCGGTGAGCGTATCGGCGAAATCCGTGCTCACGGCGCGTGAGATCGGCAATGGGCCGAGAAATGCCGTGGTCGCCTCGGAGGGTACGATTCGCACGCCGGGCGAGGGTACCGCGACTCCCGGGTCGTCGGCTGTCGCGCGAGCGGCTTGCTCGGCCGCGAACCTGCCACTGGCGACCCCGACCCGGGCATTTGGAAATCCCAGCTCCCGTGAGCGGGCGATGAGCGTTTGCGCCGCGGCCTCTTCACCGCCGTAGTACCGGGCGGGCCCGCGGGCGCGCATGGCGCACAGCCCCGGCCGTAGCGGTTCCACCCCGGGGATCGTCTGCTCGATCGCGGCGAGCACCGGGGCGTAGTGCCGCGTGTCGACCTCGGGATCGTGCGGGTGCACAGCGAGCTCGGGGCAGCGCATGCGAGCCTCCCGCTCGCGCAGCCCCAGGCGCACCCCTTGGGCGCGCGCGTCGGGCGAGCACGCCACGACCCGGTGCTGTGCGATCAGCGCCAAGGGTGCGTGCGGCACCGGGTCGGGCACGGTCTCGGCCCCGGCATCGGGCACGGCGCTGGCCTCGATTCCGGCCTCGCCGCCGAGCTCGGAATCGTGCTCTCGCAGATATGCCTGCACCGGCCAATCCGGCACCCACAGCACCATGACGCGCTCGGCCTCGCCGCTCATGAGGCACCCACCTGAACCGCGGGTCGGGCGAGGCGGCCGCTCTGAAACCGCACGGTGTGCTGACGCGGCCCGCGCCGATCTTCGGAGCGTACGACGATTTCGTGGGCATCGAGCATTCCGTGCCCCTGGCCGAGGCCAGACCAGCGCGAAGCGGTGACTCGGAGCCGGCTCTCTGCGCGCGGCCAGGGCCCCAGCGCGATGAGTGCGGTGCCGTGATCGCGCAGCCTGGCCGCGAGCCGTTCGATGTCGCCCGGTTGCGTTCGCTCGGGCGGGTGCAGCAGCACGACCGCGAGGGTTTCGCTGAGCGTGCCGGCGATGCTCAGGGCGTGCCTGCCCGGGTCTGGGATGACGATGAAGCGCTCAAGTGCGATGCCGAGCTGGGCTGCGGCCTCGAAGCCCAGCCCCCGCACCCCGATAACCCCGCACCAGGCCCCCGACGCCGATGCCGCGGAGAGCATCGCCAGCGAGAGTTGCAGCGACCCCTGCACCTGCACCGCGCTGCCTTTGCGCAGCGCCCCGCCGGGAAACAGCGGGCGTAACTGCGCGGGGGTCGGGAGCGCATCATCGCCGAGCCGCAGGGGCTGCATCTGTGAGATGCGCTCCTGCAGTGTGCGTACGGCTTCGACACGGTTCATGCACACATGTTCGAACGTATGTTCGATAATGTCAAGTCGAAAATGGGTGTTCGGCGCGTCGCGTTCGAGCGCCTGAGCGCGCGTCGCGATCCACTCGCCGAAGCCGCCGACCGGCGCCGTGCGCGCGACCCGCGCACGCGGCTAGTATGGGGATGATGAATGACGACGATCTTGACGATTACGAACGCGAAGCAGAACTCTCGCTGTTCCGGGAGTACCGCGATGTCGTCGGGCAGTTCCGCTACGTCGTGGAGACCGAGCGGCGCTTCTACCTGGCCAACGAGGTCGAACTGCGCAGGCAGGACGCCGGTAGCGACTTCTACTTCGAGCTGACGATGACCGACGTGTGGGTGTGGGATGTGTACCGTGCCGACCGTTTCGTGAAGTCGGTGCGCGTGCTCACCTTCAAAGACGTCAATGTCGAAGAACTCACCGCGCGCGAGTTCAAACTGCCGCAGGAACTCTCGATCGACGAGTAGGTCGGTGCGTGGCGCAGTAGGCGCTGCTGCGGCGGGTCGGAGGGTTCGGTGGCGCCGGGCCGACGTGTTAGGCGTGTTCTCGGGGGAGAGTGCTTCGTGAGCGCGTCGGGATCGCCGCTCACAGGCACGTCGTAACCTGTGGATCGCCTGAGCTATCCACAGTTTCGTCGAACGGCCCGCCCGCGTCACGCAACCCGGCGAAGCTGGTCGCATGAACCAGCACACTCCGCAACCGGGAGTATCGAAACGCGGTAACCAGGCGCTCGGCGCGCGCGGCGAACAACTCGCCGCTGAGTACCTCGAGGAGCGGGGGTATCGTCTGCTCGAGCGCAACTGGCGTGCGGGTAGGGCCGGTGAGCTCGATCTCGTCGCCCGCGACGGCGACTGCATCGTGGCGGTCGAGGTGAAGACCCGCAGCGGGCTCGGCTACGGACACCCGCTCGAGGCGATCACCGCGCTGAAGGCCGGCCGCCTGCGCCGGCTGCTGCTGCACTGGGTGCGCGAGAGCGGGCAGCAGGCGCCGCGGTTGCGCGTCGACGCGGTCGGCATCACGCTGCGCGCGGGGGAGCAGCCCCGCATCGACCACCTGCAGGGCATCGGATGAGCACCGCCGTCTGCCGCGCCGCAGCCATCGCACTCACCGGGCTCAGGGGCACCCCGGTGATCGTCGAGGCTGCGGTCTCGAACCAGCTGCCGGGCATGGCGATCATTGGGCTGCCGGATGCCGCGCTCGCCGAGGCCAAGCAGCGTGTGCGCCTGGCGACGCAGCAGGTGGGCATGCCGCTCTCCGACCGGTTCATCATCGTGAATCTCAGCCCCGCGGCGCTCCCGAAACAGGGTTCGAGCTTCGACCTCGCGATCGCGCTCTCCGTGCTCGCGGCCTCCGGGCATCTCCCCGTCGACCGACTCGCCACCACCGCCCACCTGGGCGAGCTCAGCCTCGACGGTGCGCTGCGCAGACCGGCGGGGTTGCTCAGCGCGGTGCTCTCGGCCAGAGGCATCGGGTTCGGCACAGTCATGGTGCCGGCGGGTTGCGCTCGTGAGGCCGCGCTCGTGCCCGGTATCGAAGTCATCGCCGTGCATGATCTCGCGGGTGCCGTGGCCTGGCATCGGGGCGAGTCCGGCAACTGGTGGATCGGCGGCGAGCAGCCTGCCTTGGAGGAAAGGGTGACCCGGGTCCCGACAGCTCCGTCATCGGCGTTGCCGTCGCAGGGGGGAAACCCGGGCCGGGAACTGGGAACACCCGACATGTCAGACATCGTGGGGCAGCCCGAAGCCGTCGACGCGCTCGTCATCGCCGCGGCCGGCCGTCATCACCTTTCAATGATCGGACCACCCGGTGCGGGCAAGACCCTCCTCGCCACGAGACTCCCGACGATCCTTCCAGACCTCAGCCCCGACGAGTCGATCATCGCGAGCAGCATCGCCTCGCTCGGAGACGCAGGAATCACCGAGTTGGTGCGCAGACCCCCGTTCGAGAGCCCGCATCACACCGCATCGAAGATCTCCATCATCGGGGGCGGGCAGGGCGGCATCGTGCAACCCGGAGCGATCACGAACGCCAGCTACGGCGTGCTCTTCCTTGATGAAGCCCCCGAGTTCCCCGCAGTGGTGCTCGACGCCATGCGACAACCGCTCGAATCCGGCCTCATCGAGATTCACCGCGCTCGGGTGCGCGCCACGCTGCCCGCGAAGGTGCAGCTCATCCTCGCGATGAATCCCTGCCCGTGCGGCAACGCCAACTCGCTTGATCCGGCATCCCCGTGTCGGTGCGCCCCCAGCGCTCGGGTGCGCTACCTCAACCGGCTCTCCGGCCCGCTCACCGATCGCATCGACTTACGTCTCGCGGTCCATCGCGTCTCGAGCGTGCTGCTCGACGAAGCGGTGGATGAGCATCCGAGACCCAGCAGCGCAGAACTCCGCGAGCTGGTACGAGACGCACGCGCACGTATGGCCGCCCGACTGCGCAACACCCCCTGGCGGGTGAACGCCGAACTCCCCGGCACCTTCCTCCGTGCTCCCGCGCATCGCCTTTCGCGTCAGGCCACCGAGGTGATCGATCGGGCACTCGATCGTGGCTCGATCACCATGCGGGGCTACGATCGCACGCTCAGGGTCGGATGGACGATCGCGGACCTGGCGGGCAAAGACAGCCCCGGGCGAGAAGAAATCGCGCACGCACTGGCACTACGCGGAGGAGCCGCAGCATGAACACCACCAGCAGATCATCCGAGGCGCGTCTCAGCGTCGACCCCGAGCTCTGCACGAAGCTTGCGCGCCTCACCGCGGGAAGCGCGCACCGGGATCCACTCGAACCGGATAGTGACGGGGCCTCCTGGGCGGACGCACTGCTCGCCCGCATCGCATGGTCCCGCATCGCGGAGCCTGGGGATGGCGTCGCAGGCGAGCTGCGCGCGGCTATAGGGCCCGCACCCGCCTTGAAACTCCTCATCGACGGCGCCTCCCCAGCCCAGGTCGCCGCCATCGCGGCGCAAGCCGGGCTCGAACTCCCCGGCCGTGCCATCGGAGAAGCGCTCAGCCGCTGGCGACCACGACTCGACCGAGGGGAAACCGTCGCCGACATCGAACGCGGCCTCGGCTCCGGCCTCCGCGCCATCACGCCAGACGACCCGAACTGGCCCCAGACGCTTCGCGACCTGGGCCCGCACGAACCCGTGCTGCTCTGGGTTCGCGGCGACCCCGGCCACCTCAGCACCCCGTCGCTCTCCGTCGTCGGTGCCCGTGCCGCGACCGGGTACGGCACCCACGTCACCGCCGAGATCGTCTCAGGCGTATGCGCCGCAGGTCTCACCATCATCTCCGGTGCCGCCTACGGCATCGACGCTGTCGCGCACCGCACCGCGCTCGCTGCAGAGACTCCGACGGTGGCCGTGCTCGCGGGCGGCGCGGATCGGGCCTACCCGGGCGCCCATGACAGCCTGCTGGAACGGGTCAGCGAGGCCGGGGCCGTCTGCGCAGAGATGATTCCCGGTGCGGCACCCACCCGCTGGCGTTTTCTGATGCGAAATCGGATCATAGCTGCGCTCTCCGGCGCTACGCTCGTGACGGAGGCCGGCCTGCGCTCGGGCACGCTCAACACCGCCGGACACGCCGCAGAGCTCGGCAGAACCATCGGCGCGGTGCCCGGGCCGGTCACCTCGACCGCCTCAGCAGGGTGCCACAAGCTGATACGCGAATACGGTGCTCAGCTCGTCACGAATGCGCGCGAGGCCTGCGAGCTGGTCGGCCTCGACGATGAACTCGACATGCGCGTCGCTGTCGCGGGAGCAGCGGGCGTCTCCCCGTCACCCGCTACCGATGCCGAACCGGGTGCCGCGCGCATGCGCTCCACGCACGGGCGCGTGCTCGACGCTCTGCCGCTGCGGGGAGGCCGCGAGCTCGCAGACATCGCCAAGCGGGCCGGTGTCAGCGAGGGCGAGGCGATGCGTGCGCTCGCCGAACTCGAATTACTCGAACACGTGAAACGATACGGGCCCGGCGCGGCAGCACCCAAGTGGGTGCTCGTGCGCCGAGAATGAGCACATGCGGCTGCAGGAGGCGATCGAGGGGTTTCTCACCGTCGTGGAGTTCGAATACGGATACTCGGCGCACACCATCAAGGCGTATCGGCGCGACCTCCGCGACTTCGCCGAGTTCGTCGCGGCGCACAACAGGTCGGGTACGGTCTCGACCGAGGTCGCCGATATCGACCTCGAGCTTCTGCGGGCCTGGCTGTGGGAGCGGCAGGAGCGGGGGCTCTCTCCCAGTACGATCGCGCGGAACGTGGCAACGCTCAAATCGTTCGGCGGCTGGCTCGAGCACCGACGGCTCGTGCCCGGCAGCCCCGCATCGCGCCTGCGCGCGCCCAAGACACCGCGCACGCTGCCCCGCGTGCTGAGCGAGGAACAGGTTGCGCGCATCCTCGACCGCGCCGCTCGCCGGGCCGTCGAGGCCGACGCCGACGCACTTCCCGAGATGCTTCGCGATCGCGCCGTGCTGGAACTGCTCTACGCCACCGCGCTCCGTGTCAGTGAACTCTGCACGCTCGCCCTCGATGGGTTGAACCTCGGCGACCGCACAGTGCGCGTCACTGGCAAAGGCGACAAGCAGCGCGTCGTGCCGCTCGGCGCCCCCGCCGCGCGCGCTCTCGACGACTACCTCGTGCGCGCGCGGCCCGTTCTCGTCGCGCGCGCGCGGCTTGCTGCGGCATCGACCGTGTTCCTCGGGAAGGACGGCGAGTCGCTCACTACGAATACCGTCTACCGGCTCGTCGCGCGTGAACTCGAGCAGGAGCCCGGAAGCGGTTCGCGTGGCCCCCACACGCTCAGGCACACCGCCGCAACGCATCTGCTCAACGGCGGCGCCGACCTCCGCGTCGTGCAGGAGATGCTGGGCCACTCGAGCCTCGCGAGTACGCAGGTCTACACCCACGTCTCCACCGAGCGGCTCACCCAGACCTATCGGCAGGCTCACCCCCGGGCCTGAATCTGAGGCGCCCGAACGGGCTCTCCGAACGCGTCACCGAGATTCCGCGCCGCGCGGTCGGTTCATGCCCTGTGCGGGCGCGGTTCGCTCTTAAGGCAGCAGCACGGGCTTCGCCCGGAAGAACCTGAGCGGGTTCACGTACTCGCCATCGACACGCACCCCGAGATGCAGGCACTCGGTGTCGCAGTGCCCGCCCGAGGTCACGACGCCCATGATCGTGCCGCGAGCCACGGGATCGCCCACCCGCAGCTCGCTCTCGACCGGTTCGAGCGACACCACCGTGCGCAGATCGACGCGCACTGAGACGACCGGCCGATCTACCACCGTGCCGACGAACGAGACGGTGCCCGCGACGGGCGAGCGAACCGGCAGCCCCGGTGCGGCGGCGGGGAGATCGATGCCGCGATGGCCTGCGGCGTACGGCCCGAAGGGGAGCGAATACGGTGCCGAGATGCGCAGCGGGCCGTCGAACGGCGGCGTCCACCGGGCATCCCGCGGCGTCAGGGGAGCGGCTGCGAGACTCGACAGGCAGAGGGCCAGGACGAGCAACGCCGGTGTCGGGCCCACGGTACGTCTCGATGCGGCGCGCGCCGGCGCCGGTGGTCGTAACGCTGGTCGTGGGGCGGGCCGTCGCGCCGGTCGTATGGGCTTGGACAGTCGGTGCGTCGGTCCGTCAGGAGAGTTCATGCGGCCCACCATCGCACGGCGGCACCCCCTGCGACGGCCGGAAGCCGCAACTGTGGAGAACACAGCTTGCGCGCAGCATTCATCGGGGCTGTGGACGCCGATGCCTGGCCGGTGCCCGCGCGGTCTGCGGGCCGCATGAGCGAACCGGTCGTGCGCAGCGTGCCGCGCGGTGAATGCTATGCTGGAGGGGCACCTCTTATGGGGTGACTTCGCGTGCCCGCTCATCGGTACGCCGCCAACGGTCCTCAGGGCGCCGACTCATTCGTGGGTCTCGCACCCGGGGCGGCGGTAGACCGGGGCACCAGGTTTCGGGATCCACCCGGAAAAGACAACCGCAAGAAGCGCGCCTCGCGGTGCGCAGAACAGGAGAACGGCAATGGCCGTCGTAACTATTCGTCAGCTGCTCGACAGCGGTGTGCACTTCGGGCACCAGACCCGTCGTTGGAACCCGAAGATGAAGCGTTTCATCTTCACCGAGCGCTCGGGCATCTACATCATCGACCTGCAGCAGTCGCTCGGCTACATCGATCAGGCATACGACTTCGTGAAGCAGACCGTTGCCCGCGGTGGCAACATCCTCTTCGTCGGCACCAAGAAGCAGGCGCAGGAAGCGATCGCCGAGCAGGCCGATCGCGTGAACCAGCCCTACGTGAACCAGCGCTGGCTCGGCGGTCTGCTGACCAACTTCCAGACCGTCACCGGCCGTCTCGAGCGCATGAAGGAGCTCGAGCAGCTCGACTTCGAGGGCGGCACCAGCGGCTTCACCAAGAAGGAGCTGCTGCTCAAGAAGCGCGAGCTCGAGAAGCTGCAGAAGTCGCTCGGCGGCATCCGCCACATGTCGAAGACCCCGTCGGCGCTCTGGGTGGTCGACACCAAGAAGGAGCACCTCGCGATCGACGAGGCGAAGAAGCTCGGCATCCCCGTGATCGCCATCCTCGACACCAACTGCGATCCCGACGAGGTCACCTACCCGATCCCGGGCAACGACGACGCGATCCGCTCGGTCGCGCTGCTCACCCGCGTGATCGCCGACGCCGCGGCCGAGGGCCTCATGGAGCGCCACCAGAAGCCCGCCGAGGGCGACGCCGCCGAGCCGCTCGCCGAGTGGGAGGTCGAGCTGCTGAACGCCGAGGTCAAGGCCGACGAGACCGAGGCCGCCGCAGTCGCGACCGAGAGCGCCGTGGAGGCCGCAGCCGAGGGCGCCGACAGCGCGGCGGAGGTCGCCGAGGTCGCGGCCGAGGCCGTCGAGGCCGCCGCCGAGTAGGCCCCGGCCTCTCGCACCCGATTCATCAACTCTCAAGAATCTTTCGTTAAGGAGTCACACATGGCTGCAGTAAGCATGGCCGCTGTGAAGGAGCTGCGCGAGCGTCTCGGCGCCGGCATGCTCGATAGCAAGAACGCACTCGTCGAGGCCGATGGCGACATCGAGAAGGCCATCGAGATCCTGCGTCTCAAGGGCCTCAAGGGCGTCGCCAAGCGCGAGGGCCGCGAGGCGAGCGAGGGTCTCGTCGGCGTGCGCCAGAGCGAGGGCGCTGCCACGATGATCGAGCTCGTCTGCGAGACCGACTTCGTCGCGAAGAACGAGAAGTTCCTCGCCCTCGGCGAGAAGGTGCTCGACGCGATCGTCGCAGCCGGCGCCAAGACGCAGGAGGAAGCCCTCGCGGCCGCCCTCGACAACGGCACGGTCGAATCGGTCATCACCGACGAGTCGGCCATCATCGGCGAGAAGATCGTGCTGCGCCGCGTCGTCGTCATCGAGGCGCCGAACACCGCCGTCTACCTGCACCGCACTTCGAAGGATCTGCCCCCGCAGATCGGCGTGGTCGTCGGCTACGAGGGTGACGACGCCAAGGTCGCACTCAGCATCGCCCAGCACATCTCCTTCGCCGAGCCGCTCTACGTGGCGCGCGAAGAGGTGCCGCAGGCCGATGTCGACAAGGAGCGCGACATCGTCACCGAGATCTCGAAGAACGAGGGCAAGCCGGAAGCGGCGCTGCCCAAGATCATCGAGGGTCGTCTCGACGCGTTCTTCAAGCAGATCGTGCTCGGCGAGCAGGTGCACGCTCTCGACGAGCAGAAGCGTCAGGTTTCCGCAGTCGCTTCGGCCGCGGGGATCACCGTGACCGGCTTCGCCCGCGCGAAGGTCGGCGCGTAACCACCGATTACATGAGACCCGGGCCCGAAACGGCCCGGGTCTCATGCTGTACCCAGTACCCTGATACGAGACCCAACCGAAGGAGCCCCCGAACATGACCACACCCCGCAAGCGCCGCGTATTGCTGAAGCTCTCGGGTGAGGCGTTCGGAGGAGGCACTCTCGGGGTGAACCCCGACGTAGTGAGCCAGATCGCCCGTGAGATCGCCGCGGCGATGGAGCAGGCGGAGGTCGCAGTGGTCGTCGGCGGTGGCAACTTCTTCCGTGGCGCCGAGCTCTCTCAGCGGGGCATGGATCGTGCCCGCGCCGACTACATGGGCATGCTCGGCACTGTCATGAATGCGCTCGCGCTGCAGGACTTTCTCGAGCAGGCGGGCGTCGAGACCCGCGTGCAGTCTGCGATCACCATGACGCAGGTGGCCGAGACCTATATTCCTCTGCGCGCCATCCGGCACCTGGAGAAGGGCCGCGTCGTCATCTTCGGCGCCGGTGCCGGCCTTCCCTACTTCTCAACCGATACCGTGGCTGCGCAGCGTGCGCTCGAAGTGCGGGCCGACGAGGTGCTCGTGGCGAAGAACGGTGTCGACGGCGTCTACACGGCAGACCCGCGCACCAACCCCGAGGCGACGCGCATCGATGAGATCAGCTACAACGACGCGCTCGTGCGGGGTCTCAAGGTCGTCGACTCGACCTCGTTCAGCCTCTGCATGGATAACGGCATGCCGATGCGCGTCTTCGGCATGGAGCCCGCGGGCAACGTCACTGCGGCTCTCCGCGGTGAACGGCTCGGCACCCTCGTGCACAGTTGACCGCCGGTACACTCGAAGCAACGAACCCACCTGAAGGAGCACTCCCGTGATCGATGAAGTCTTCGCAGACGTCAAGGACCGCATGACCAAGGCGGTCGAATCTACGAAAGAGAACTTCGCCACGGTGCGCACCGGGCGGGCGACCCCGTCGCTGCTGCAGAACCTGCTCGTCGACTACTACGGCACGCCCACGCCGCTGCCGCAGCTCGCCTCGGTGCAGAATCAGGACGCGCGCAGTCTCGTCATCACCCCGTATGACAAGGGCGCGATGAAAGACATCGAGCAGGCGATCCGCGATATGCCGAACCTCGGGGCCAATCCCTCGAACGACGGCACCGTGATCCGCTTCTCCCTGCCCGAGCTCACGCAGGATCGCCGCAAGGAGTTCGTCAAGATCGTCAAGGCCAAGGCGGAGGACGGCCGTGTCGCCGTCCGCAACCTGCGCCGTCAGGCCAAGGACTCCTTCGACGAGCTCAAGAGCGAGGTGGGCGAGGACGACGTGGCGCGCGCCGAGAAGGAGCTCGAGGCGGTGACCAAGCAGTTCATCGACCAGATCGACGACGCGATGAAGCGCAAGGAAGCCGAACTGCTGGAGGTCTAGTCCATGAACGGGCACGACCGGCGCGAAGAGCTCAGAGCACAACTCGAGTCGACGAAGGCCCAGTTCGAGGCCACGAGCGCGAAGATCGAACAGAAGGCAGGCCGCAACCTGTTTCTCGCGGTCGGCACCGGGCTGCTGTTCGGCGCGGTCTTTCTTGCCAGCTTGTTCCTGTGGTCGCCGCTCTTCGCGGTGCTGATCGCGGTACTGGTGACGGTCGCGCTCATCGAACTCGCTTCGGCATTCCGCCTGGCCGGTCGCCGGGTGCCACGAGTCGGCGTCTCGATCGGCGGGCTCGTCATCGTCGCCGGCGCCTTCTTCTGGGGTGCCGAGGGCATGCTGCTCGGCCTCTTCGCCGGGTCGGTGCTGCTCACCGCCTGGCGTCTCATCGAGGGTCTCGTGCCGCGCTGGGAAGTGCCGCCGAAGACGCTCATCCGCGACGTCGTCTCCGGCCTGTTCTCCCTGGTCTACATCCCGTTCCTGGGCTCCTACACGGTGCTGCTCGTGCAGGGCCAGCGGGGGGAGTGGTGGGTCTTCGCCATGGTGCTCGTCGTCGTCTCGGTCGACGTCGGCGCCTATGCTGCCGGGGTCACCCTCGGCAAGCACAAGATGACGCCCCG
Source organism: Leucobacter soli (assembly GCA_040392345.1). Classification (GTDB taxonomy): domain Bacteria; phylum Actinomycetota; class Actinomycetes; order Actinomycetales; family Microbacteriaceae; genus Leucobacter; species Leucobacter soli_B. The sequence goes on along the minus strand of JBEBWI010000008.1, from coordinate 17,507 downwards.
CATCAGCCCCAATAAGACCTGGGAGGGCTTCGCGGGCGCCGCGGTGCTCGCGACCGTCTCGGGCGTGCTGATCTCTCTGCTCGCGCTGCAGCAGCCCTGGTGGGTCGGCGTCGTTCTCGGCCTCGTGATCCTGCTCACCGCTACCGGCGGCGACCTCACCGAGTCGCTCATCAAGCGCAACCTCGGCGTGAAGGACATGAGTTCGTGGGTCCCCGGCCACGGTGGCTTCCTCGACCGCCTCGATTCGCTGCTGCCCTCGGCGGTCGGCGCCTATGCCGTCGCATTGAGCGTCGGAGTGCTCGCATGACGCGTGCCGATCACTCGGTGCACAGCAAGTCGGTGCAGAATAGTCGAGTGAGCAGCGCCTTCCCCCATGCCACCGGCAAGCAGCCCGGGTATCGCACCGATCAGGTCGACGCATTCCTCGATCGCGCGCGGTCGAGCTACGAGCAGGCCGTGCCGGGGGGCGGATCAGTGACCTCCTCAGAGATCCGTCACGTCGCCTTCTCCTTGAAGCGCCGGGGCTATTCGGCGCGCTACGTCGACGCCGCGATGGATCGCCTCGAAGAGGTCTTCTTCGAGCGCGAGCGTCGCGCCCGTGTGGCGGAGATCGGCGAGGACGCGGTCTGGGCCGAGGTGCAGCAGCTGCTCTCCGAGGTGCGAGGTCGACTCGAACGCTCCCGCGGCAGGAGGTTCGCGCGCCGCGGCATCTTCGCGATGGGCTACCGGCGTTCGCAGGTCGACGCATTCCTCGACCGCATCGCCGCGATGCTCGCCGGTCGAGGTGCGCTGACGACCGCGGACATTCGCGGGGTGGTCTTCCACGCGCAGTGGCGCGGGTACGACGAGGACCAGGTCGACGCGCTGCTCGATGCGGTCATCGATCTGCTGCTGGCCACCGCCTGATGATGCCGGCTTCTGATGCCGTCCTCGCGCGGCGCTGATCGATGAGATAGAATCGTTATATTGTGACTTCTTCAACGCACGCACCTCGTCAGTCGAATCCCAGCTGGGCTCGGGTACGCGGCATCCTCGCCGTGGCCGCCGTCGCGGGTCTGTTCGGCACCGCGGTCATCGCACCGTTCACGAGTCCGAGCATCGCGCTTGCCGACGAGGAGTTCTACGAGCGGATTCATCAGGAGTTCGTTCCGGAAGCGAGCGAACTCGCACTCGACGTGAGCGTCTCGCCGCTCGAAGAGATTCCGGAACCCGAACCTGAGCCGGTCGCTGCGGCTCCTGCGGCGGCGACGGTTGCGGCGGCGCCACCGATGTATACCGGTGGCGGATCGCCTGCCGAGTGGATGGCGGCTGCGGGCCTCGCGGAATCCGATTGGGGCTACGTCGATTTCATCGTCTCCAAGGAGAGCGGCTGGAACCCGAACGCCACCAACGCGAGTTCGGGTGCGTGCGGCCTGGTGCAGGCGTTGCCCTGCTCGAAAGTGCCGGGCAGCGGTTACGATCCGGTCGCCAACCTGACCTGGGCGAACGGCTATGCTGTCGGACGGTACGGCAGCTGGGCGCAGGCGTACGCCTTCTGGACCTCCAACCACTGGTGGTAGCGGGGCTTCCGCATGGCGCGTCATCGCCGGGTGAATAAGTACCAGCGGGCTGCGCAAGAGCCGTCGCGTGACGTGACTCGTCTGGCTCACGGAGGAGCCCGCCTCGAGACCCGACGCGGCACGGAATGGTATGTGCGAGAGATCGTCGCGCAGCGTGCCGAGAAGGCCTACCGATGCCCGGAATGCGGTCTGGAGATTCCGCCGGGTCAGGCGCACCTCGTGGTGTGGAGCGCCGAGCATCTCTTCGGCGACGACGCGGCGGTACGCGACCGCCGGCACTGGCACTCGCACTGCTGGCGACTGGCCTGAGACTCTCCCCTCGAGGCGGCGCACTTTGCGCTTTCCGCTCGGGTGGAAACGGCGAAGTGCGCCGCCTCGGTGAGCGGGTGGGTCAACGGGGGAGCCGGCCAGCGGGTGGGTATGCGGGTGCGCGGGGCCGGTGAGGGAGCAAGCGCCTTCCCGGGAAACCTCTAGACCAAATCTCTAGAACAGGGTCGGCGTGGCGGCGGGTTGGGCCGGCAGTCCGACCGCCGCGGTCTGATTCGCACCGCCCGGGGCGGTGCCGCCCGCGATACCGGGCCCCGAGTCGGGGGCCGTGCCGCGCTGGAACGCCGTCGCAGCAGCTCGTGCGCGCTCGTCGGCGGCCTCGTTGAGCGGGTGGCCGGCGTGCCCCTTCACCCATTCGAACTTCACCGTGCGACCCGCGAGTGCCGCGTCGAGCGTTTCGAGCAGTTCGCGGTTCAGCACCGGCTTGCCGTCGGACTTGCGCCAACCGCGGCGCTTCCACCCCGGCATCCACTGCGTGACCGAGTTGATCACGTATTGGCTGTCGCAGAGGATCAGTAGCGGTTCCTCCGCCCGATCAGCCGTCGAATGCAGCAGATCGATGACCGCCATGAGTTCACCCTGATTGTTCGTGGCGCGCGGCCAACCGCCGGCTCGCCATTGCGAGTCGTCCACGTACCAGGCCCACCCCGCAGGCCCCGGGTTTCCGAGCGCTGAACCGTCTGCGGCAGCCGTAATCGTCATGAATCCATCATGGCAGAGTCGGGCTATTCGGCCTGATCGGCAGGGGCGCCGGGCGCGTGAGGCGCGGCGAGGCTGGAGAGATCGGTAGGGAGGTCCAGGGGAGTCTCCGGCTCGGCCGACTGCGCCGTTGCCGCCTGCGACTCGGTCGCGTTCTTCGTCGCTACCTCGAGTTTCTGCGCGTTCGTCAGTACCTCGCCGAGGCTCTCGAAGTAACGCGCGACTGCAACTCGCTCGACCTTCAGCTGCGCCATGCGATCCTCGGCGTCGAGCAGCACCTTCGTCGCGCGGTTCTCCGCCTCGGTGAAGGTCGCGTGCGCACGGCGCTCGGCCTCCTGCACGACTTCGCCCGCATGGCGCTCGGCCGCAGCACGCACTTCTGCCGCGTCCGTCGCGGCCTCGGAGGTGAAGCGCTCGTAGTCTGCGCGCGCCTGACGCGTCTCTTCCTGCAGACGCGTCAGCGTCTCCTGCGCGGCGGCCTGCGCCTGCTTCGCGGCCTCTGCGGCCGAGGTCTGGCGTTCGGCCAGCTCGTGTTCCAGATGATCGCGCCGCTCCGCCATGTTCGTGGTGAACTCGCTCAGCTCCTGCGCGAGTACCGCCTGCTGCGTGCGCGTCGCATCCTCCACCTCAGCGCGCATCTGCGCGAGCGCCTCCTGCTCGGCGGCGCGCAGCGTGGCAACCTCCTCCTGGGCGTTCGCGCGCAGGGTGCGCAGCTCTTCGGCGACGAGCGCGCGCTCGGTCTCGACCTCCCTGCGCACAGCCGTGGTCTCGGCCTCGCGCTCGCGCTCGAGGGTCTCCCGCTGGGCGTCGACCTCCGCTTGCAGCCTGCGCTCGTGATCCGCCCGTTCGCGCGCGATATCTGCGGCGAGGCTGGTGCGATCGCGGTCGACTTGCAGTTGGAATGCCTCGCGGTCGAGACCGAGCCTCGCCGCGGCCTCTTCGCGTTCGGTCGAGATGCGAAGCTCGTGATCGGAGAGCTGGTCTGCCATCGTCTGCGCCTGCTGGGCCAACTCGCTCGCAATGCGCGCCTCATGAGCGGTGCGCTCGTTGTCGAGGCGGGATTCGTGCTCGGCCAGCCCGTTCGCGATCGCGTGCTGATGCGCGGCGAGTTCGCGCGCCAACTCGAGCTCGTGCGTCGTGCGCTCCGCCTGCAGCCAGCCCTCGAAGTCGGTGCGCTCGTCGGCGATCGTCTGGGTGTGCCGCTGTCGCTCGCTCTCGAGCGTCGCCTCGTGCGTTTCCCGCTCGAGACGCAGCGTCTCGTCGTGTGCGGCGCGTTCGCTGCTGAGCACCTCGTCGTGGGACTCGCGCTCGCTGCGCAGCGCTTCGGCCTGCGTCTCCCGCTCGTGAGCGAGTTGGGCCTCGTGCACCGAGATCTCCTCGCGCAGGGCGCTGTCGTGCTGCGCGAGTTCGTCGACGAGCTGCTGGTCGTGCAGAGAACGGCTGCTCGCGAGCTCGATCTCGAGCTGCGCCCGCAGGCGTTCGCGCTCTCGCTCCGCCTCGTCGGTGAGCAGGGCGATCTCGGCCCGCTGCGCCTCGCTCTCGCGTGCGATCCTCGCGGTGTGCGCTGCGAGTTCGGCCGCCAGCCGTTCCGCTTGGGCCTCGGCTTCGACGGCGAGTCGTTTGCCCTGCGCGGCTCTCTCCTCGGCGATGGCCCGGTCATGCTCCTCGCGCTCCTGTGCGACCTTCGCCCGAAGGGTCTCGATCTCGTCGGTGAGGCGCAATCGCAGCGCGTCCGTCTCGGCGGTCAACGTGTTCTCGCGCTCGGCGAACGAAGCCTCGAGTTCTGCGCGCTGCTGTTCGATCCTGGAGGTGAACTCGGCGCGCTCCCGCTCGGCCTCGCTTTCGAGCTGCACCCGAGCGAGCTCGGCGGCCTGCTCGGTGGCCTGTCGTTGCCGTTCGAATTCGACGGCGGCCGCCTCGGTGCGTGCGCGCAGCTCCGCTGCCTCAGCACGCGCGCTGCTGAGCAGACGCTCGGCTTCGGCTTCGGCTTCGGCGATGCGCGCACGGGAGTTGGCCTCCGCCGAGTGCAGTTCGTCGGCGGCCTCGCGCTTCGATGAGCCGCGCAACAGTTCGGCGGAGCGGCGCGCCTCGTCGAGCACCCGCTTGCTCTCAGCGGTGGATCGCGTCTCGAGATCGCCGGCTTCGGTTCTGGCCGCATGCAACAGGCTCTCGGCCTGCTCGGTGGCGGAGGTCACGAGTTCGTCGGCGCGGGCCTGCGCCTGCTCGAGTAACCGCTTGGTTTCGCTCTCGGTGCCGCGGCGCAACCGCTCGGCGTCGATGTCGGCCTGCGCGATCAGCGTTTCCGCGTGCTGTTCGGCGATCTTCAGGCTCTTCTCGACGCGCAGCCCGAGTCCGCTGTACCCGGTGGCGCCGAGTTCGGCCACCTGGGCGCGGAGGTCGTCGATCAGCGCCTGCTGCTCGGTCGCGGTCGTGACCGACTGCAGATAGGTGCCCTGCAGCGAGTCGACGTGCGCCTGCAACGTGGCGATGTGCTGGGTCAGCGCGCTGATGCGCGTGTCCACTTCCGCTTTGTTGTAGCCGCGCAGGGCGGGTGTGAACTGGGCGTCTGATGCGGCCACGAATGCCTCCGGGAGAGCAGATTCTCGATCGCGCACCGGGATCTCTGGTGTGCGTCTCAACTCCGCCATGATAGAGGACGGAGCCGAACGAATGGGTGCCTGTGTGGGGTTTCACAGCGGGGTGCAGCCCGGTCTCTGCATCGCACCGCATCGAACTCACGGAAAGCTCCGGTAGCGTTATCTCTCGAAGTGTGGGCGCGAGACGGCCTGCCGCATATCAGACCAGAGTGAAGAGGAGGCGCCGATGCGATTCGGGATTGCCATCGTGACTCTTGTGCTCTCAGCCATCATGCTCCTGCTCGGTATCGGGCAGCGCACCTTCCTGGCTGGGCCCTCGGAGATCGTCTACAGCGCGAGCATCGATGTCGACACCGGGTTCGCCGTCATTCCCGGAGAGGTGCTGCAGGCGCGCCCCGGTCAAGCGAACGTCGTGGTGAAGGGTGAGGCCGCGTTCGCCGCGACCGGCTCGGGCGGCGACGTCGCCGCATGGGTCGCTCTCTTCGCGCACGTCGAGTTGGGCGCCGACACGAAGGCCGCCGCGCTCGTAGCGTCTCCGGTCGCCGCGGTGGCCGAGGCGGAGGAGGAACGCGGCGACGGCACGCCGAGCACTGGCTCGGATTCGGCAGCGGCGGATCCCGAGTCGCAGGGCGGCGAGGGCGAACAGGCGGAGGGCGAGGTCGAGGCGGATGCCGAGACCTCCGTCCTCGATCCCAGGGGCAGCGACCTGTGGTTCGAGGAGCGTGGGATCGCGCCGAAGCCTGCCGCCGAGGATGCCGAGTCGACAACCACGTCGGCGACGTCGGCGACGCCGGAGCGTGCCAGCGTGCGCCTGCCGGTGAGCATCGACGACGACGACGCAGTGCTCGTCTCGGTCGACGGCTCGTCGACCGTGGCCAACGAGGTATCTGTGGTCTGGGTGCAGGATCGGCGCACGCCGTTCGCGGGACCGCTCCTGGCCGTCGGCGGTGTTCTCGCGCTCATAGGTGCGCTGCTCTACCTGCTCGCCGTCGATCATGACCGGCGCGGCCTCGGCCCGCGCCGGGGGAGGAAGGGCCCGCTGCTGGGTATTCGAGATGCGTTCAGCGGGATGCGCGGTTCGCGACGCGGTGCGTCTGACGATGCGCCGAAGGACGGCGGCCGGGCTTCGACACGAGTCACCCTTCCCGTGATCGGTCTGGCAGTGGTGCTGGGGCTGAGCGGATGCTCGGCCGAGTACTGGCCCGACCTGAGCCCTGAGCCCGCGGTCGAGGTCGAGGAGGATGACGGCTCGGCCGTCGCTCCGATTCCGTTGACTCGCGCGCAACTCGATCGCATCGTCGCCGATATCGCTGCGGTCGCGGGCGATGCTGACGACGACTTCGACGCGACACTGCTCGAGGGGCGCTTCGCGGGCGATGCGCTCGCGCAGCGCGTCGCCAACTACAAGATCCGCGACGCGGTGCCCGACTATGCGGTCGTGCCCCCGCGGATCACCGATGAGGCGCTCGGCTACGAGCTCGTGCAGTCGACGGAGGGATGGCCGCGCACGGTGTTCGTCACGGTCGCGTCCGAAGTCGGCACTGCGAAGGTCGAACCGGATGCCGTCGAGAGCGAGGCCGAGGCCGAGGCCGCCGAGGAAGCGGAGAAGCCGTCGGACGATGCGGATGCCGCGTCGCCGTCGTTGGCACTCATCATGACTCAGGCCGGCCCGCACGAGAACTATCTGGTCTCGCGAGTGGTTTCGCTGCGCGGCGGCATCTCGATGCCTGAGGCGGCGCCGGCTGAAGAGGGCACGGCTCTGCTCGGCGATGACCTGCAGACGCTGGTGCTCGCGCCCGGGGAGGTCGGCGCGGCCTATGCCGCGGTGCTGACGGGCGGTACCGATGTGGAGGAGGCCGAGCTCTTCGACCTCACCGGAGATACCCTCATCGAGCGCAGTGGCGCTGCTTGGGCACGGCAGTCGCAGGAGACTGCGGATGCCGCGGGCCAAGGCGTCACCTACTCGGTCTCTGCGAAACAGTCGGATACCAAGATCGTGAGTCTCTCGACGGGTGTAGGCGGTGCGCTGGTCGCTACGACGGTGCTCGAGGATCGCATCGAGGAGCCGTCGTCCGGACGCTGGAAGCCGACACCTCCGGCGAGCGTGACCGCGCTCTCCGGACTATCTGGTCAACAGGATCGCCTGGTGAGCGAAGTCGCCCACCAGCTACTCTTCTACGTGCCCGGTAAGGGCAGTGACGCGCCCATCCAATTGTTGGGCTTTTCGAGTGGACTCGTTGGAGCAAGGAATTAGGCAATGTCTCAGCAGTTTCCCGAACGCATCCCCGGCGGTGCGGTCGATCTCAGTCATCTCGCGGCACGCGGGCAGGGCAGCACCGGGCCTGCGTCGCAGCCGGTGCCCGTCGGGTCAGGCGGTGCGCCCGGGCAGGTGATCGACGTGCCCTCGCTCGTGCTCGACGTCACGGACGAGACGTTCCAGCAGATCGCGCAGCTGTCGTCCGTGGTGCCCGTGGTCGTCGACTTGTGGGCAGAGTGGTGCCAGCCGTGCAAGACGCTCGGGCCGATCCTCGAGAAGATCACCCGTGAGTTCGCCGGTCGAGTGCTGCTCGCGAAAGTTGATGTCGATGCGAACCCCGGGCTGCAGCAGGCGTTTCAGGCGCAGTCGATCCCCACCGTCGTCGCGCTGGTCGGCGGCAGGCCCGTGCCGCTGTTCCAGGGCGCGGTGCCGGAGGCGCAGGTGCGCGAGGTCTTCACCCAGCTGCTGCAACTCGGCGAGCAGCAGGGTGTGAACGGACGCCTGAGCGCTCCCGAGATCGATGGAGAGGCGGCGGAAGGCCCGGTGGAGCCGCCCGTCAACCCTGCGCATGCAGCGGCGCTCGAGGCGCTCGAACGCGGCGATTTCGCCGCGGCGGTGGAAGCCTACGAGCAGGTACTGCTGCGCGCGCCCGCCGACGATGAAGCTCAGGCCGCCCTCGTGCAGGTGCGGCTGCTGCATCGGCTCGACGGCCGCACGGCCGACGAGATCCGCGCGGCTGCGGCTGCCGGCCCGCGCGACGTAGACGCACAGCTCACGGTCGCGGATCTCGACGTTTCCGGCGGCCATGTGGAGGATGCGTTCCTGCGGCTCATCGAACTCTTCTCCGCCCTCGACGACGAGGATGCTCGCACCCGAGTGCGCGAGCATCTGGTCGAGCTGTTCGAGGTCGTCGGCAAGAGCGATCCGCGGGTGACCGCTGCGCGAGGTCGACTCGCCAGCCTGCTGTACTGAGGCCCGGGTGTCGGTTCAGCGCGCGTACCTCGATCACGCCGCGACGTCCCCGATGCCGTCGCGGGTGCTCGACGCCTACGTGCACGCGCTGCGCGATGTCGGCAACCCTGCATCGACGCACGGCCACGGCCAGGCCGCGAGCGAGCGGCTCGAGGCGGCGCGCGAGCGGATCGCCGCAGCGCTCGGCTGCGACGCGGCAGAGGTCACGCTGACGGCGGGCGGCACCGAATCGATCAACCTCGCGCTGAAGGGCATGTACTGGGCCCGGCGGCGCGCGGGCTCCGGTCCGGTGCTGCTCATCGCGGAGGGCGAGCATCACGCGACCATCGAGGCGGCCGAGTGGCTGCGAGACAGTCAAGGCGCCGACCTACGCTGGTTGCCGATCGACGCCACGGGCGTGCTGCGCCCGCAGACCCTCGACAGCGCGATCGTCGAGGCCGGCGCAGAGAACGTGGCGCTCATCTCCTTCCTCTGGGCGAACAACGAGGTGGGCAGCGTGCTTCCGGTGGCAGAACTCACCGCGCTCGCGGGGCGCGCGGGCATTCCCGCGCATGTCGATGCGGTCTCCGCGCTCGGCCAGATCCCCATCGACTTCCGGGCTTCCGGAGCCGCTGCGTTGAGCGTCTCAGCGCACAAGATCGGCGGCCCGGTGGGAGTGGGAGCGCTCGTGCTGGGCCGCGCGAGCGCGGCCGATCCACTGCTGCACGGCGGCTCGCAGCAGCGCGCGCGTTCCGGCACGCAGGATGTCGCCGGGGCGGTGGCCTTCGCCGCGGCACTCGATTGCGCCCTGGACCCGGCTCTCGACACCGTGCTCGACCGTGGGCTCGATCGCGCGCCCGAGAAGGCGGCCGTGGAGGCAGCGGCAACGATTCCGGCACGCACCGGAACCGCACCGCGGGCCGACACCGTGAGCCACCTCACCCGGCTTCGCGACCGGCTGATCGAGGGGGTGCTCGCGCGTGTGCCCGACGCGGTGCTGCGCGGTGCGCCCGCGGGGGCCGGCCGGCTGCCCGGCAACGCTCACTTCACCTTCCCCGGCTGCCAGGGCGACTCGCTCGTGTTCCTGCTCGATGCCGCCGGAATATCGGTCTCGGTCGGCTCCGCCTGTCAGGCGGGGGTGGCGGAGACCTCGCACGTGCTGCTCGCCATGGGGATCCCCGAGGAGGAGGCCGCAGGGGCGCTGCGGTTCACCCTCGGCGCCGAATCGACCGAGGTCGAGGTCGAGAAGCTGCTCGAGGCGCTTCCCGAGGCGGTCTCGCGCGCCCGCGCGGCGGGTCTCAGCTGAGACCCGGGAAGCCGCCGGACCGTGCGGCTCGAGTGCTGCGATCGGATGTCTGTACGCCGGAACTCCCGCACCGAAACCCGAGTCATTGATCTAGAATGTCCGGGTGAAGATTCTGGCGGCGATGAGCGGGGGAGTCGACTCGGCCGTCGCCGCGGCGCGGGCCGTCGAGGCAGGGCACGATGTCGTCGGGGTGCACCTGGCGCTCAGCCGCATGCCGGGCACGTTGCGCACCGGCTCGCGCGGCTGCTGCACCATCGAGGACTCGATGGATGCTCGGCGGGTCGCGAACCTCCTCGGCATCCCCTTCTACGTGTGGGATTTCAGCGAGCGCTTCAAAGAAGACGTGGTCGACGACTTCGTCGCCGAGTACGCCGCGGGGCGCACACCCAACCCGTGCCTGCGCTGCAACGAGAAGATCAAGTTCGCCGCCTTGCTCGACAAGGCCGTCGCGCTCGGCTTCGATGCGGTCGCGACCGGTCACTACGCCACCATCGTCGAGGGTCCGGCCGGTCCGCAGCTGCACCGGGCGAGCGCCTGGGCCAAGGACCAGTCGTACGTGCTGGGGGTGCTCACGACCGAGCAACTCGCCCACTGCTACTTCCCGCTCGGCGACACCCCGTCGAAGCAGTTGATCCGCCAGGAAGCCGAGGAGCGCGGGCTGCAGGTGGCGCATAAGCCCGACAGCCACGACATCTGCTTCATTCCGGACGGCGACACTCGCGGTTGGCTCTCCGAGCACCTCACGCGGGAGCCCGGCGATATCGTCGACGAGGCGGGAGAGGTTGTTGGCCGCCACGACGGCGCCCATGGGTACACGATCGGCCAGCGGCGCGGGCTGCAGCTCGGCCGACCCGCCGCCGACGGCAACCCCCGGTACGTGCTGTCGATTCGACCGGTATCGAATCAGGTCGTCGTCGGCCCGAAGGAGCACCTCGCGATCGGGCGCATCTCAGGCGGCAGGTACAGCATCGCGGGCAACCCCGGGTTCGACCTGGCCGAACGATTCGCGTGCGAGGTGCAGATACGCGCGCACGCCGATCCTGTGCCGGCCATCGCAGTGCTGCGGCCCATTCTCGACTCCGAACGCACCGAGCAGCACCGCGCCGACGCGACCCACGAGATCGTCGCGGAGATCGACCTGGAGCACGCCGAGCCGTTGCTCGGTGTGGCCCCGGGCCAGAGCGCCGTGATGTATGTGGGCACGCGGGTGCTCGGGCAGTTCACGATCGATCGGGCAGAGCCGGTCGACTAGGGTGCGTCTCCCGTTATCCGGCCCGTTCGCGGAGTCGCGACGTCTTGTCGGATCTCGCTCATAGAATTGGCGTGTGAGCACGCAGCAGCCGATTGAACCGCATGGCCCCGACGAAGACGCGAGCGGCTTCGATGCCGCTCGCGCGGAGAGCGAGGAGCTGACGGAACTCATCGAGCGGTATCGGGTGGCCTACTACTCGGAGGCCACGAGTCTCGTCTCGGATGCGGAGTACGACGAGCTGATCCACCGCTTGGAGGCGATCGAGCGGGAGTACCCTGAGCTCGTCGGGCTCGACAGCCCGACGCAGCAGGTCGGTGCCGCGGTCGTGTCGGCCGGGTTCCCCGAGCACGAGCACGCCGAGCGCATGCTCAGCCTCGACAACGTCTTCTCGCTCGAGGAGTTCGCCGAGTGGGCTGAGAAGACGCGCGCGGCCGCGGGGCGTGCGGTGCACTGGCTCAGCGAGTTGAAGATCGATGGGCTCGCGATCACCTTGGCCTACCGAAACGGCGTGCTCGAGACCGCCACCACACGTGGAGACGGGCGCGTCGGTGAGAACATCACGGAGAACGTGCGCTTCATCCCGGCGATTCCGGTGAAGCTCGAGGGAGCGGGCATTCCCGAGTTCTTCGAAGCTCGTGGAGAGGTGTTCCTGCGACGAGAGGACTTCGAGGCGCTCAACGAGCGACAGCATCAGCTGCAAGCCGAGCACGAGGCCGAACAGCTCGCGAAGGGCGTCGCCGAGCAGAACGTGACCGTGCGCTATCCGGAGTTCGCCAACGCCCGCAACACGGCAGCCGGCAGTCTGCGGCAGCGCGCCGAGAAGAAATCGGCGCGCGAGCTCGAACTGATGGCCGAACGCCTGGGCCGGCTCTCGCTGTACGTGCACGGAATCGGTGCGTGGGCGCACCCCGATTTCGAGAATCAGTCGGATGCGTACCGGTTACTCGGGGACTGGGGCTTGCCGGTCTCGCCGCACTCGCGCGTGTTCGATTCGGTCTCGGAGACGGTCGATTTCATCGTGGATCGCGGTGAGCACCGTCACGATGTGGAGCACGAGATCGACGGCATCGTGGTGAAGGTCGATGAGTTGGCGCTGCACGCCGAGCTCGGCGAGACGAGCCGCGCCCCGCGATGGGCCATCGCCTACAAGTACCCTCCCGAGGAGGTTCACACCGAGCTGATCGACATCAGGGTCGGGGTCGGTCGTACCGGCCGGGCCACCCCTTACGCGGTGATGAGGCCCGTGCGGGTCGCAGGGTCGACCGTGAGCCAGGCGACCCTGCACAATCAGCAGGTGGTCAAGGCGAAGGGCGTGCTGATCGGCGACACCGTGGTGCTGCGCAAGGCCGGTGACGTGATTCCCGAGGTGCTCGGGGCTGTTGTCGAACGGCGCGACGGCGGTGAGCGCGAATGGGAGATGCCGCGCGACTGCCCCGAGTGCGGAACCGAGCTGCGGCCCATGAAAGAGGGCGATATCGATCTGCGTTGCCCGAACGCGAAGGGGTGCCCCGCACAGCTGCGCGGTCGGGTCGAGCACATCGGGTCGCGCGGTGCGCTCGACATCGAGGTGCTCGGCGAGATCACCGCGGCGGCGCTGACGCAGCCCGAGGTGCCGGCGATTCCGCCGCTCACCACCGAGGCGTCGCTGTTCGAACTGACACTCGACCAACTGGTTCCTATCGTGGTGATCGTGCGCGACGCCGAGACGGGCGAGATGAAGACCGACGAGACGGGCGAGTACGTTCGTCGTGCCCCCTTCCAGAAGCTCAGTCTCGAATACCCGCCCGGTTGGGCCGAGAGGACTGCGGCCGAACGTCGTGCGGCGGGCGTCAGGAAGGATCATCAGGTGGTGAGCCCCTCGAAGGATGCCTTCACGCTGCTCGCCGAGTTGGAACGGGCCAAGAGCAAGCCGCTGTGGCGGCTGCTGGTCGCTCTGAACATCCGCCATGTCGGGCCGGTCGCCGCGCGCGCGCTCGCCGACTGGTTCGGTTCGCTCGACGCGATCCGGGCGGCAAGCGATGAGGAGCTCGCACAGGTCGACGGGGTCGGCGAGACGATCGCGCAGTCGCTGCGCGAATGGTTCGAGGTCGACTGGCACGAGGAGATCGTGCGGCGCTGGGCCGAGGCCGGGGTGCAGTGGGCGACCCCAGGGCACCCCGGGCCGGGCGCCGCGGTCGCAGCGGGCGGTGTGCTCGCGGGTCTCACCGTGGTCGCGACCGGCGCGCTCGACGGGTTCACCCGCGACGGTGCGAAGGAGGCGATCATCCAGGCCGGGGGGAAGGCCGCGGCGAGCGTTTCGAAGAAGACCGACTTCGTGGCGGCCGGCCCTGGGGCCGGTTCCAAGCTCGCGAAAGCAGAAGAGCTCGGCATCCCGGTGCTCGATGCCGAGCAGTTCGCAGTGCTGGTGACCGAGGGGCCGGGAGCGCTCTCGCTCTGATCGGCGCTCACAGGGCTTCTTCCGCACCTTCGACCGGCGAGTTATCCACAGATCCGCTCGTATCGGGATTCGGGACGCCCGGCGTGTGTACTCTCGTGCCAGGAGCATGAAGCGCAGGTCGAAGGAGCCGGTATGGAGACGACGCAACAGCCGATTCGAACGGGTTGGGCCGAAACGGACCCGCTGCTCACCGAGTACTACGACACCGAGTGGGGTGTTCCCGTCACGGGTGACGCGGAGGTGTACGAGCGGCTGTGCCTCGAAGCCTTCCAGTCGGGCCTGTCCTGGTTGACGGTGCTGCGCAAGCGCGAAGCCTTTCGGGCGGCGTTCCACGGGTTCGATCCCGAGACCGTCGCCGAATACGGTGAACGTGACGTCGAGCGGCTGCTGGGCGACGCCGGCATCATCCGAAACCGCCGAAAGATCGAAGCTGCCATCACCAATGCGCGGGCGACGCTGCGGCTTCGCGATGAGGGGCTCGGGCTCGCCGCTCTCGTCTGGTCCTTCACGCCGGAGCGCTCACCCGCTCCGACCGTCGAGTCGGAGGTGCCGAGCACTTCGTCGGAATCCGTTGCGCTCGCGAAGGAGCTGAAGCGGCACGGCTTCGTATTCGTCGGCCCAACCACGGTCTTCGCCCTGATGACGGCCATCGGTGTCGTCGACGTGCATCTCATCGCGAGCCATCGCCGCGGCTGCTCGGGGCTGTGGAACGTCGACGGGTCACGGCGGATCGGTTCGGAGGAGCGACTGCCCGCACCGCTCGGGGGCCGTGCGACGCTCGGATGAAACGCCTGACGGAGACGTGGGGCCCGGCGACGGTAGGATGGTCGGGTTCCTTGAATACCACTCCAGATGGAGCAGCATGCCTGACACCAGCGCGGCGAACGGCGAGATCACCACGGACACCGTGAAGCATCTCGCCGGGCTTTCCCGCATCTCCCTCACCGATGCCGAGCTCGACTCGCTGACGCGGGAGCTCGACTCGATCCTCCACAACATCGCGAAGGTGAGCGAGGTGGCGGGCGTCGATGTGCCGCCCACGAGCCACCCGATCCCGATCAACAACGTCACCCGACCCGATGCGGTCGCCGATGTACTGACGCTGGAGCAGGCGCTCTCGAATGCTCCCGATGCAGATCAGGGGATGTTCCGCGTCTCCTCGATTCTCGGGGAGGAGCAGTGATGCCGGATCTGACTCGACTCACCGCGGCCGAACTCGGCGCGCGTCTCGCAGCGGGCGAGGTCTCCTCGCTCGAGGCGACCACCGCTCATCTCGAGCGTATCGCCGAGGTCGACGGGCAACTCGGCGCCTTCCTCGCCACCGACCGCGAGGCATCGCTCGACGCGGCCCGCCGGATCGATGCCCGGCGCGCCGCCGGGGAACCACTCGGCGACCTCGCCGGAGTGCCGCTCGCGGTGAAGGACGTGCTCGTCACGACCGACATGCCGTCGACCTCGGGGTCGAAGATTCTCGAGGGCTACATGTCGCCGTTCGACGCCACCGCGGTGGCGCGCGCGCGTGCGGCCGGTCTGGTATCGATCGGCAAGACGAACATGGACGAGTTCGCGATGGGCTCCTCTACCGAGAACTCCGCGTACGGCCCCACGCGAAACCCCTGGGCGCTCGACCGCGTGCCCGGCGGCTCGGGCGGCGGTTCGGCGGTCGCCGTCGGCGCGTTCGAGGCGCCCCTCGCTCTCGGAAGCGACACGGGCGGTTCGATTCGCCAGCCCGCAGCGCTCACCGGCACAGTCGGTGCGAAGCCCACCTACGGCGGCGTCAGTCGTTACGGTGCGATCGCGCTGGCCTCATCGCTCGACCAGATCGGCCCGGTCGCCCGCACCGTGCTCGACACCGCGCTGCTGCACGACGTGATCGCGGGGCACGACCCCCATGACTCGACCTCGCTGAAGCACGATTGGCCGTCCATGGCCGCGGCCGCACGCGAGGGCGCCGCCGGAGACGCGCTGCGAGGGTTGCGCGTCGGCGTGGTCAAGCAGTTGATGCTCGATGACGTGCAGGCCGGGGTCAAGGCCCGCTTCGACGAGGCGCTCGCGCTTCTCACCGCGCAGGGGGCCGAGATCGTCGAGATCGATGCCCCGCACTTCGAGTACGCCGTCGCCGCCTACTACCTCATCCTCCCGGCGGAGGCCTCGAGCAATCTTGCGAAGTACGACTCGGTGCGCTTCGGCCTGCGGGTCAACCCGCAGGGTGGCGGCACCGTCGAAGACGTGATGAGCGCGTCGCGCGCCGCGGGCTTCGGCGCCGAGGTCAAGCGCCGCATCATTCTCGGCACCTACGCGCTCTCGGCCGGTTACTACGACGCCTACTACGGCAGCGCGCAGAAGGTTCGCACGCTGATCCAGCGCGACTTCGCCTCCGCCTTCGCCCAGGTCGATGTGATCGCGTCGCCCACGGCCCCGACAACTGCGTGGAAGCTCGGCGAGCACGCGGGGGACCCGATGCAGGACTACCTCAACGACGCGACCACGATTCCCGCGAACCTCGCGGGAATTCCGGGCCTCAGTCTGCCCGTCGGCACAGCGGCCGAAGACGGGTTGCCGGTCGGCCTGCAGCTGCTGGCTCCCGCGTTCGAAGACGCGCGGCTCTACCGGGCGGGTGCCGCGATCGAGCGGTTGATCACCGAACGCGACGGTTCGCCCTTCTGGGCACAGGCACCCGCGCTCACCGGCGCTGCGGCAGGAAAGGGCGCGAACTGATGGCGAAGACGAAGCTCATGGACTTCGAGAAGGCGCTCGAGATATTCGAACCCGTGATCGGGCTCGAGGTGCACGTGGAGCTGAACACCCGAACCAAGATGTTCAGCTCGGCGCCGAACGCGTTCGGTTCCGACCCGAACACCAACCTCACCCCGGTGTGCCTCGGCCTTCCGGGCAGCCTGCCGGTCGTGAACGAGCAGGCGGTGCGCTACTCGATCAGCCTGGGGCTCGCGCTCGGTTGCGAGATCGCCGAGGTGTCAGGGTTCGCCCGGAAGAACTACTTCTATCCCGATATGGCGAAGAACTACCAGATCTCGCAGTACGACGATCCGATCGCTTTCGACGGCTCCGTCGAGATCGAGCTCGCCTCGGGGCGTGTCGTGCATGTGCCGATCGAGCGCGCCCACATGGAGGAGGACGCCGGCAAGCTCAACCACGTCGGCGGGTCGACCGGCCGCATTCAGGGCGCGGAGTACTCGCTGGTCGATTACAATCGCGCCGGCGTGCCGCTCGTGGAGATCGTGACACGCCCGATCTTCGGCGGTGAGGCCGACACGCCCGAGATCGCGGCGGCATATGTCGCCACCATCCGCGAGCTCGTCATCGCGCTCGGCATCTCGGATGCGCGAATGGAGCGAGGCAATCTCCGGTGCGACGCGAACGTGTCGTTGCGCCCCCGCGGCACCGAGGCGCTCGGCACCCGCACCGAGACGAAGAACGTGAACTCGCTCCGCTCTGTCGAGCGGGCGGTGCGTTTCGAGATTCAACGCCAGGCGCAGATACTCGCAGACGGCGGCACCATCACCCAGGAGACGCGGCACTGGCACGAGGACACGGGGGAGACCTCCCCGGGCCGTCCGAAGAGCGATGCCGACGACTACCGCTACTTCCCCGAGCCCGACCTCGCCCCGATGACCCCGTCTCGGGAGCTGGTCGAAGAGCTCCGCTCCGGGCTTCCCGAACACCCGACGCTGCGCCGCCGTCGTCTTCGCGAGGAGTGGTCGTTCACCGCGCTCGAGTTCCAGGACGTCGTGAACTCCGGGCTGCTCGACACCGTCGAGGCGACCGTCGCGGCCGGTGTTCCGGCTCCGACCGCACGCAAGTGGTGGACCGGCGAGATCGCTCGCATCGCCAATGAGCGTTCGGTGGCGCCCGTCGATCTCATCACGGTCGAGCAGCTCGCTTCGGTCGTCGAACTCGTCGACGCCGGCACACTGAACGACAAGCTTGCTCGCCAGGTCATCCAGGGCATCATCGAGGGCGAGGGCACCGCGCAGCAGATCGTCGACGCCCGCGGTCTCGCGATCGTCTCCGATGACGGTCCGCTCATCGAGGCGATCGACGCGGCCCTCGCCGAGCAGCCCGACGTGCTCGCGAAGATCCGCGACGGCAAGGTGCAGGCCG
>JBEBWI010000007.1:0-44485 GCA_040392345.1 Leucobacter soli | reverse complement strand
GGTACACCGAGGCGTCGCTCGTGCTCGACCTCGACGGCAACCCGCAGCCGGTCGTCGCGCGCACCGACGACTCCGAGCTCGAGGTGACCATCGGCGCCGACGGCTTCTCGTACACGCGCGACGATGAGGGCGAGAAGGGCTTCAAGCTCGGCAACACCCTCTAGCCTGCGCAGACACGAAGAGGCGGGGTGGATCGGCTGATCCACCCCGCCTCTTAGTGTGCCGGCCCGGCCCCACACGTGGTGGTCGAGCCCCGCCTGCCGCCGCCTGCCCGATCGAGTCGTGCGAACCAAGCCTGCACGCTGTGCACAATGAATCTCACCCACGCACTACTGCACTTTCGTACACTCTTCTCAACTGATCGGCGACGACGCCGCTCAGAGAGGAGTCAGCCTTGTCTACCACACACACCACTGACGCCCCGGTCGAAGACCCGGGGCTGAGTCGGCGCACACTCGGTGTGCCTTCGATCACCCTGATGATCATCGCCGCATCTGCGCCCCTCACGGTGGTCGCCGGCGGCGTGACCACCTCGTTCGCGGTCACCGGATCATTGGGCGTGCCGCTCGGATTCCTGCTCATCGCCCTGATCCTGACGCTGTTCGCGGTCGGGTACACGGCAATGGGGCGCTACATCACGAATGCCGGCGCGTTCTACGCCTACATCTCGCAGGGCCTCGGCCGCATCATGGGCGTCGGATCCGCCCTGGTCGCGCTCGTCGCCTACAACGCGATGCAGATCGGCATCTACGGGCTGTTCGGGTTCCAGCTCTCGATCTTCCTCGAGGCGAAGCTCGGCTTCGCCTCGCCGTGGTGGGTGTGGGTGTTCCTGTGCATCATCGTGGTGGGCGTGCTCGGCGTGAACCGGGTCGACCTCTCGGCAAAGGTGCTCGGCACGCTCGTGGCCCTCGAGTTCGTGGCGGTCATCGTCTTCGACATCGTCTCGTTCACGGTCGCGCCCGAGGGCATCTCGACGGCGGCGCTCGCACCGGCCGAGCTGTTCGGCCCGGCGCTCGGCATCATCCTCGTGTTCGGTGTGGCCGCGTTCATGGGCTTCGAGAGCGGCGCCATCTACGGTGAAGAGGCGAAGGATCCGAAGCGGACAGTGCCCCGCGCAACCTATCTCGCCGTCGCCATCATCGGCCTGTTCTACGCGTTCAGCGCCTGGGCGTTCTCCGTCGGCATCGGCCCCTCGCAGATCATCGGCGCCTCGCAGGAGTTCGGTCCGGACCTGATGTTCGTCTTCATGACCGAGCACACCAGCATCATCGTCGCCGACATCATGACGCTGCTGTTCATCACGAGCCTCTTCGCCGCGCTGCAGGCGTTCCACAACGCCGTCGCGCGCTACCTCTACTCGCTCGGCCGCGAGCAGGTCGTGCCGCGCTTCTTCTCGCACACCAGCAAGTCGGGCGCCCCGTGGGCCGGCTCGGTCGCGCAGACGGTGCTCGCCGTCCTGGTCGTTGCGGGCTTCGCGCTCGCCGGCGACGCGTTCGGCGGCGCCGAGGCGATGCTCGGTGATCTCGCGTTCCTCTTCCCCGTGCTCACCATGTTCACCTGGCTGACGAACACCGGTGCCGCGGCGCTCGTACTGCTCATGGGCTTCGCCGCGTTCTCCGTGATCGGATACTTCCGGAAGAACAAGCGCGGCCTCAGCCCCTGGACCACCGTCGTGGCCCCGGGCCTGTCGGGAATCGCACTCCTCATCATGTTCGTGCTCATCATCGGCAACTTCCCGCTGATGCTCGGCACCGAGCTGAGCGACCCGACGACCTTCGTGCTGCCGGGGCTCGTGGTGCTCGCGTTCGTGATCGGCGCCATCTGGGCGGCATCGTTGCGCTCGCGGAACCCGAAGGTGTACCGGCAGATCGGCCACGGCACGGAACCCGGAGCGTACGGCACCGAGCTGGTCGACGTGGTCGAGGCCTCGGAGGCGGATCCGGGAACGTAGACTGGGCGGGTGGGCGCTACATACTCTACGACGCAGCGATTGCGAGACCGTCTCTCGACCGAGCAGGGCGTCTACGGCGTCATCCTGATCTCGGGTCTCATCGCGGTCGCTGCGGCCACCGAGATGCCCGCGGGCCGCACCCTCCTGTTCACCGCGCTGACCGTGCTCGTGTTCTGGGCGGCGCACATCTACGCCGGCACGGTTGCGATGCACGGTCAGCGCACGGACGACGGGCTGCGGCACGTGGGCCTCAAAGAGGCGTTCCGCCACTCCTTCACGGGAGCGCACGGGCTGCTCGCCTCGCTGGTGCTGCCGGGCGGGGTGCTGTTCGTCTCGGCGCTCGGGCTCATCGACGACTACCTCGCGCAGTGGATCGCGCTCTGGGTCAACGTCGGGGTGCTCGCGATGCTCGGCTACGTCGCCTATCGCCGCAAGGGCGCCGCGATGCACCTGCGTGTGCTCGGCGCACTCGCGACGGCCTCGTTCGGCATCTTCATCGTGCTCGTCAAAGCGTTCGTGACCCACTGAGCGTCACATGTCCATGAGAATCGCGCCCACCGCGCCAGGGGGCCCCGCGTGAGCGGCAGGCGCCCTTCCCCGCTCGGCGGGAGGAAGCCGACTCGGGAAGACCTCGTCCGGTTCGCCACTGACGACCCGAACGCGATCGACGACGTATTGCCGGCCGAGGGCAGCGATGCTCCCCCGCTGCACCTGCTCATCGTGGGCGTGAACCCCGGCCTGTGGACCGCGGCGGTCAACGCCCCCTTCGCCCGCCCGGGCAACCGCTTCTGGCCAGCGCTTCATCGAGCCGGGCTCACCGGGCACCTCGTCGACGCATCGCTCGGCCTCACGGAGGCCGACGAACGGCACCTCGTCGAACGCGGTATCGGCATCACCAATCTGGTCGGTCGCGCGACGGTGCGCGCCGACGAGCTCAGTCGTGCCGAGCTCAGGCGCGGGGCCGAGATGCTGATGCGCCGAGTGCAGACCCTGCGGCCTCGTACCGTGGCCATCGCAGGCATCACCGCCTACCGCGCAGCGTTCGAGCAGCCGAAGGCAGTACTGGGTCGGCAGGACGAGTCGGCGATCCACCATTGGCCCGAAGGCGTGCGGCTGTGGGTGGTGCCTCAACCCAGCGGGCTCAACGCCCACGAGAACATCGAGACGCTCGCGGCGAAGTGGCGCGAAGTGATGGGCATCGACTCGGAGCAAGCCCCCGGCCGGTGAGCCGCGTCTCGACAGGCGGCATCACGGATGACACCCGCGTCAATCGGCTCTCCCGTGTCGCAGCAGCATCAGGGCAGCCTGCTCGTCGATGCTCTGATACCTACGGCTACGCAGACGGGACAGCCTCCGTCGCAGGCCGTCGACGAGCTCGGGCTCCTCCATCGCCTCGAATACGCGCGGGTCGATGTAGGAACTGCGGGTCACCGCCTGGGTGTTGCCGAGCTCTCCCGCGACCGCCCGCTCGATCTCCGTGCGCACTCCAGCGCGGCCGCGCTCGGTGCCCAAGCGGATCGGGTCAGTGCTCAGCAGCATGGTGACCGCCTGCAGAGTGCCGGCCCACGTGCGAAAATCCTTGGCCGAGTACTCCTCTCCGAGATGCCGCTTCACGTACGCGTTCACCTGACTGCTGCGAAGGCCTCGAGTCTCGCCATCTTCATCTACGAAGGCGAACAGCTCTGCGCCGGGCACCGCATCGAGCCGTTCGAGGAGTCGCACCAGGCGGGCATCGGCGATCCGCACCCGGTGACGCCTGCCGCTCTTACCGGGGAAATCGAGGTCGGCGCGCGCCCTGCTCAGCCGCATATGCCGTCGGCGCAGCGTGGTCACCCCGAAACTGCCGTGCGCCGCCTCGTAGCGACGATTGCCGACTCGGAAATGGTGCAGATCGATGAGGCGGATCACGCCTGCTGTGACGCGATCGCGGCTGAGACTGCGGTGGCGGAGGTCGCGATCGACTGCCGCGCGCAGCGCGGGGAGCGCGCCCCCGAACCTGATGACGCGATCGAACTTCTGCCGGTCGCGCCGGCGCCGGAAGGCCGGATGATAGATCGCCTGCACGCGGCCTGCGGCGTCGGTGCCGCTCGCCTGCACCTTCGCGCGCGGAGACCGCGCGATCTCGACATCGACCCACGCAGGCGGCACCGCCAACCGCTCGATGCGCGCGAGTTCACGTACCGAGGTGACGCGCGCGCCGTCGAGGCGATAGCGGAAATCACCGGGCTCGCCCTCGCGCGTGATCAGCGGCGGCGCTGCGCTCCCCCGCTTCCGGCCGCGCTCCCGGCCCCGCTTCCGGCCGCGCCGAGTTCCCTCGGCTTCTTCGCGCCCCTCGCTCATTTGACCTCGAGCCCGCGCACGGCAGGCCCCTCGAGCACCTCGCCATCGCTCGAGAAGCGCGAACCGTGCAGCGGGCAATCCCACGTGCGCTCCGCCGAGTTCCAGTTCAGCACCCCGCCGAGGTGCGTGCACACCCCGGACACGCGGCACAGCCGACCGTCGAGCCGAGCGATCGCCACCGGAGCCAAGTACTCGCTCACGACCGTCCCTTCGCCGTCGCGCAGTTCCTCCGGCTCGCGCACAGCTGCGAACTCCGCTTTCGCCCAGCCCGACGCGAGGTGCCCGGCGACCGACGCGGTCGCACCTATGGCATCGCGGACCTCCGCGATGCTGAGCTGCGTCTCACGCAGGGTGTTCGCCCACTCCAGGTTTCCGCCGAGGATGTCTGCGGCGAGTGTGAGGGCGGCCGCGACCGCGTTCGTCATGCCCCACTTGTTGTAGGCCGTCGCAGTGAAGATGCGGCCCCGGCCGCCCGGCAGTTCCCCCGCGAACGGCACGGTCGAGTGACTGCGGTAGTCCTGCGCGGCCCACCAGGCGACACGCTCAGTCGGCCCGAACCGAGAACGGACCCAGGCTCCGATGCCGTCGAGTTCTGCGGAGGTGTCGCCGGAGCGCCCGGTCACATGGCCGCCACCGCCCACGACCAGCAGTCGTTCGCCCTCCGCCCCGTTCGCGGCGCGCAGCGAATGGCCGGATTCATCGATGCTCACGTACATGCCCTCGGGAGGCGCTCCGGTGCCGAGCCTGAACGCCGCAGCGAACGAGCGGGCGGGTTCGAGCCGAGCGAAGAACATGCCCCGGTCGAGTATCGGTGTGCCGGTCGCGAGCACGCAGCGCTCGGCCGAGACATCGCCCCGAGAGGTGGTCAGCCGTACCCCCGGGCTCATATGCTCGACGTCTCGCACCCGGCAGCGTTCGACGATGCGGCCGCCTCTCACGCGCAGTTCAGCGGCGAGCACGCCAAGCACGTGCATGGGCTGCAGCTGCGCCTGGTGCTCGAGCTTCAACGCGCCGGCGATGGCGAACGGCAGCTCGGTCTCGACGGTTTCCTCGGCCTCGACACCGGCGATCGCGCAGGCCTCCCGCTCGGCTTCGAGTGCGTCGAGCGAAGCCGTGTCTGCCGCGTAGGTATACGCGGTGCGACGCTCGACCCGTACCCCGCACCTGTCGAGCTCGCGGAGCAGCCAGGCCTGCCCCTCCCGATTGGCCTCGGCGTACGCCCACACCGCCTCGTCGCCCGCGTGCTCCCGAATATCCGAGTAGACGGTCGACTGCAGGAGGCTGAGCTTGCCGGTGGTGTTGCCGGTCGTCACTGCCCCCACTCCGCGAGCCTCGAGCACCAGCACCCGCTGTCCCGCCCGCGCGAGCAGCACTGCGGTGGTGAGACCAGTGAGCCCCGCGCCCACCACCACCGTGTCGAACGACTCGCCGAACTCGTCGGATGAGAGCTCATCGATCGGTATCACGGGCCCCGTGAGCTGCCAGAGCGAGCGCATGCCGACCTCAGGCCCGTCGTTCTTCGTTCGGCGGCGGCACGTCGTGCTCTTCATTCCGCTCCCGGATCTGTGCCATGGCGTTCCTCCTCGTTCGCGGTCGCCTGCGTCGGCATTCCGACGCGCGGTGTCGGCTCACGACCAGCATTCCCGCGGCGGCAGGCGAAGGCGAGGGGCTTGCGCCAGCGGCTCGGCCCGGCTATTCAGCGCGCACAGTGGATCAGCGCGCCCGCTCGCGCTCTTCGCGCTCGGCTTCCTGCGCCGCACGAAGCTCACGGGTCGCCCTGGCCACTTCCTCTTCTGCCCGGCGCCGGCGGTGCTGAGCGAGCGTGGATGCGCCGAACTTCTCGCGCACGCGGTCACGCGACTGGGCATCCAAGGTCACGATGAGACTGGCCGAGACGAGGATCACCTGCACGGACAGGTTGATCCACAGGAGCAGCGCGATGAGCGCCGCGAACGATGCGAGCAGCGGATTCGAGGTCGCCCCGCGCACGAACAGCCCCGAGAACTCCTGCAGCACGAGCAAACCGGCCCCGCCGACGAGCGCACCGATCCATAGCGCTCGGGAGGGAGCGCGCAACCCCGAGAGCAGCCGGAACGCCACCGCGATGGCGAGCATGTCGATGCCCAGCACCACGACTAGGCCGACGCCCCGCGAGCCCCATTCGAGTGCCGCGCTGCGCTGCTCGAGGCCGAGCCAGTCGGCGACGAGCGACATTCCGCTCGAGGTGACGATGCTCGCGACCGCGGCGAGCAGGAGGAGGCCGCCGAAGCACAGCCCCACGAGCAGATTGCGCAGCAGCACCCAGATGAAGAGCGGCTCGTCCCTCGGGACGTCGGCGATCAGCCGGAACGCAGCGCGCAGACTGCCGATCGCGCTGAGGGCGGCGCCGACGAGACCTATGAGGGAAAGTGCACCGACAACGGTGAAACCAACCGAGATGCGGGCTCGCTCGAGATCGACCGTCTCTGAGATGCCGGGCAGAAACGAGTCGATCGACTCGACGAGCGCGCGCAGCGCATCGGGGTTGCCGGCGAACCACACCGCTGCTGCGGAGACGAACAGCAACAGCCCCGCGAAGACGCTGAAGAGGGCGCGATAGGTCACGCTGTCGGCCAGCATGGGGCCCCGGTGCTCGGTGTAGTGGAGCACCGCTCGCACGACGCTGAGACGCAGCGCGAAGGCGATCACCGTGTCCGCTGCGCCGCGCAGTCCGCCCCGTCGCGGCCGACTCCTCGTCTCGGCGGCCGGGTGGATCCGACCCGGCTCGGAAGCCGGGCCGGGATCCCCGTTCACTCGCGTGTCTTCTGCCATGGCATCAATCTACGCGCGCGCGACGCCCGCACCCTCACCCGAGTCAGCGCGGCGCATTCTCGATGAGGGCGCACAGCCAGATCCCGATGAGGGCGACCGCCGCCATCGTCAGCATGCATGCGGCGAGCGCCCGCAGCCGCTTCGGCCCGTGTGCCATGGCGACGTGGAGCACGAGCAGCAGTGCGTAGAGCGCGATGACCAGCACGGCCGCGACGATCGCGATGGGTTGGGATCTGCCGCTCGTCACGAAGATGAGCAGCCCGAACGGGATCAGGCTCGCGGCCGCGAACAGCCCGCCCATGATGACCCAGACCGTGCCGTGCGAGGTGCGCAGCGCCGGCTGATTCACCATCTTCGTCGGGTCGAGTTCAGGCTCGGTCGACGAGTTCATGCTCGCCCTCTTCCCGGGCGCAATGCGCGCAGCAGTACATCTCGCCGTCGCTCTCGACGCCGTGGCCGAGAATGCGCACACCGCAGTTGGTGCAGCGCGGCGCCATCGCGTCGGCCGCGCACTCGAAGCTGTCGAACGTACCGGTGACTTCGCCTGCGGTGACGGTGAAGGTCTTGTCGTAGGCGTTACCGCAGGTGTCGCAGATTCGCATGATCGTTCCTTCCTATGGGTGCACCCGACCGGTATCGGGCTCGCAACCCACGCTCCTCGGTACGCGAGGAGTCCGGAAGGGGGTGGAGGAGTGATGCGAAACGTGTTAGCCGAGGTCTCCGGAGGCGCGGCTCCGGCCCTACTGCGAGTCTGGTTCGGGGATCTCCTCCGGCCTGTATTTCGGCAGGCGCGACGCCGGAAGCGCGGCGACGGCGCTCAGCCCCGCAAGAATCAGGAACCCGATCTTGAGAGTGCGCAAACGCTGCTCTTCGTTCAGCGCGATGGCGGCTTCGACCTGCTCCGACGTGGCCGTGGTGCGCTCGAGCACCCCTCGCAGATCGTCGTTGCTCACGAAGTTCACGCTGTTCAGATCGACCTGGCTCACGAGCTCGGGCGGCAGCTCGGGGTGCTCGTCGACGGCTTGGGTGATGCCGAAGGTGAGTACCGTGACGACCACAGCGCCCATCACCGCGGTGCCGACGGCGGAAGCGAGGTTCTGCGTGGTGCCGCGAATCGAGCCGACATCACCGGCAAGCTCCTTGGGGGCCGCAGTGACGAGCACGTTGAACACCAGGGTGACCAGTGCGCCCTGGCCGACGCCGAAGACGATCAGGCCGATGATGGTCGGGAATGTCTCCCAGTCGTTGTTCACGACGAAGGCGAGCCAGACGAGCGCGATCGTCGTCAGGATGAAGGAGAAGAGGGCGATCGAGCGCGGACTGTACTTCTTGTAGAAGCGCACGATCAGCGTGGCGGTGACGAACACTGTGAGGTTGAAGGGCATCATCGCGAGCGACGTGTCGAATGGCGTTCGCCCCTGCACGACCTGGATATAGGTGGGCACGGTGAAATTCACCGCCGCCTCCATCGCGACGATGATGAACATCGCGTAGACGGCTGCTCGCTCGCTCGGGCGGCGCAACACGCTGAGGTCGACGAGCGGAACTCGCCCGAGCTTCATGCGCCGGTTCGTCCAGAGGAAGAACAGCTGCCCGAACACGATGCCGAGCAGCACGAGCACGGGTGCGGGCGAGATGCCGAGAATGGAGAAGGGGGCGCCCTCGGTCGCGTGCAGCACGCCCCACCCGTTGAGGTTGTTGAAGCCGAGTGTGAGCATCACGATGGCCGCACCGATCAGCAGCGAGGCGACGAGATCGATGCGGATCTTCGGATTGCCCTTGTCGGAGCGAAGCCCGAAGCTCAGCAGGAACACCGCGACGGCGAGCCCGAGCGTCACCATGAACACCGGCCGCCAGCCCACGAGTGTGCCGAGCGTACCGCCGATGAGGAAGGCGCTCATGCCCGAGAACGCGCGCGCCGACCCGAGCGAGCCGACCGCGGTCGCCTGCTGTTCGCCCTTGTAGTTCTCTGCGATGAGCGCTACGAGTGCCGGGACGATGATGGCGGCCGCGGCGCCGGCGAGCACCTGACCGGCGATCGCCCATCCGACGGTGGGGGCGAAGATCATCATCAGCGAGGAACCGGCGAACACCACGACCACGACGCGGAAGATCAGCACCCAGCCCACGCGCTGGCCGAGCTTTGCGCCCGTCATCACGAGCGCGGCGACGGCGATGCCGTAGGCCACGATGGTGGAGCTCGCGGTGGTGGGCGGCACCCCGAACTCCTCGACCATGCCCCCGAGGGA
This sequence comes from Leucobacter soli, assembly GCA_040392345.1. Taxonomy (GTDB): domain Bacteria; phylum Actinomycetota; class Actinomycetes; order Actinomycetales; family Microbacteriaceae; genus Leucobacter; species Leucobacter soli_B. Next base: position 35,134 of record JBEBWI010000007.1, on the reverse strand, counting down.
GATCGGCAGGGCTGCGACGTTGAACGACATCAGCACCTGCGCGAGGAAGAGGCCGACCATCGGCCCCCACGAGCGGCGTTCGAGTGCGGCTGCGGCCGCGGTCTGCTCGGCGGTCATCGGGTGGTTCCCTTCTCGGGGGCCGCGATGTTCCGCGGCGCTGGAATCGATGCGGACGGCGCGGCTGCCGTCGATGCGAAGAGGTTGAGCCCGAGCGCACGCGACAGGTGGGCGCAGGCGCGCTGCCCGCGCACGCTGTTGCCCGCGGCATCGAGTGGCGGGGAGAAGGTGCCGAGCGCCCCCTTGCCCGGGGCGATCGCGACGATGCCGCCCGAGACGCCGGACTTGGCGGGCAGACCGATCTCGAAGAGCCACTCGCCGGAGAACTCGTACATGCCGCAGGCGGCCAGCACCGACAGGGTGTCTCGGCTGACCTCGGCAGAGACGACCTGCTCGCCGGTGATCGGGTTCACGCCGCCGTCGGCGAGGGTGGCTCCCATCACGGCGAGGTCGGTCGCGGTCACGGAGAGCGAGCACTGGCGGGTGTAGACGTCGACGGTCGCGTGCGGGTCGGTGTCGAGCCGATCGTAGCTCTGCAGCAGCTGCCCGATGGCGCGGTTGCGGTAGTTCGTCTCGGCTTCGGAGCGGTACACGCGTTCGTCGAGTTCGAGCGGGCGGCCTGCGAACCGCGACAGCCCCTCTTGCACGTTGCGCCACTGGGCCTCGGCCGACTCGCCGGGCATCAGGCCGGTCGTAGCGATCGCGCCGGCGTTCACCATCGGATTCATGGGGCTGCCCTTATTCAGTTCGACGGCGATCACCGAGTTGAACGGCAGCCCGGTGTTGTTCACACCGACCCGTTCGTGCACCGCCTCGTGCCCGATCGCCTCGCATACGAGCGCGAACACGAAGGCCTTCGAGATCGACTGGATCGAGAAGGCGACCCCCGCGTCCCCCACCGCGTGGGTGCTGCCGTCGACCTCGACGAGCGACATGCCGAACCATTCGGGGTCGGCCTCGGCCAGCACGGGTATGTAGTCGGCGACCTCGCCGGCGCGGTGACCGGCGTACCGCTCATGCGCCTCGGCGATGAGCCGGTCGATGCCGGGCCCCTCGGGCATGCGACCGGTGAACGCGCGCTGCGCGACATCGAGTGCGGTTGTCTCGAACACGGCGCCCCCTTCGATTCGCGGGGTGGATCGCGGCGCCGACTGCGCAGTCGGCGCGGAGCCGCCGTGCACCCCGTTCAGGTGAAAGTAAACCACAGGCGTGCGCCCGCGGTATACAGCGGAATATCGTCATAGGCATTGCTGCCCACGCCCTCGCCGCAAGGGTGCGCCGCGGCATAGACTCCCGGTATGACGAAGACGACCTCTCGCACCACTGCGAATCGCGCGCTCTGGCTGGTTCTGGCGGGCGGCATCCTCGCCTGGGTGCTCTTCATGCTCGCGGTCTTCAGCGACCTCGCCGTCGAGGCTGGCCGGTCGTGGGAGGAGATCTGGGGGCCCGAGGCCGTCATCGTGGTGCGGCCCTCCACCTATCTGTACTTCGTCGCCGTCTGCGCACTCGCACTCGGCGGGCTCTTCGGGCGCCGGCTGGCCATTCGCGCACAGGCCGAACACACTCCGGCGTCGGCGCTTGCACGCTCCGTGCAGCTGTTCGCCGGCACCGTCATGATCATCGGTCTCGTGGTCGCCGCGTGGGCCGCCGTCATCGTATTCATGTCGAACTTCCTCGGCGGCACAGATGACGATGCGGTCTTCGAACGCGTGCTGAACTCCTACCTGCCGATCGTGCTGTACACGGCGCTCATCGTCGCAGTCATCCTCACCGGTTTCGTATTCACGCACGCGGTTCCGTCGAAGCAGGTTTCCGAGACTGGGCCGACCGTGCTCTCGGCGCCCCCTGCCGAGTCGGCCTCGGGCGCCGCAGCGGCGACCGAGACGCCGGCCGGGGTCTCAGCGGCGGGCGACGCCGAGAGCACGGTCGTGCAGCGATCCACCGCCCTCGCCTACACGGTGCCGATCGTGGCGGTCGCGGTGGCACTCGTATTCGGCCTCATCGTGTACGACATCACGCAGACCCCCCTTGAGGTGTGGATCTGGGTGATCGTGCAGGTCTTCATCGCAGCCGGCATCGTGGGCGGCACGATCCTCGCGGCGCGCGCGATCGACGCGCAGCGGCGCACGGGGGCGAAGCCGGTCGGTGTGAGCGTGGGTGCGAAGAACCTGAACCTGGTGCTGTCGATCGTCTTCGCGGTGGCTGTCGCATCGATGGCGCTCGGCTACGGCTCGTCGGCGGTGAACCAGCTGCTCGCGAACCCCTCGCTCTCGCTCTCGGCATACGTCGAAACCCCGTCGGGCGACGAGACCGAAGTGTCGCTCGAAGACGTCTCGCTGAACGCCAACGGGTATGGGCTGCTGCGCGGTACCGAGGGCACGCTGAGCCTCGAGCCCGGCGGCCCGGTACTGGCGACCGAGGAGGTCGCACGCGACGGCTATCTCTGGATCAACGCGCGCTTCGACGAGCCGGTCGATCCGGGCGACTACGCGCTCACGGTGAGCGCCACCACCGTCGAAGAACTCGAGTTGGCGGTGAGCTTCGACGTCACCGTGACCGACGAGGGCAGCGTGCTGCTGCCGCGCAACCCCAATGCGAACACCGACGAAGAGCCCTCGCGCCTGGTCGCGCCGACCGCGAGCTGGATCTTCGGCGACTTCGTGCCGGCGCTGCTGCTGCTCGTGCTCGTGGTGGGCGTGCTGCACCTGACCCTGCACCGCCGCAACCGCGATCTCTAGCAGAGGTGTCGCCTTGCGCCTTGCCGCCCCGCCCCATTACTCGGGCTGAGGGGCGGCCTTCCGCACGAGCTCTCGTAGGCGCTTCTCCACCTCGGGAGTGGCATCGAGCACGGCGAACGACGTCGGCCACATGTCGCCGTCGTCGAGCACGGCCTGTTCGTTGAACCCGATCGACGTGTACCGGGTGTCGAACTTCGAGGACGGCTGCACGAAGGTGACGACCTCGCCCTCCAATGCATAGGATGGGAAACCGTACCAGGTCTTCGCATCGAGATGCGGGGCCTCTTCGCTGACGATGATGTGGAAGCGCTCGGCTATCCGCCGATCCGCGCCCTCGAGCTCGCCGATCGCGTCGAGGCATGCCTGGAACTCCCGCTCGCGCTTCGCAGCGCCCTTGACGCCCTTCTGCGCGCGCAGCTCCTCGGCGCGCTGCTTCATCGCGGCCCGCTCGGCCTCGCTGAACCCGCCCTCATCGTTCGCGCCCATCATGCTCCTTCGCTCGCTCGTTCTGCACCCTGTACGGCGCAGAATCGGCGGCGCCAATCGAGTGCACCGCTGCGGGAAGTATGCCACCCGACGGCCCGCCGATCAACAGGAAGGCTGAGCTACGCCGCAGCGCGATCGAGGAAGCGGATGAGTGCGTTGCGCACGAACCGAGCACCCTCCGCACCACCGTAGTTCGCGGCGAAGCGCTCATCGGCGACGTACATCTCGACGAGGCCGCGCACGTAGCAGTGGAGGTCGCCGCCGTCGCCTGCCGGTGTGCCGGGAATCGCACGCAGCCAGTCGATGTGACGGGCGGCCAGCTGCTGGGCGGTGCCCGAACCGGGCGAAGCGCCCGATTCGGAGGCGGCCGCGATCCACTCGCTGTTGAGCTCGCGCACCTGCCGCTGCCAGTCGGCGCGCTGCTGCGTGTCGAGCCCCCGCCACCAGTGGTCGGAGCGCGCGTACGCGTCGGCGCCCCAGCGCTCCTCGACTTCCTCCCGGTACCGGGTGTGGTCGAATCCGTCGAACATGTGCTCGGGCATGAGTCTCTCTCTTCCGCTCAGGGCATCGATACTGTGCTCGACCGCGGCGATCTGCCGGGCGAGCTGGAGCTGCTGCTCGCGCAACAGCCCCAGATGGCTGGTCAACGCTGCGGCCTCATCGCGCTCGCGCGAGAGCACCTCGCCGATCTGCGTCAGCCCGAGACCGAGTTCACGCAGCAGCAGCACGCGCTGCAGACGCACGAGCGCGGCACCGTTGTAATACCGGTACCCGTTCGAGCCGACGCGGCTCGGCGGCACCAGACCGAGCTCGCCGTAGTGACGCAGCGTGCGGCTGGTGGTGCCGGCGAGTCGAGCGATCTGCTGTATCGACCATTCCATGACACCCACGTTAGAACTTGACGTCACGTCAATGTCAAACAGTAATCGAGTGAACGCGGACGCACAACCGCAGCCACCCGAATGGTGCTTCTGCGTTCACTCGACGAAGCGCGACGGAAAGCACGGGCGGCCCCAGCGCTTGCGACAGTCATCGGAAGGCACGAGTCCGCAGCCGCATGCGTTGCGGCCGCACACCCCCACCACCTCGGCGATTGCCGCGGGCGACTGCCTTCCGCGCGGGGTCGGGACGCGTCAGTTGCGTCGACCGGTGAGGCTGCGCAGCAGCCAAGCGATGACCGCGAGCACCGCGAGAATGATGCCGACCCAGAGTAGGAAGTTGACCGCCTCGACCAGACCACCCACGATGGCCAGCACGACTGCGACGATGATGATGATGACGAATAGTGCGTTCATGTCTCGAGCGTACGACTGCCGACGCAGACGCGAATAGCCCCTTGCGCGCCGGCACCATCTCTTGGTAGTTCACGAGCGACTCACGAAACGGCCACATGCGTTGCACACCTGCCGTTCAGGCCGCAAGCCCCGTTACGACCGCCGCAGACGGCCATACGATCGCCGCATGAAGGCCATGTTCACCCTGTGGGTGTCGATCGTAGCGGTCGGTCTCGTCGCAATGTTCGCGATCGTGTGGATCGGACGCTGACCGTGCGACTCAAAGACCACGCCCTGTCGCTCTGCTTCGCCGCAGCCTTCCTGCTGTCGCTCTTCGGGCAGTCGGTCGCCGGGCTCCTCACGCACAACGAGCAGCAGCTGGTTCACGGCGCCCAGCCGAGTTCGTGGCTCGACTTCGTCACATCGTCGGATTTCGTCGTCGATGTCGCGGAAAACTGGCAGTCGGAGTTCCTGCAGTTCTTCCTATTCATCCTCGCCACCGTATGGCTGGTGCAGCGCGGCTCGCCCGAATCCAAGAAACCGGGCGACGAGGGCACGGGCAGCGACGAGGAGCAGATGGTCGGCTCCCATGCAGGCCCCGACTCCCCCGCATGGGCGCGCGCAGGCGGGCTGAAACTCTGGGTCTACAGCAACTCGCTGCTTCTCACGATGGGCACGATCTTCGTGCTCTCCTGGTTGCTGCAAGGCCTCGCGGGCACCACGGTGCTGAATTCCGAGCGCGCGTTGCACGGCGAAGCTCCCGTTTCCCTCACCGACTACCTCGTGACACCGGATTTCTGGAACCGCACCCTGCAGAACTGGCAGTCGGAACTGCTCGCCGTCGGCTGCATGGTCGCGTTCTCCATCTTCCTCCGGCAGCGCGGCTCTGCGGAGTCGAAACCGGTGGGCGCCCCGCACGACCTGTCAGCGGAGGAGGCCGAGTGACTCCGCCCAGCTCTGCAACGCCTTCCGCCGTCATCTCTCATTCACGCGCGCGATGAGCGCACGCAGCGACGCCTCGATCGTCTGTCGCATCACCTCGACCGGGTCGCCGTCGAAACGGAACAGCTGCACCACGGGCGGCCCACCGCGCGCGCAGGTGGCGAGGTACACGGTGCCGGCCGGCTCGCCCTCCTCGGGCTCCGGACCTCCCACACCGGTGACCGCGACCCCGAAGTCGGCGCCGAGCAACTGCGCCGTCGAGCTCGCCATCGCAGCCGCGGTCGGCCCGGTCACGACGGGCCCCGGTGGCGAGCGCAGCAGCGTGTGCTTCACTGCGGGGTGGTAGGCGACGATGCCGCCGCGGTACCAGTGCCCGGCCGCGGGCGCTGCCGACACCGCCGCAGCGAGCTGCCCTCCCGTCAGAGACTCCGCGGTCGCAACGGTGCACCCCGCCGCGTCGACTGCCTCGTGCAACTCGCGCACGAGGCGATCCACTGCCTCCCCCAATGCCGAATCGACCATGCCGCACCTCCTTCGATGCCCAGTACACCGCCCTCGCCCGGAGTCGTCCACGCCTTGCGCGAGACCGGCGCGAACGGTAGAGCCGGGCCCGGGCTGCGCCCCGGTAGACTCGGCGACATGCGGCGAACGGCGATCGGCATCGACGTCGGCGGCACCGGGATCAAGGGTGCCGCCATCGACACGAGCAGCGGCGAGCGGGTCACCTCGCGCCACCGCGTGCCCACCCCCGCAGGGGGCGACCAGTCGGCCATCGCGGGCGAGGTGGCGCAGATGGTGGCCGCGATCCGCTCGGAGATGGACGAGACCGGCCTCGCACCCGCAGAACGAGCGATCGGCGTCGCGCTCCCCGGCGTGTTGCGCGACGGCGTCATGCTGACCGCGGCGAACATCGATGCGGGGTGGATCGGCGTCGACGCCTCGGCCCTGCTATCGAATGCCACGGGGGCGCCGTGCGCCGTGGTGAACGACGCCGACGCCGCAGGCCTCGCCGAGGCCGCGCTGGGCTCTGCGGCCGGGCTTCCCGGCACGACCCTGCTCCTCACCTTCGGCACGGGCATCGGCACCGCGTGCATGCACGACGGCGCACTGGTGCCGAACTTCGAGCTGGGGCACCTGCAGCTCGACGGGCATCCCGATGCCGAGCGCTGGGCCACTCCCAAGAACATCGCCGGAGAGGGCATCACGTTCGAGGAGTGGGCCGATCGCGCCGCCCGTTACGTGCGCCACGTCGAGCTGCTGCTGAACCCCGACCGCTTCGTGATCGGCGGCAGCATCAGCAAGGAGTCGGCCCGGTTCCTTCCCTTTCCAGGGGTGACCGCGCCCACCGTTCCAGCGCGCTTCCGCAACGACGCGGGCATCATCGGCGCGGCTCTGCTCGCCTGAACACGTCGGCGCGGGTGCGCGGCGCGGGAAGATCGGGGCTGCGACAGACTACCCGGCGGTCGCACCCCAGCCGTGCGGCTGCACGGTCGGCGGCAGCGTCGGGATCGGGATGGGCGTCGTCATCGTGTCGAGCTCGATGACGGGGATCGCGCCGGTGTCTCCGTCACGCGGCAGAATGCCGGCGGAGAGCCCGCGGAACGAACCCAGATCGGGGCCCTGGTCGGCGAGCTCGACCTCGACCGGCGCGCCGGCCTCGACCTCGACCACCTGCCCGCGCACGCTCACCCTCACCGCGGCCTCGCCCTCTACCAGTTCGAAGCGGATGCGCCGCTGCTCGAGCGCCACGGAGATACGGCGGCCCCGCCACGCCAAGCTGAAGCGGATGCCGCCCCAGTGCGCGGGCAGTCTCGGGTCGAACGAGAGGCGCCTGCCCGCATCCCGCATGCCGGCGAACCCTTGCACGAGTGCCATCCACACCCCGCCCGCGGAGGCGATATGGGCGCCGTCCGATGAGTTTCGGTGCAGGTCTGCAAGATCCACGTGCAGCGCATGGTCGAAGTATCGGTAGGCGAGGTCGCGGTACCCCACCTCGGCCGCGATCACCGCCTGCACCACCGCCGAGAGCGTCGAGTCGCCGGTGGTCAGCGCATCGTAGTACTCGAAATCGCGACGCTTCTCCTCGGTGCTGAACTCGTCGCTCGCGAGCAGCAGGGCGAGCACCACGTCGGCCTGTTTGAGCACCTGAAAACGGTAGATCACGAGGGGGTGGAAATTCAGCAGCAGCGGCTTCTGCTCGGGTGGAGTCGCCGCGAGGTCCCACACCTCGCGCTCGAGGAAGTGGGCGTCTTGCGGGTGCACCCCGATCTCCTCGGAGTACGGGATGAACATGCCGTCGGCCGCGCGCTGCCACGCCTCGACCTCGTCGGGCTCGATGCGCAGCCGGTCGCGCAGTTCCTGCCAGGCGTCCGGAACCTCCGCTTCGAACCTGCGCACCACCTCGACCGCGATGCGCAGGTTGAAGCGCGCCATCACGTTCGTGAACAGGTTGTCGTTGACCACGGTCGTGTACTCGTCGGGGCCGGTGACGCCGTGAATGTGGAAGCGATCCACCCCATCGCTGTCGCGGCCCCAGAATCCGAGGCTCGACCACAGCCTGGCCGTCTCGATCGGAATATCGGCGGCGCCCGAACGCAGAAGCTCGAAGTCTCCCGTGGCGAAGACGTAGCGTGCGAGCGCGTAGGTGATGTCGGCGTTGATGTGGTAGGCGGCGGTGCCGGCCGCGTAGTAGGCGCTCGCCTCTTCCCCCGTGATCGTGCGCCACGGGAACAGCGCGCCGTCCTCGTTGAGCATCGTCGCCCGTTGCCTCGCCTGCGGCAGCATGCGCTGACGCGACCGCAGCGCGTTGCGCGCCCACAGCGGAGTCGTGTAGCTGAGGAAGGGCAGCACGTAGATCTCGGAATCCCAGAAGTAATGCCCGCTGTACCCGGAGCCGGTGAGGCCCTTCGCCGCGATGCCTCGCCCGTCGGCGCGGGCCGCAGCCTGCGCGACCTGGAACAGATTCCAGCGAATCGCCTGCTGCACGCCGGGCTCGGCGTCGACCTCGACATCGCTGCGCCGCCAGAAGCCGTCGAGGAAGCGGCGCTGCGCCTGCCAGCGCGCCTCCGCGGGCTCGGCGACGACCCGGTCGAGGGTGTGCACGCAGCGGTCGAGCATCTCATCGAGCGTCGCAGTGGTGGACGCGTGATAGGTGATGGTCTTCACGAGCGTGACCGCGCGGCCCTTGCGCGCGCGACCCTGGAACACGTGCCGCGCACGATCCGCGGTCGCCTGCACCCGCTGCTGCCAGGCGCCATCGGCCCCGGCCTCTTCGTCGTCACCCGGCCGCAGACTCTCTCCGACCTCTCCGTCTCCGGCGTCGAAGCTGTGGTCTGCGCCCACTCCGAGCACCATGCGCGAATCGTGCACGGTGAAGCTCATCACGCTGCGGCCGCCCTCGTGGAACGCGGGGCCGGCCTCGAGGGTGCGCTCACCGAGCTGCTCGCTCTTGCGCGGGTCGACGGCGACCGGGCCCGCAGGCGCGCCCGGATCGACACGGCCCAGATCCTGTCGATTCATGATGAGGCTCGAGATCGTGAGATCTGCGTCGGAGTCGAGCACGGTGATGCGCATCTCGAGCGTGGCCATGTGACGGGACTCGAAGGAGACCATGCGGCGGGTCTCGACCAGCACGCGTTTGCCGGTGGGCGTGATCCACACGAGCGAGCGCTCGAGCGTGCCGGCGCGAAGGTCGAGGGTGCGGGTGACCTCGACGATGTTGGCCGAGGAGAGATTCAGCCGCTCGTCGTCGACGTAGATGCGAATCGTCTTCGCATCGGGGGCGTTGACGATGGTCTGGCCGTGCTCGGCGAAACCGTAGGCGTACTCGGCGTGGCGGATGCGCCAGGTCTCGTGCAGCCCGTTCACGAACGTACCGTGGTTGCCGAGCGGCAAGCCCTCCTCGTGATTGCCGCGCAGGCCCAGGTAGCCGTTGCTGAGCGCGAAGATCGTCTCGTCCTGGCCCGCGAGCGCCGGGTCGATTCCACGCACCACGAGCCGCCAGGGATCGTCGCCGAAATCGCGCTCGGTGTGGTGGGTGAACGGGGTGTGCGGATCCTCGGGGTGCCGCGGTCCGCGAGGCACCTGGGGGGCGGGCCCGGCCGTTTCCTCGAGCGGTTCCCGCGAATCGGGTTCGCCCGGTTCGTCAGTCTCGCCCGGAATCTCCGACTTCTCGGAGTTCTCCAGCTTCTCGGAGTCCTCCTCCGCGGCGCGGCCCAGAAGCTCCACCAGATCGCCGACGACGAGGTCGGCACCCGCGTCTTCGAGCGCCTCGCGACCGGTGCCGCGGTCGACGCCGACCACCAGGCCGAAGCCGCCGCGGTGCCCGGCTTCGACGCCCGACACGGCGTCCTCGAAGACCACGGCGCGGCCCGGAGCCACCCCCAGCAGTTCCGCGGCGCGCAGGAACGTGTCGGGGGCGGGCTTGCCCGCGATCCGCTCGCCCGCCGCGACGACGCCGTCGATCACGACCTCGAAGCGGTCTCTGAGACCGGCGGCACGCAGCACGTCTTCGGCGTTGCGCGAGCTCGATACGATGGCGAGCGGCTTACCGAGACGCGCGAGATGATCGAGCAGGCGCACCGAGCCCGGGTAGGGGTCGATGCCGTCGCGCTCGAGCGTCTCGCTGAAGGCCCGGTTCTTCAGGTTGCCGATGCCACGGATCGAGCGCAGACCCTCGTCGTCGTCGGCGCCCTCGGGCAGGTCGATGCCGCGCGCAGCGAGGAGCACGGCAACGCCCTCGAAGCGAGGGCGCCCATCGAGCGACTCGAAGTAGTCGCTCTCGCGATAGGGTTCTGCGCCGAGCAGCGCGAACACCCGATCGAAGGTCTCCTGCCACGCCCGCCGGTGCAGCAGCACGGTCGGCGTGACGACCCCATCGAGGTCGAACAGGTAAGCGTCGTAGCGGTCGATCACGTGGGTGCCTCCACTCGTTCGGCGGGCAGCTGCAACGCTTTTCACACTAGCAGTGCCCCGGTGAACGGCGAGTTTCGACAGCCTCAGCCGCGTAGTTCGGCGAGTGCGATATCGGCGCGGTCGGTGATGATGCCGTCGACGCCCGTCTCGACCAGCCGGCGCATGCGGGCGGGATCGTTCACCGTCCACACGTGCACCTCGACACCGGCGCGGTGGGCGGCGGAGATCAGGCGCGGACTGAGCACCCGCACGCGCCCTTGACGCTCGGGGATCTGCAGGGCGTCGAAACCGCGCAGCCCACGAGGAGTGCGCACCCCGGCCGTGATCGCCGCAAGCAGGCCGATGAGCGCGCCGCGCCCCGGCGAGGTGGCAGGGCGAGCGGATCCCTGTGCCTGCATCGTGCTGAGCGCCGCCCGGCGGTACCGGTCTGAGAAGCTCGTGACGAGCACGCGGTCGGCGTGCGGGGCGAGCAGGAGGCCCGCGGGCGCCGCCACCTGCGCCGACTTGATGTCGAGGTTGAAGCGAGCGTCGGGAAACGCGCCCAACGCGGCCTCGAGCGTCGCGAGCCCCCCGCGCCCCGCCATCATCTCGGCGAGTTCCCCGCTGTCGATTTCGGAGACGGGCCGCGAGTCGCCGAGCACCGACCGGAGGTCGGCATCGTGCCACAGCACGACGACTCCGTCGCGTGTGAGGCGGCAGTCGGATTCGATGAAGTCGGCGCCGGACGAGGCTGCGGCCTCGAGCGCGGCACGGGAATTCTCGGTCACACCCGCGGCGGCCAGCTCGGGAGTGACGAGGCCGCGGTGCGCGAACACGCGCGGCGCACCCGTCCCCGAGAGGTACGGGTGCGGGTGTCGCTGCGGGGTCATCCTCTCATCCTGCCGCATCGTGGCGCGGGCTGCGGCGAATCCCTGGGGCGCGACAGGACGAACAGTGCCCCTCAGTCTTCGGTACGGAAGCCGGCGGCCTTGTGCGTGCTGTCGCAGAACGGCTTGATGTTCGAGAGACCGCACCTGCAGAGCGCGACGGTGGCGCGCCGGCATGGAATCGGCTCGCCCCCAGGTGTGCGAAGCTCGAACTCGCCCCGCACGAGTATCGGGCCGTCTGGGTAAGGCGTGATGCTGGTCTCCTCGCTCACCTGTCCGCCTCCTCCCCGCGCGCCGCCTCGGCAACGGCGGCGGAGTCTCCGGCAGAGTCTCCGGCATCGGCTCGGGGCGGCACCGACCGCAGCGAGCTATCGCCCCGCGACCAGCACCCGAGCATGTGCTCCGCCACCCAGCCGTCTACGGCGAGACAGGCGGCAGCCCCGAACATGATGTCGGGCAGCAGGTCGGGCCGATCCTCGGCGAGCGAGCCCGCGAGATCGCGGCCGGCGATCTGCTCGTGCACGGCGTCGGCCTCCACATGCTCGTCGAAGTAGTCGGTCACCGCTTCGTCGAAGCCCAGACGCCGGAAACCGTCGCCATAGAGGCGATTCGGAATCGAGGAGGTCATTTCGAATGCGGCGAGGTGCCCCACGATCGCGCCGACGAGTCGCCGGTTGAGCCCGAACAGCGACATCGTGTTCTGCGAGGCGAGCGTCACCGCCGGCACCCGGTCGAGGTAGGCGCCGTACGCGTCGTCGAGGCCCGCGGCCCGCATCGAGCCGGCGAACATCTCGGCATGCACTCGGTCGGGTCGCCCGCCACCGTATTCATCGGCCTGTATCTCGACGAGCGCGGCCTTGGGCCGGCCTCGCAGGCGCGGAATCGCCCAGGAATGGGGGTCGGCCTCGCGCAGGGTGTAGACGGAGCGCTGCAACAGGAACTCGCGCGCCTGCTCGATGGTCGCCTGACGAGCGAAGTAGCGCGAGAGGCTCGAGCTGTCGCCTGCTCCGGTGAGGGCGAACAGGGACCGGGCCACCTCGTCGGCGCGGGGTTCGGGAAGCGCGGGCACGGGGATCCGCGCTCGCAGCGCTTCCTCGAACGCCGCCTCGACCACCCGTCGGGATTCGATGAGACCGCTGTCCCATTCGAGATCGGCCTCGAGCTGGTCGAGCGAGCCGTACGAGGAGGCGTAGAGCACGAAGAGCGCGAGCTGCACGTCGTCATCGCGAATGAGGTCGCGCGACACTCCCACCGCCTCTCGAGCGAGGTGCGGAAGCTGCGCACTCGTGTCGAGACCGTCACCGGTCGAGAAGCGCAGTACCGCATCGCTGAGCGGGCCTCGCGAGTCGCACAGCACGGTGCGACGCGGTTCAGTACTCGCTGACACCACTTCGGCATCCTACCTTCGGTACGCCCCATCCTGCGGGCGGATCACGAGACCGAGTAGGCCCTTGACCGTGCCTTCAGCGGCGGATATGGGTGATGCAGGAGCCTGCGGCGGGCTACCCGCAGGGTTCGAGCGCGAAGTCGAGCCGCTCCGCGCCCTCGGGCACCGGGTAGGAGAAGTGCCACCATTCCTGCGCGTAGGGCGCGAAGCCCGCCACGAGCATGGCCTCCCGCAGCAGGGTGCGGTTCGCGAGCTGCGCGTCGGTGACGCCCTCGTAGGCGTAATGCGACCGCTCGTCGAACAGATCGAAGTCGCCTCCCATGTCGAGCGGTTCGCCCGTGTCGAGATCGATGAGCGTGAGATCGACGGTGCCGCCGAGCGAGTGGCCCGACTGCTCGGCGATGTAGCCGAGTTCGAAGAGCTCCGGTTTCTCGAACGTCGGGTAGTACTCGTCGCGGGTGCGGTCGTCGTCGCTCTGCGACCACGCCATGAATGCCCCGACCGAGCGCGTCGGCCGGAACCCATCGTACACGAGCAGGCCGAGGCCGTCTGCGACGAGCGCGGTCTGCACCTCGGCAAGCGCCTGGGCCGCGTCGTCCCGCAGCACCGGGGTGTTCGCGCGCTCGTACCCCTCGACGATGTCACCCGTGAAGTTGTCGGTGCTGGCGTAACGCAGATCGATGGCGATGGTCGCGTCAACGGTATTCAGATAGACGAACCCCTCGGGCAGAGCGGGACATGAGGCCGCATCGACGCGCTCGGTGACGGCAGTCGGGGCGGCAGTTGCCGCGTTCGCCGCCTGCTGGTCGTTCTCGCCCGATCCGGCGGCGCATCCGCTCGCACCGAGTGCGATGGCGAGCGCGAGCGAGACGAGAGCAAGACGGTTGCGACGCATGCCTCCCACTATGGCATGCGTTCGACTATCCGACCGTCGATGCTCCCGCCTCTTCGTCCCACCCGCTCTGCTGCGTCTCGCACGTCTCGCGGTAGACGAACTGCGAAGGCGGTCTGCGCTCACGGCTCGACCAGTCGATCACCGGTCGCTGGGATTCGCGCGGCACATACCCGAGGCGGTACAGCGCCATGAGCTCCAGATCGTCGGGCACGCGCAGCAGTTCGGTCAGGCGAGCCCACTGCTCGGGCATCTCCATGGGGAATGAGACGAACTGGATACCCATGCCGAGTTCGACCGTGGTGAGCCAGACGTTCTCCATCGCGGCCCCCATGCTGAACTGGCAGTAGAAGTCGGCCAGGTGGTGGGCGGTGCGCTCGCGCCGATCGAGCATGACGCCGAGGATGAGGGGCGACCCTGCGACGAGCTTGCGGTTCTCCTCGCCGAGGGTCTGCGGCACCCGCAGCATGCGCATGGTCTTCACCCCCGCGGGGGTGAAGACCGCCCGGGTGAAGGGGCGCAGCGCGGCAGGCAGCTTGTCGAAGTACATACCCGAACGGTGCTCGGCCATCTCCTGAGCGCTGAACCGGAAGTGCCGCTTGTACCGCTGGAAGAAAGAGCCCTCCGAGATCACGGCCGTCATCGACTCACCGCTGATCTCGGCGATGGTCTCGATCGTTTCCCGGTTCTCGATGATCACGAAACGCCAGGGCTGGCTGTTGAACTGCGAGGGCGCAGACGCCGCCGCCTTGATGAGCAGCTGCTGGTGCTCCTCCGAAACCCGATCTGGCAGGAACGGCCCGTTCGTGGTGCGGCGTCCGAAGAGTGCGTCGAGAAATTCCATGCGATGCTCCTGTGGGTTCTGTGGGTCGTCAATTCGAGTGGATCGGGGCCGACAACCGGTCGTTCAGGTCAGGTCGACTGCCCAGAGCACGAGTGCCGCGAGGTAGCAGGGTGCCGCACTGAGGCCGACGATCATGTGACGGCGCGTGTGCCGCGACACCGGAACGGTGATGAACGGCAGGAGCGCGAGCGGCACGACTGCCAGGGTGAGCGCAGCGCCCCTCGGCCAGGCTTCGGGGAAGGAGAACGCCGCCGCCGCCAGGGTGAGCAACGCGGTGAGGATGAACAGGCGAGTGTGCCAGGCCCGATTGATGCGGCGCCCGCGCAGGCTGAGCGTGCCCAGCGTGATGGTGGAGAGGTAGGCGAGTACTGCGATCGGCGTCCAGGGCATCGCGCCAAGCCACGGCACGGCAGCGATGGGTGCTTCGAACTCGAACACGCGTCTCACCCCGACTCGGCGCCGGTGAAGTGCAGGCGCGAGCGCGTGCGCCGGCGGGGCGTCGCCTGCTCACGCGGAATCGCTGCCCGGTCGACGACTCCGAGCACCGCCTGCGACTGCGGATGGGTGGGCAACGGCGACCTCCTCTTCCCTCTGTCTCATTTGTATCCGAGCGCGAGCCGCACGGGAAGGGGTTTGCGCCCGGTGCAGCGCGTATGCGACGACGAGTTCCGGCGCGGCGCCCTGCCCGGGCGCACCCGAATCCGCGCTGATCGTGTCAAGCCCTTCCCCACCGCGGGCGCGGTCGATTTACTGGGTACATGACCATCAGCGTGCACGCGATCGCCGCGGCGGTGCCGTTCGCCCGGTTGCCTCAGGCAGAGACCCGGGATCTCTTTCTCGCGCAGCCGGGGGTGGATCGCCTGACGGCACGGCTCATCGGTGCCGCGTTCGATCAATCCGCGATCGACTTCAGGTATTCGGTGATCGGGTCGTCCGGTGCGCGGTCCGAAGTGTTCGCGGGCGACGAGGAGCAGTTGCGCTCCCCTTCGACCGGTGAACGCAACGCGGTCTATCGTCGGGAGGCCCCGCAGCTCTTCGCAGCTGCAGCACGAGCCGCGATCGCGGAGTCGGGCTTCGACGTGGCCGAAGTCACGCACGTCGTCACGGCCAGCTGCACGGGGTTCTTCGCGCCCGGCCCCGAGTTCCTGCTGGTGAAAGACCTGGGTCTACGGCCCTCGACCGAGCGATATCACCTCGGATTCATGGGATGTTCGGCGGCGTTCCCGGCGTTGCGGGCGGCAACCCGCATCAGCGCGGCCCAGCCCGGCTCGGTCGTGCTGGTCGTTTGCGCCGAACTGTGCTCCATCCATATCCGCCCCTCCAGTGACCCGGAGCAGATCGTGGCTTCTGCCGTGTTCGGCGATGGGGCTGCGGCCGCGGTCGTCTCCTCGGCACCGCCGCGCGCGGGTAACTCGACGCTCGCGGTGGGCGGGTTCACGACGGCGGTGACCTCCGAGGGCGAGGAGGACATGGACTGGACCATCGGGGATCAGGGCTTCGAGATGCGGCTCACCGCGCAGGTGCCGCGCATCGTCGGTCGCGAGATCGCGGGGGTGGTCGGCACCATGTTGGGCGGCGCGGATCCGCTCACCGAGATCGAGGAGTGGGCGGTGCACCCCGGCGGGCGCAGCGTGCTCGACCGCGTGCAGAGCGGCCTCGGCCTTCCAGACGCGGCGATGCGGCACTCCCGGGCGATCCTGCGCGAATTCGGCAACATGTCGAGCGCGACGATCCTCTTCATCCTGCGGCGCATCCTCAAGGACGACTCGATCGGCAACGGCGCGCGCATCGCCGGCCTGGCTTTCGGCCCGGGGCTCACGGTCGAGACCGCGACCTTCACCCGCCGGGCGGGCGAGCCGACTCTCAGCGCAGATGGCGTAGAGGGCGGCGCAATCGGCGCCGCTTCGGCGGGAGCTGCGGGCAACACGCGAGGCGCACCGTGAACCTGCGCGTGCGCGATACGGGCCTCACCGAGCTGATGGACGACCCGGCCTGCGACCCCGACCGGCTGCGCCGCACGCTGCGCCGCTTCGGCCGGGTCAACCGCCTCGTCTCGTGCTGGGGCGCGGTCTACCGCACGCACCTGCGGCCGGAGCTCGAGAACCTCGGCCGCCCCGCGCGCCTGCTCGACATCGGTTGCGGTGCGGGAGACGTGCTGCGCCGCATCGTGCGGCTCGCCGGCGCAGACGGCTTCGAGATCGAGGCGCTCGGCATCGACGCCGACCCGCGTGCGATCGAGGTCGCGCACGCTCTCGAGCCGATGCGCGGGCTGCGGTTCCGCCAGGCGACGAGCAGCACCCTCGTCACCGAGGGGGCCTCCTTCGACATCGTGATCTCGAATCACCTGATGCACCACCTCGACGACGAAGCCCTCGGCATCGTGCTCGACGACTCGGCGGTGCTCGCATCGAGGCTCGGCCTGCACTCCGACATCGCGAGAAGCCGCGCCGCGTACGTCGCCTTCGCGTTGGGCATCACCCCGCTCGCACCCGGCTCGTTCCTGCGCATCGACGGGCTGCGCAGCATTCGCCGCAGCTTCACCTACGCGGAACTCGCGGCGCGCCTCCCCCTCGACTGGCATGTGGAGCGGCCGGGTGCGTTTCGACTGCTCGCCGTGCACCGCCGCACCTCATGAGCCGCTCCGCACGGGTGGAGCAGAAGGGCTGCGACCCGACCGGCCGGCTTCGGCCGATCAACCGAAATTGAGACGCATCTCCACGTAGCGCTCCTCGGGCACGGTCTTGAGCTTCGCCGTCGCCTCGGCGAGCGGCACCATCACCGTGCGGTCGCCGCGAATGCCCGCGAGGGTGCCCCACTCCCCGCGCAGCGCCGCGTCGGCCGCCGCGATTCCGGTGCGGGTCGCGAGCACCCGGTCGAACGCGGTGGGTGCTCCGCCGCGCTGCACATGCCCCAAGATGGTGGATCGCGTCTCGATCCCCGTGCACTCCTCGATGCGCTGTGCGAGCACCCCGGCCACGCCGCCGAGGCGCAGGCGCCCCATCTCGTCCTCGCCGAGCGGCGCCGTCTGCTCGCCTCCGGCGAAGCGGAAGCCCTCGGCGACGACGACGAGCGATGAGCGCCCCCGGTTGCGCACGTGCAGCACCCACTCGCACACCTGTTCGAGGGTCTCGGGGAATTCGGGCAGCAGTGTGACCTGCGCGCCGCCGGCCATGCCGGCGTGCAGCGCGATCCACCCCGCGTCGCGGCCCATCACCTCGAGCACCATGCAGCGCCGGTGCGATTCGCCGGTGGTGCGCAGGCGGTCGATCGCCTCGGCCGCGACCGACACCGCAGTGTCGAAGCCGAACGTGTAGTCGGTGCCGTCGAGGTCGTTGTCGATGGTCTTCGGCAACCCGATCACGGGAATGCCGCGCTCGGTGAGCAGCCGTGACACGGTCTGGGTGCCGTTGCCGCCGATGAGCAGCAGGCCATCGAGGGCGTACTCGCGCATGCGCTCGCGGAACTCGGTGAGATCGATCTCCTCGCCGCCGCGTCCGGCGAACGGAGGCACACGGCTGGTACCGATGAGCACCCCGCCGAGCGGCGAGAGCCCGCGCACGGCCCGGCGGTCGAGGGCGATGTGCTCCCCCTCGTGAAAACCGCGCCACCCGTCGATGAAGCCGACCATCTCGAAACCGTGCACGTCGACACCGCGCAGCACGGCGCCGCGAATGGCGGCGTTGACCCCGGGGCTGTCGCCGCCGGAGCAGAGCATGCCGATGCGCAGCGGGCGGGGCGTGCGTGCGGGCTCCGATCCACTCATCGCGACGCCATCATCTCGAGGGTTTCGGCCGCCCTGTTCGCGAAGCCCCACTCGTTGTCGTACCAGGCCGAGACCCGCACCTGCCGGCCCAGCACCCGCACGAGGCCGGCATCGAACACCGACGTGGTCGCTTCACCCACGACATCGGAGGAGACGAGCGGGGCCTCCGAGTAGGCGAGCACCCCGGCGAGGTCGCCCGCTGCCGCGGCGCGGTAGGCCTCTCGCACCTCGTCTTCGCGCACCTCGCGGGCGACGATCGCGTTCACCTCGACGATCGACCCCGTCGGCACGGGCACCCGCAGGGCGTCGCCGATGAGCTTGCCGTCGAGTTCGGGCAGCACGAGCCCGATGGCCTTCGCCGCACCCGTGGAGGTGGGCACGATGTTGACGCCCGCCGCGCGGGCACGGCGCGGATCGCGGTGCGGGCCGTCGACGAGGTTCTGATCCTGCGTGTACGCGTGCACCGTGGAGACGATGCCCTGCTCAATGCCCGCGAGATCGTGCAGCACGCGGGCGAGGGGCGCGAGCGCGTTGGTGGTGCACGAGGCGAGCGACACGATGCGGTGCGCCTCGGGGTCGTAGCTCTGCCAGTTGACGGCTCGCACGAGGGTCGCGTCCGCGCCCTCCGACGGTGCGCTCACGAGCACCCGAGAAGCGCCGGCGTCGAGGTGGGCTCGCGCCGCGGAAGCCTCGGTGAAGCGACCGGTGGCCTCGAACACGGTGTCGATCTGCAACTCGCGCCACGGGAGCTTCGCGGGGTCGGGTTCGGCGTGCAGGTGGATGCGCCGGCCCGCGACCGCCAGTACCTCGCCGGCGGTGCTCGATTCGAGGTGCGCGGGCTCGGGCGCGCGCCCGTAGACGGAGTCGTAATTGAAGAGGTGCGCGAGCGCCTCGCCGCCGGTGAGATCGTTGATCGCGACGACCTCGAGGTCGCTGCCGGTTTCGACGAGCACCCTCAGCAGGGCGCGCCCGATCCTCCCGAACCCGTTGATGGCCACTCGTCTGCTCATGCTGCACCCCTGACTCGTCGTTCGCGGGGAGCCCGGTCCGCACTCGGGCCCTGCCCCCTGTGTTTCCGTTCCCCTCCACCCTTGCAGACTTCGGGTGGAAACCGCGAGAGGGTCCTGTGAACAGTCTGTAACAGGAATCGCTCGGCGCCGACTCAGGTCTGCGTCTCGCGGCTCACGGCCCGTGCGAGCACTTCGCCGCCGCTCGTGAGCAACGCACGCTTCCAGGGCAGCACGCCCTCGATCTCGATCTGGATGGAGATGCTGAGCACCGTTCGGATGACGACGATGATCGCGAGCACCAGGGCCTCTTCGAGCGAGGGGGCGAGGAGGGTGCGGATCAGGTCGGCGGCGACGAGTATCTCGAGGCCGAGCAGTATGGAAGAGCCGATCATGGTGCGCAGCGTCTGGAACGCTGCCTGGCCCCCGCGACCTTTCGCGAGAGCCCGCACGGCGAAGTAGCCCGCGATGAGGAAGCCGACGACCATCGAGATCACGCCGATCGCCTCGAGAAGCAGAACGATCACGTGGACGATCTCGGCGAGTACTTCGGTAGGCATGCCCAAAGCGTAGCAATGGCGGCGTTCGTCGCCGTAACGCTGTTGGCCGCTGCCGGGCGAACGCCTAGGATCGCGGTATGCCCGCCCGACATCTCGCCTCCGCGCTGGAGCACCCCGACGCCTCGGCTCGACTCCAGTCTGCGCTCACGGCGGGCACGCACCCGGATCCGGCGTTCCTCGACCCGTTGGTCTCGCGGTGCGCGATCGAACCGGACTTCTACGTTCGCGAGATGCTGACCTGGGCCCTCACACGGCTGCCGCACGACGTCGTCGTGCGGAGAATCACTGCGGAACTCGACTCTGCGATCCCGCAGGCACGGTCGCAGGCCCTGCACACGCTGTCGAAGCTCGGCGATGAGCGGTCCTGGGCTGCGATCACGACCGCACACCTCCACGATGCGGATGAAGAGGTGGCCCGAACCGCCTGGCGTGCCGCTGTCGTGCTCGCCCCCGAGGCGGAACGCACGGGGCTCGCGCGCGAGCTGGCGCAGGAACTCGGTCGAGGCGGCTTCGAGCTTCAGCGCAGCCTTGCCCGCGCGCTCGTAGGCCTCGGCGCAGGCGGGCGCGAGGTCGCGGTCTCAGCGAGCCTGTTCGGAAATCCCTCCGTGCGCGAGCACGCAGCTGCCACGCTGCGTCTCTTCGAAGACCCCGAGTCGACGTTCTTCCTCGCAGCGCTCGAATGACGCGCCACGAACGCCACGACCTCGACTCTGCTCGCGATCGCGGTGACGGATTCCCGACGCAGGACATTATGATCGCGGTATGACCGCGAACGAGCACGACGGGGTACTCGAACTCATACTGGTGCGCCACGCGAAGTCCGACTGGGGCTATCCGGGGCTCCTGGATCACGACCGCCCGCTGAACGACAGAGGCCTGCGAGACGCACCGGCGATGGCGCGCAGACTCGCGGAGTCGGGAGTCCGCCCCGACCGCATTCTGTCGAGCACGGCGCTCCGAGCCCGCACGACCGCGGCCGAGTTCGGCGCGGCGGCCGACGTGAAGGTCGATCTCGATCAGCAGATGTACGCCTCCTCTGCGGCGACGCTCGCCTCGAAGGCCGGTGCCTCGGGTGCGAGCAGCGTCATGCTCGTGGCCCACAACCCGGGAATCACCGATCTGGCATTTCAGGCTTCCGGAGGTGAGATCACGCACATGCCGACGTGCGCGGTCGCGCGATTCACCTGGAAGGCCAACGACTGGTCCGAGGTCGACTGGAGCCGCGCAGACACCTGGAGTCTCGCCACGCCGCGCTGACCCCCGCGCCGAACTCTGCACGCCCTCATCCTCCTGCGCCCGCCCCCTCCTTTCGACACCCCTCCCTCGGCACCCCCTCTCGAGGCGGCGCACTTTGCTGTGGTTTCCCACCGTGGAACAGCAAAGTGCGCCGCCTCGAGAGGGTGTGAGAGGGTGTGGTTCTGAGAAGGGCGACCGCCGTGATCCACACCCTCTGAATTTGCTCGCAGTGTTGCGGTTGCCCTCGCGAGCGACCGCCCGTGCGCGAGAGAATGCGAGCAGATGCCCGAAGCATCGGGCGCACCCACGCAGCAGAAGGAGCAGACCATGAGCTTGAACGAGATCGAGGTCACCACCATCGACGGCCGGGAGACGACATTCGGCGACCTTACCGAGGGCAAGGTCGCCCTGGTGGTCAACGTCGCCTCCCGATGCGGGCTGACCCCTCAGTACGAGCAGCTGGAGGAGCTGCAGCGGCGATTCGGCGACCGCGGTTTCACCGTCGTGGGGTTCCCGAGCAACCAGTTCCTTCAAGAGCTCGGCAGCGAGAACGAGATCGCCGAGTACTGCTCCACCACATGGGGCGTGACCTTCCCCATGACCGAGAAGGTGAAGCTCAACGGCAAGAAGGCGCACCCGCTCTACAAGGAGCTGAAGACGACGCCTGACGATGCGGGCAAGTCCGGCCGGGTCGCGTGGAACTTCGAGAAGTTTCTCGTGCATCCCGACGGTCGGGTGAAGCGCTTCCGCCCGCCCACACTGCCCGACGCACCCGAGATCGTGACCGCGATCGAGGAGTGGACCGCCTGACCTTCGCGGGCACCGGGCGGGGCGGGGGCGGATTCGCGGATTGGTTCGCAGATCCGCCCGCTTCGTCTCACCACGAAACTCCCGCCAGACCCGGCCATGCGATCGATCTCGTACATCCACCGCTCGCGCTCACCGAGCACAGCTCATGAAGCCCCGCTTACTCGGCTAGTTCAAGTGTCCCGTCGACCCGTCGAGGCACGGAGCGCACCGCATCGCGGAGCTCTGCGGGGAGCACGTGCTCGGGCGCATCCTGCCACACCATCGGGCGCAGGAACCGGCGCATGGCGGTCACCCCCACCGAGGTGTGCACCGAGTTCGTCGCGGGCCAGTTGCCCCCGTGGTGCTGCGCCCACGACACCCGCACGCCCGTCGGAAATCCGGCGTAGAGGATTCTCCCGGCGCGGGGCGACACGAGCTCGGTGAGCGCTGCGACCAGCTCCGGCTCGTCGCCTCCCGCGTGAATCGTCGCGGTCAGCGAGCTCGGCACGACCTCGAGCGCCCGAGCCACCTGCGACTCGTGCTCGTAGCGCACGAGGAGCACCAGCGGGCCGAACGCCTCTTCCGTGTGCGCCGAGGTGAAGGCGTCGATATCGACGCTCAGCACAGTGGCCGCAGACGAGTAGCCGATCTCCGAGCCCGCGCCTTCGGCCAGCTGCGCGACACCCGGCGCCGCGACCAGCTCGCCGCGCACGCGCTCGAAGTTCTCGTGCACCCGCTCGCCGAGCAGCACGTGCGCTTCCTGACTCCCCACCAGCTCGGCGAGCTTGGCCGCGAACGCATCGCCCGCCTCCCCCGCCGGCACGAAGACGATGCCGGGCTTGGTGCACAACTGGCCGGCGGAACCGGTGACCGAACCCGCGAGCCCGGTGGCAAGCGCGTCGAGTCGCTCGCGCAGGGCCTCCTGGGTGACGATCACCGGGTTGACGCTCTGCAACTCGCCGTAGAGCGGAATCGGGATGTCACGGCCGTCGATGATCTGCTGGAGTCGCTGGGCCGCGCCCAGGGATCCTGTGAAGCCGACGGCACGGATGGCCGGATGCGCAACGAGTGCGGAGCCTGCTTCCTGACCGTAGACGATGCCGAGCGTGCCTTCGGGGGCGCCGGCCTGCCGTGCACCCTCCTGCAGTGCTTCGAATGCGCGTTGCGAGGTGAGCAAGTGGGCGCTGTGCGCCTTCAGGATCACCGGGTTGCCGGCGGCCAGCGCCGAAGCCGTGTCGCCGCCCGGCACCGAGAACGCGAAGGGGAAGTTGCTCGATCCGAACACTGCGACCGGCCCGAGCGGAATGAGCATGCGCCGAACGTCGGGGGCGGGGCCGAGCGGGGTGTCACCGGCATGATCGATCATGGCTTCGAGGAACCCGCCCTCGCGCACGGCCTCCGCGAACAGTCGGAACTGGAACGCGCTGCGGCTGAGTTCTCCGTTCAGGCGGGCTTCCGTGAGCCCGGTCTCCTGCTGAGCGGTCTCGACGAGCAGCGGGCGGTGCGCTTCGAGTGCGGCGGCGAGCGCGTCGAGCAGATCTGCGCGCTGGTCACGACCGAGCGCGGCAAGCTTCGGAGCGGCCGACGCGGCGGCTGTCGCGAGCGCGTTCAGGGTCTCCTCGTCCGTGACGCTCAGTTCGGTCTCCGAGACGACGCCATCGGTGGGGTTTACGGTTACGAGCACGATCACTCCATTGGGTTTGGTTGGTACGGGTGAGGTTCGCCGGCGATTCGCCCCGCAGGGCGCGCCGATGGGGTCTGGTGCGCGCCCGGCTAGGCCGATGCGCGAGCGGCGAGCGAGAAGCCGAGGTCGAGCGTTCTGGGTTCGGTCTCTTCGCCGAGCATGCGGGCGACGAGGAGCTCTCCGGCACGTCGCCCGATCTCGAGGTTCGGGGTCGTCACGGTGGTGAGCGGCGTGCTCAGGTGCCGACTGAGCTCGAAGTCGCCGAACCCGCAGATGCCGAGCTGGCCGGGTACCTCGATGCCGCGCGATTGGGCTTCGAGAAGTGCACCGGTGGCGAAGATGTCACTGGCGCACAGCAGCACATCGGTCTCGGGGTACTCTCGCAGCGCGTGGTCGAGGAGCGAGCGCCCGGCCTCGATGCTGCTCCCGTTGGTACCCGCGTCGACGACCCGTATGTCCTCCCCCGGAAACAGCTCTCGAACTCGGTGTTCGAACGCCAGCCGCCGTTCATAGGCACGCGAATCCATACCGGTCAGCCATCCGCCGAATGTCGGATGCCGGTACCCGCGCTCATGCGCATAGTCCACGAGCGCGGCGCTGGCATCCCGGTTCGAGAACCCCACGAGCGAGTCGATGGGCGTGTTCGTCCAGTTCCAGGTTTCGACGACCGGAACATTCGCACCCTCGAGCAGTGCGCGGGCGACTGGGGTGTGCTCGGTACCGACGACGACGATTCCGTCGGGGCGGCGTCCGAGGAAAGCGCGGATGAGTTCCTCTTCCCGTTCCTGGTCGTACTCGGTGGACCCGATAAAGAGGTGGTAGCCCTTGGGCGAGAGCACCGCGTCCAGGCCGTGTATGGTGTCGGCGAATACCGAATATGAGACCGCAGGAACGAGTGCGGCGACCGTCATGCTCCGATTCGATGCGAGATTGCTGGCGGCGAGGTTCGGTACGTAACCAGTCTCGGTGATGGAGCGCTGCACGGTTTCGAGCGTGCGCGGTGACACCAGCTCGGGCGAGCGGATCACCCGGGAGACCGTCTGCGGCGAGACTCCGGCGTGCGCGGCGACGTCGTTGAGCGTCACCGAGTTGGTGCTTCTGCGCGTCACTCTCTCCGCCATCCTGCCCTTTCGTGGTCGGTTCATAATAAGCCACGACCAGCCAGGTTCTTCATGAGGTCGGTCATACCGTACGTCCACGGCTCGCACTCCTCGCTCAACTGCACCCGGTTGACGAGGGTGCCGATGAGCGGAGAAGAGATCCGCACGACATCGCCGACTCGGTGGGTGAATCCCTTTCCTGTCTCGCCTCTGTCCTCCACCGGCGCGAATAGCGTGCCCAGGAAAAGCAGCGCCCCATCCGGGTACTGGTGGTGCGGGCCGATGAGCTGGTTGACGAGCGACACGGGATCCCGACTGATCTGCGTCATGTCAGATACGGCTTCGAGGAGGTAGCCGTCCTCACCCGCCACGGTGAGCCGTACCTCCATGGCTCGCACGTCGTCGAGTCCGAATCCGTCGTCGAAGAGACGGATGAGCGGCCCGGTGGCACTGGACGCGTTGTTGTCCTTGGCTTTGGGAAGGAGCAGCGCACTGCGCCCCTCGATATCGCGCAGGTTCACATCGTTGCCGAGCGTCGCACCCACGATCTCGCCTCGAGAGCTCACGACGAGCACAGCCTCCGGCTCGGGGTTGTTCCAGTTGGAAGCTCGCAGCACGCCGATCTCTGCACCTACTCCGACCGAGGCAAGAGGCAGCGCCTTGCTGAAAATCTCGGCGTCCGGCCCAATTCCTACCTCGAGATACTGCGACCACAGTCCCTCTTGCACCAGGAATCGCTTCAGCTCGGCGGCACGGCGCGACCCCGGCTCCAACGCCCGAAGATCACCGCCGATCTGCGCGGTGATCTGCTCTCGCAGCTCAGCGGCGCGCAGCTGATCGCCGCCCGCGCGCTCCTCTATCACGCGCTCTACCATCGAGACCGCGAAGGTGACGCCGGCTGCCTTGACCGCCTGCAAGTCGTGCGGGGCGAGAAGTCGTGGCTTCAGAGGATCGCGCCGCCCGTACTGGCTGTTCGCATGGATCTCCGTGAACGTGCCGAGTCGATCTCCCTTCGCCTCACGCGCCGCCGCCGCCGGATGCTCCTGCTCCGTGATGTCGCGCACGGTCGCGAAACGAGGGGTCAGGGCGTAGACGACCCCGTCCTCTACGAGGACGGGAGTCGGTCCGTTCACCTCCGGATCCCAGACGCGGCCGACTAGGGTGCCGGCGCCGTTCTCGGGAAGAGCGGCTTCGGCCGGGCCGATCCACTCGGGAACGACATCACTGCGGGGTGTGTGCATCAACGATGCCTCCTTCGGATAAGGAAAAACGGTGAGAAGGCTCAGCGGCCTCGGAAGACTGCCGGGCGCTTCTCGGCGAAGGCGGTTCGCCCCTCCTCGGCGTCATCGGTCGCGAAGCAAATGGTCTGCAGGTCGCGCTCGTACGCCATGGCCTGGTCGAACGGCATGGTGTGCGCAGCTCGAAGGTTCACCTTCGCCGTTTGGATCGCGATCGGGGGGCGACTGGCGATCACCTCGGCAAGTTCCCGCGCTCTCGGCAGCAGTCGCTCGGGTGGCAGCATCTCACTCACGAGCCCGTAGCGGAACGCGGTCTCGGCGTCGATCGGGTCGCCCGTGAGGAGCATGAGCGCCGCGTTGCTTGCGCCGGCGGAATGGGTGAGGAATGCGCTCATTCCGCCACCCCCGATCCACCCGAGTTTCACCTCCGGAGCGGCAAACCGGGCGGTTGTGCTGGCGATCCGCACATCGCAGATCATTGCAGTCTCGAGGCCTCCGCCGAATGCGAAACCGTTCACCGCGGCAATGATGGGTTTGCGAAGCTCGCGAAGCGCGTCGCAGTAGTCGACGCGGTTGCGGAACTCCCATGGCGTTCCGTATCGATCGAGCGAACGGATGTCGCTTCCCGCGGAGAAGGAACGCTCACCGGCGCCTGTCAGGATCACGACGCGCACCGAGTCGTCGTCGTTCATTGCATTCGCGAGCCGTGTGAGCTCGTTCGACATCTCCTGGGTGACTGCATTGAGCTTTTCCGGCCGGTTGAGGGTGATGGTCGCCACGAACCCGTCGTGCTCCACCAGAATCTGTTCGCATGTGCTGTTGATCACTGTCGTGCTCCCGTCTGTATGAGTTCTGCTGCTGCCACGAGCGCCCGCTGGTAGGAGGATTCAATGCGGTCGATGATCTGAGTTAGGTCAGCCCCCGACTGCAGCAACCCGCCGCGCACGATCGATGAAGCCTCGCTCTGAAACGCGGTGTACCCGGGAAATCGCGGACGAACCCACGAGGCGTCGATTGTGCGTCGGGTGGACCGATAGAAGTTTGCGACGCGAGAGTTCACCCTGTCGGATTCCCAGGCGGAGGAGCGAGACGGCTGACCCGAGTGTTCGGGGATCCATGACTCCTGCGCTTCGGGCGAGAGCAGCCAGCAGAGGTGCTCGACGAGCGCGGGGCTCGGCTTGGCCCTCGACGACACCGCGATGCCGGTACCGCCGATGGTTCCGACAGGCGTTCCGCTGGGCCGCGCCGTCGGGGCGTCGACGAAGCGCACGAGGGATCCGACGCTTCCCGAGGCTGAGTAGTTCACGTAGCCGTAGATGAGCGGAACATAGGCGATGTCGTGCGTCGTGCGCATCCGTTCCAGCAGCCCGATCGGGTTGAGCGTCTCGCTCCCCCGAGGCGCCAGGCGGAAGATTTCGCGCATCGTGTCGAGCGCTTCGAGCGCCGTGTCCCGGTCGAACAGCAGATCCGCATCCTCGGAGAGTTGCTCGCCGGTCGGGAGCGGCGGCAGCGAACTCGGGGCTCGTCCGAGCGATGCCATGAGAGAACAGAGGCTGAGAAACGCGTGGGGGCCGGCGAGCGAGAGCGCCACAGAGTGTGTGGAGGCGCACCGCACCACCTCGTCCCACGTGGCCGGCGGTTCGCCCAGCAGATCCGGCCGCACCGCGGCGACCTGCGTCGCGGCATCGAGCGGGAGCGCCCACGTGCGGTGCTCCGCCTCATACGAGGCCGCCGAAAGACCGACCGAATGATCCTGCACATCGCGCAGGACCGCAGGCGGGAGCAATCCATCGAGCGGCTGCAGCGCGCCTGAGAGGATCGCGTCGCCCAAGTGCGGGTGATCGATCACGAGCAAGTCGTAGCGTTCGGCGAGTTCGCCGATCGGCGCCGATTCGAACCCCTCGAGCGGCTGCGCTTCCCACTCGATCACGAGCGGCTCCGGAAGCGCCGCGGCACGCTCCGCCGCGGCGCGGAGCGCGTGGGTGCCACGAGGGTGATCCCAGGTGAGCCCTCGAAATCGCGAGTGCGTTTCGGAGGCCATGTCAGGGAGTCGCGCTTTCGACGATGACGCCCGCATCGAACAGGCGCTGCACGCGTTCGCCGTCGAGCCCGAGTTCGCGGGCGATCTCGCGGGTGTGCTCCCCCACCCGGGGGGCGCCGCGATCGACGCGGGCGGGGGTCGCGGAGAATTGATATGGGAATCCGGGCGAGGTGATGCGGCCCTCGACCGGGTGGTCGTACTCGATGAAGGTGCCGTTGTGCTTGATCTGCGGGTCCTCCACCAAATCGGCGTAGCCGTAGACCGGCCCGACCCAGATCCCGGCATCGCCGAGCACACGCATCCAGTGCTCCGTGGTCTCGAGCACCAGCCGGTTCGCGGTCTTCTCGAAGACCTCGTCGCGCAGCTCCCACCCTGCGACCTCGTCATCAAGCTCCGCGAAGAACGGCTCACCGATCAAAGCGCCGAGCCGCTTCAGGTCGGGCATCGCGAGGGCGAGATACCCGTCCGCCGTGGCGAAAGTGCCGTAGGGCGAGCGAATGTAGACGTGCGCGTGAGGCTGCGTGCTGCGTTCCTGCGGCTTCGTGCCCATGAGGAACACCGAGAGCTCCTGCATCTGCAAAGTGGTGATCGCGTCGAGCATGTTGACCGCCACCTTCTGGCCCTCACCGGTGCGCTCGCGGTGCAGCAGCGCTGCGAGCGCACCCTCGAACGCGGTCGACGCCGTGATCGCATCGACGAGATACTGCCCGGCGGCCTGCGGCGGAGTGCCTTTCGCTCCGGCGGAGAGCATGGCACCGCTCATCGCCTGCAGCAGCAGATCCTGTCCGGGCCGGTCCCGGTACGGTCCGTCCTCTCCGTAGCCCGAAATCGACACGTAGACGAGGCCTGGATTGATCGTTCGAAGCGATTCGTAGTCCACGCCCAAGCGCTCGGCTACCCCGGGGCGATAGTTCTGCAGGAATACATCGGCATTGCGGATGAGGTCGTAGAGCAGTTCCCGCCCGTCCGAATCTTTCAGATTGACGGCGACCGACCGCTTGTTGCGGTTCAGCGACAGAAAGGAAACGTTGATCTCCTTGCCGGTGGCCCCACCTGCGGGGGCGTGGCGCTGCCACTCGCCGGTGGTCGGTTCGACTTTGATCACATCGGCGCCGAGATCGCCCAGGCGCTGGGCGGCAAATGGACCAGCCATCGCGATGGAGCAATCGATCACCCGGTATCCGGTGAGGATCCCGGGGGCGGCGTTGGCGTTCATGGTGTGCTTCCTTGAGTGGTGAGGGGTCTCAGCGGCTGGCCGAGTGGATGGATTCGAGGTCAGATTCGTATGTCGGCGACGGCCTGCACCGAGCTCGCGATGTCGGCGTCGGTATGCAGTACCTTGACCGCGAGTCGATACTCGCGGCTGTCTCCGTGTTCGAGCCAGACCAGTTCGCCGGTGTCACGGGCGCTCTGTTCTCCCGAGACGTGGTTCGTCGACGGTTCGAGCCCGAGCCCGTACTGGCCCTCGCGGAGGTTCTGCCATTCGAAGAAGTGGGGCATGGTGCTCGCGTCCCACCGCACCTCGACCCCGAGATCGCGCTCGGGGCGCAGGAGCACCGCCCGGTGCTCTCCCCGTGGGTCGGCCTGCAGCTCGTGCTCCCACACCTGCTCCACGAAGCCGCGAATAGGAGCCGGCATGGGCGTGTACGGCACGCCCTGCTCTGCAGTCGAGTCCGAAGCCCAGAGCTGACCGCGGATCGGGGCGATCAGCTCGCTCCCCTCGTCGACGAACGGCCAGCCGAGGTTCAGATGGTAGAGGAACATGTGCGGCGTGCGTTCGAAGCCGAGATTGTCGACCGTGTCGAACACCCGGACCTCGTCACCGAAGACGTCGAGTTCGACCGTGCGGGTGAGCCGCAGGTGCTCACCGAACGAGGTGGCCTGAATCACTTCACCGCGCACGCGCAGCACCCCGCCGACCTCGTGCCAGTCCTCCTCGATGGAAAGCAGTCGAGCGGGAATCGCGGTGAGCCTGCCGTGCAGCCCGTGGGTGACGTTCCGTTTGGGCGGGTACGCATAGTGACTGGCGTCGTATTCCCCACCGAACAGCGCGTGGTCGAGTCCGCCTGTCACGAGCAACCCGTCGAGCGCCCGCAGCCAGGAAAGCCCGCCCTCGGCGTCGGCCTCGTGCAGGCCCGGGTGCCGGTATCCGTTGCCGGAGCGCCAGCCGAAGGGCACTCCGCGCCAGCGCGCGCCGCCGATGTCGAAGCCGCGATCCACCAGCACCTCGATCTCGAGGCCCGAGGCGTTGCGGAGCACGAGCGAACGCACGCCGCGCTCGCTGCCGTTGTCGAGAACCGTCTCGCGTATGCCGGCGATTGCTGCAAGATCTCCCGTGCGGCGGCGCAGCTCTGCGGTTGCGATCGGGGTGTCAAAAAATGTACTCATTGCTACTCCATCACCCATCCACCATCGACGTTGAGCGTCTGACCGGTAAGGAAACTCGCATCTGGTCCGACAAGGAAGGAGACGACCGAGGCGAGCTCGTCGTTGCCGCCGCGTCGTTTGAGCGACTGGCGGTCCAGTACCCACCGGGTGTATTGCTCGGGGTTCTCGTGGATCGTCTCGGCTTGCGTGGGGAACGCCCCAGGCGAGACCGCGTTCACGCGGATGCCGAACTCACCGAGCTCACGAGCAAGCGCACGCGTAAGGCCGACGGAGGCGCCCTTGGTTGAGACGTAGCTCGCGAGGTTGGACCAACCGCCGTGGAATGTGATGGAACTCACATTCACGATCGCCCCCTCCCCGCGCGGCACCATCCGCTTGGCGGATTCCTGCGCCACGAGGAAGTACGCGGTCTGGTTGACTCGCACCACGTCCTCATATTCCTCGAGAGGTATATCGAGGAACGGGGTCGGCGGATAGATGGCGGCGTTGTTCACCACCGCGGTGAGCGGACCCAGATCGCGCTCGATCTCGTCAATCGAGCGCGCGATGCTGCCCGCTTCGCGAAGGTCGCAGATCACTACGAGATGCGGGTAGCCGGCCTGATCGAGAAGAGAGGCGGTCTCGCGCAGATCCGCTCCCTCGCGACCGAGCACAGCGACGGCGAACCCGTCCGCGGCCAACCTGAGCGCGGTAGCGCGTCCGAGTGCCCCACCGGCTCCGGTGACGAGCGCCGCACCCCGCGGCGCGAGAGTGGTTGCTGCTGCGGATGCCGCAGACGGATTCGTCGTTGCCATGCGGGATCAGACTCCGTTCCGCTTGAGCACGTCCTTGACGAACGCGAGCGCGCGGGGCACGTCGGACTCGTCGAGATGCTCGATGATGAGCGGCACGTTCGGAGTCTTCTCCGAGAGACGCTGCACGTAGTAGTCGTAGTCGAGCTCGCCGAGACCCGCGGCCGGCAACTCCATCTCGCCGACTCCGCGGAAGGTGTGCGACTCGAGCGCATCGCTGTCGCCGATATCGGCGTGCTTCTCACTCTTGTCGTCACCCGAACGCTTCACGTCTTTCGCATGCGCGATCTTCACGCGGTCGCCCAGGCTGTCAAAGACGGCGCCAAGCACCTCTCGCTGCTGCTCGATGTTGTGTGCCTCGAAGTAGTTCGTGGGATCCATGAGCAGTTCGATGCCCGGGTGGTTCAGGTCCCTGAATACCCGCTCAGTCTCCTCGAGCGAGCCGATGACATTGTTGACGTACGTCTCAATGAGGAATGTCGAGCCGTGGTCGTAGGCGGTCTGAGCGAGATCGCCGAGCACCTCGAGCGCGGTCTGATAGCCCTCTTCAGTCTTGTTCTTCTCGTGGTGCACCCAGTCGCTCTCGGTGTTGAACGTGCCGGACTCTGAGATGACGTAGGGGGTACCGAACTCTCGGGCGTTGCGGAGGATCTCCTTCAGGTAGTCGACACGGCGGCGACGCTCATCGAGATCGGGATGCACGATATTGGTGTACGCGGAGATCGCGCAGATGGGCAGGTCATGGTCGCGGAAGGTGTCGCGCACACGCTTCGCCTTCGCCGCGGTGATCTGCCCTGCTGAGAGATCGATGTCTTTGAAATGCAGGTCGAGCTGCACGGTGTTGAATCCGAGTTCGCGGATCTTCGTCGCGGTCGTCTCGAGGTCGTATGGGAAGTACCCCGAGAAGATTCCTACCTGGATCATGGGTTCATAGCTCCTTTGCTGATGGTGAGGGTGTTGCGGTCAATGATTTCGAGGGAGCGCTCGGCCCGGTGAGCCAAATCGCCCCGCACAAGGGGTTCAGACGTCGCCCGGCTCATCGAACTCGGAGAGTCTGACTGGGCGGTTTTCGGCGATCGAGCGATATCCGGCCTCGACCAGCGCCATGGTCTTCACATTGTCGGCGACCGAGAGCACCGGGGCGGTTCCGGATGAGAGCGCGTACTGGAGTTGCTCCATGACGCCGATGAACGCATGAGGGAACCACTCGGTCGTCCATTCCGGCTTGACCCAGGCGCCTTCGGTGACGAGGTTTGACGCGTACTCCAGCGTGGACGGGGTGCCATCAGGCCATCCGATCGTGCCTCGTGCGACGCCTTCCGTGCCTTCCACGCGCCAGCGGATGAAGAAGTCCGAGTCGAACCCTTCGTTGCGGGGGCTGCCCCACACGTCTTCGAGCGAGAGCGCCAGCAAGCCGCCCGGAAAGCTGATGGTCGACGCGACGATTCCGTCGGTATGCGCGAATTCGGTGCGCGGATCAGTGCGGACCGCGGTATAGATCTGCTCCGGTTCTCCGAACAGGAACCGCAGGGCATCGAGGTGGTGCACGCTCATATTGGCGAGCGTGAGCCGGTCGTAGCCCTCGAGGAAGCTCTGCCAGTGCGGCACCGCGCGCATTTCGATGGTGGTGAGGATCGGAGTACCCAGCGCACCTTGCTCGAGCAGCTGCGACAGCACCCTGATGGATTGGTCGTAGCGCATGTTCTGGTTGACGGAGAGCACCTTGCCTGCGGCCTCGGCCTCGTCGCGTAGCGCGCGTGCCTTATCGAGTGTGAGGGCCAACGGCTTCTGCGCGAGTATCCCGCGGATGTGGGGCTGCTGCAGTGCGTGTCGAATCAGCGTCGGCTGCTGATCGGGCGGAAACGCGATGTCGATGATCTCGATCGACTCGTCCTCGATGAGATCGTTCGGGGTGTCGTGCACCACCGGGATCCCATAGCGCTCCGCGAGTGCCGCTGCCTTCGACTTCGTACGCGAAGCGATCGCGCCGACGGTGAAACCTGCCTGCCGGTAAGCCTCGAGGTGCACGTCGGCCATGATCATGCCTGCACCGATGGCGCCGATCCGAAACTCGCGAGAGCGGATCGGGGGATCCGGCTCGAGCCCGATTTCTTCGTTGAAACCCATGGGAGTACCTGTTCGTCTGGGGACCGCATGAGATGGTCCTGCGTTCGAGTTTGTTAGCGTTAACAGTAGCGCTAACAAGAACGTTACTGGCGCTCGCTTGGTTCGTCAAGTCCCGCCCATCGAACACCTGACCCTAGCGCCGGTTCAGCAAGAATTCGTTGAAATCATGCGGATCCGATGCGCCATTCAGCGTACGCACTCTTCTCGCACACCGGCACACGAACCGCCGATTCGCACCAAACGCCCACTCGAAACGCGATTGTGATGGTAGCGCTACTGGCACCGCTAACATTTTTGCGCTACTGTGCTTGCAGCACCCGTAATCGGCGAGTGCGGTGCTCGGCTCGATCGAGTACCGGTGCCGATTCCAGGTGTGGATCGAGTCATTCACCAATCAGATTTCAAGGGAGAAATCATGCACGCACATGCGACCCCTACCCGGCGGAAGCTGTTCCGAGCAGCGGCTACTCTTGCGGGCGCCGCCGTACTCCTCACAACCGCCTGCAGTTCGGCCCCGGCCGACACTGGGTCGTCCGGAGGCGAGGAAGCGGGAAACGGTGACAAGTTCGTCATCGGCTTCCAGCAGCCGCTCGGCGGTCAGGCCTGGCGCGAAACCGGGCTCGCAGCGATGCAGGCACTCGTCGCCCGCGACTACGCAGACACTGTGGAGCTGAAGATCGTGCGCACCAACGACAACGATGCGGCGCAGCAGAACGCAGCGATTCAAAACCTCATCGCCGACGGAGTGGATGCGATTCTGTTCGATCCGGCCTCCGCGACCGGCGCGAACGCGGCAATCACTCAGGCGAAGGCCGCCGGAATCCCGGTGATCGCGAACGGCGGGCCCTACGACAACGAGTATGTCTACACAGTCTCGACCGACTGGGCGAGCGCCGGCACCGTCGGTGCGGAATGGCTCCTGGAGCAGCTCGGCGAAAACACCAACATCGCGGTACTCGAAGGCCTGGCCGGCGTGCCACTCAACGACACCTCGATGCCGGGAGTGGAGAGTCTCCTCACCGAGGGCGGTGCCACCATCGTCGCGCAGGGCACCAACGGTTGGAATGAGGCGAACGCGCAGGAGGCCATGGCCAAGATTCTGCAATCGAACCCCGATGTCGGCGGCGTGTACTCATTCCTCACCGGCGGTCAAGGAGTGCCTGCGGCGTTTAAGGACGCGGGAATCCCCTTCGTTCCGGTCGTCGGCGGCTCGGGCTACAACGGCGAGGCATGCGCGCTCGTGAACTTCGCCGGCGACGGACTCACCGGAAACATGGTCTTCGGCCAACCGGCGATCTACGCCAAGGGTCTCGAGCAGGCCGTCCTACTGCTCCAGGGCGAGCAGATCGAGAAGGAGCAGTTCTTCCCGCCGCTCGAGATCACCGTCGAGAACGCCGACGAGTACTGCTTCCCGGAGATGCCCGACAACTTCCAGCTCGGATTCGACTTCCCCGGCCTGAACCTCACCCTCGATGAGGTTCTCGAGTTCTACCAGAACTAATCGCCGACGCACAGGAAGGAGGGGCACCGTGACGAGCTCCGTCCCAGGCAGCACTGCTGTCGCCACTGATTCAGACACCGCACCCGCGAACCCCGAAGTCGTGCTCGACGTCTCGGCTCTGGTGAAGCACTACGGCGCGGTTCGCGCGCTCGACTCCGCCACGTTTTCGTGCCGCAAAGGCGAAGTGCTCGCCTTGGTCGGCGAGAACGGAGCCGGGAAGAGCACGGTCTCGAAGATCTTGGCAGGGGCGGTCGGCCCCACAGCCGGAACGATTCTCGTGAACGGTGAACCGTTCACTCCGGGAAGCATCGCCGAGGCACGTGAGCACGGGGTGGTGTGCGCGTTCCAAGAGCTCGCGCTGGTGCCCGAGTGGACGGTCGCGGAGAACCTGGTGCTTCCCGGGCGTCACGGGCGTGGGGGGGGGGGGGGGCCGGGGGGGCGGGGGGGGGGCCCCCCCCCCCCCCCGCGAGGCGGCGGCACACCCCACAAAACACCAGCGCGCCCCGCGG
>JBEBWI010000006.1:0-47111 GCA_040392345.1 Leucobacter soli | reverse complement strand
CGCCGCGTATAAATTCAGGCGTGGCGCATTAAGCGCCGCGTATAAACTCAGGCGTCGCCCTCGGGGGCGACCCACAGCTCGTCGTCGCTGCGGAAGGCCTGCCACAGCGCGTACCCGACGCCTGCCGCTGCGGCGATGCCGAGGCCGAGGGCGATGAAGCCGCCGACGCGGTTCTTCTTCGCGGGCTTCAGGATGCCGCGCTGCTCGCCGAAGGTGCGCAGCTGCTTGGCGGCGTCGCGGTTCTCGATCTGCTCGAGGGTGCGCACGGTGTTCGCGAGCGCGGTCGCCACGATCGGGGCGGCGACCCGGCGCACCTGGTCGGCGGCCCGGCGGGCGGCGACCACACCGCGATCCACTGTCGGTCTCACGTTCTCGAAGGCCTCGTTCACGCGCGGCGCGACGTACTCGTCGCTGAGGTTGCGGGCCTGGCGGCCTGCCTCGTGCAGTACGTCTCCGGCGTGCCCGAGTACGACGCGCTGCTGGTCGAGCAGTTCTTCTGCCTGTGCTCGCAGCCGCTTCAGTTCGCGACGACGTTTGCGTGAGAGTGACATGTTGACCTCCGTTGCCTGTGCGGGCTCTATCCTCCAAGCTACACCGATGCGCCGATCGGTGGGGGTACCGGTGTGGCAGATTCACAGACGAGGCCGCTTTGAATCGTCTTGAACCGTGCCCATCGCCCAGTGAGATCGTCGTAAGCTTGCTGTCATGACTCTCCACACCGCTGTTGCGACCATTCATACCAACCACGGCGATATCGTGATCAACCTCTTCGGCGATCACGCTCCGAAGACCGTGAAGAACTTCGTCGATCTCGCCCAGAAGGGCTTCTACGACGGCGTGATCTTCCACCGCATCATTCAGGACTTCATGGTGCAGGGTGGGGACCCCACGGGAACCGGCACGGGCGGGCCGGGCTATGTGTTCGATGACGAGATCCACCCCGAGCTGCAGTTCTCGCAGCCCTACCAGCTGGCGATGGCGAACGCGGGCAAGCGCCCCGACCTCACCGGCCGCCTTGCCGGCACGAACGGCTCGCAGTTCTTCATCACCACGATGGCTCCGAACTGGCTGAACGGCAAGCACACCATCTTCGGCGAGGTCGCCGACGACGCGTCGAAGGCCGTGGTCGATGCGATCGCCGCCGTGCCGGTCGGCGCGATGGATCGCCCGGTCGAAGACGTCGTGATGACCGGCGTCGATATCGCCGAGGTCTAATCAGGTGTCGGCAGGTGCGTCCGGCCCCCAATTCGGCGAACGGGCGGAGTACGGGCCGGACGACATCTGCTATCGGCATCGGGATCGGCACAGTTTCACGCTGTGCCAGCGCTGCGGGCGCACGATCTGCGCCGAGTGCCAGGTCGCGTCGGCGGTGGGGGTGCTGTGCCCCGATTGCGTGAAGCAGACGCAACCCGCCGCGACCGCGCGGGTGGCGCGATCCACCAGGGTCACCGCTCGTCGCCTCGCAGACCGCGGCAACCCCGTGATCACCTACGGCATCATGATCGCGTGCGCCCTCGTGTTCGCGGCGCAGATGCTCAGCGCCAATTTCGGCGACAACGAGGTGACGCGCGCTCTCTGGTACGCGCCCTTGTACTCGATGCCGCAGCTGTTCGAACCGTGGCGCATGCTCACGGCGATGTT
This sequence comes from Leucobacter soli, assembly GCA_040392345.1. Classification (GTDB taxonomy): domain Bacteria; phylum Actinomycetota; class Actinomycetes; order Actinomycetales; family Microbacteriaceae; genus Leucobacter; species Leucobacter soli_B. The sequence continues at coordinate 45,470 of JBEBWI010000006.1, read as the reverse complement.
CACCCACTCCACCGGGTTCCTGCTGCACATCCTCTTCAACATGTACGCGCTGTGGCTGTTCGGCCGCAACCTCGAGCAGATGCTGGGGCGTGCGATGTTCCTCACCCTCTACCTGTTCTCTGGGGTGGGCGGCTCGCTCGCGGTGATGCTCTGGGTGTATTTCGACCTGCAGTCGATTCAGGTGGCGACGGTCGGCGCGTCCGGCGCGATCTTCGGGCTGCTCGCCGCGACGCTCGTCGCGTATCGTGCGGCGAGGGTGAACATCACGTCGCTCGCGGTACTCATCGGCATCAACTTCGCCATCGGTCTGCTGCCCGGGGCATCCATCTCCTGGCAGGCGCACCTGGGCGGCATGGTCGTCGGTGCGCTCACCATGTGGCTGCTGCTCGCGACGCGGGGGCCGCGCAAGCGCAACGTGCGGTTGTTCGCCATGATCGGCATCGGCGTGGCGCTCGTGCTGGTCTCGGGCCTGTACTTCGTGCTGCCGCCCGTCTCCATCGGCTGGTAGAGGTCGGTCGGGGCGGACCGACGGGTGGCGCAGCGGGTGGCTCGACGACGGGTTCGCACGTGGATCGCTTCGCGGCGGATCGACGCGAGTTATCCACAGCTTTTTCCCCAGCTGGGGAGAATTACACCGGTGTGATTCCCGTTCGTCAGGGAAGCGCGGGCGAGCTGTCGAGGGAGCGCGACGGATACCGGGCCGTGGTTACTTCCACCAGGGGGTCATCAGGAATCCGACGAGCACGAGGCCGAAGCCGACGAAGATGTTCGCCTGGCCGAGCGCCGGAATCGGCAGCTGCAGGTTCGAGCTCGTCACGTAGTAGAGCACGATCCAGATGAGGCCCAGCAGCATGAAGCCGAACATGAGCGGCTTGAACCACACCGGGTTCGGCGCGTCCTTCTTGAGCTCTGCGGCCTCCGCGCGGTTCTGGTCGACCGCTTTCGAGTTGCGCTTGCTCACGTCTTTACCTGCTGCTGCCATGCAGACGAGTCTACCGGGCTCGCGGCTCTGACTCCCAGCCACGACACCTAGAATTGTCGGCATGGCTCAGGCAGCGGAGGCGCAGGAATCGGCCGTTCGGTCGAAGCGTCGTCGCGCGCGCCTGAGTCCGATCACGGTGATCGGCGAGCTGCTGCTCGTCGGCGGCCTCGCGATCGCAGGCTACCTCGTCTGGCAGCCCTGGCACACCGGCGTCGTCGTCACGGAGAAGCAGGTCGAGCTCTCGGCTCGGGATTCGGCGGCCTGGAACGATGCGGCGGCCGGCACGGACGTCGATGTCGAGGCGGCGGCGTGGTCGGGCGAGACCCCGGTGGTGGATCGGGTGGCCGCTGCCGAGGTGTTCGGCGTGCTCTACGTACCGGCATTCGGCGCGACCTACGCGAACCGCATGGCCGAGACCACCGACTGGTGGACGGTGCTCAACCTCGATGAGAAGGGCATCGGTCACTACGAGGCGACGCAGATGCCCGGCGAGCCCGGCAACTTCGTCGTCGCGGGCCACCGTTCGGGCCCGCTCATCAACTCCTTCAAGGAAGTGATGAACCTGCGAGTGGGCGACCCGATGTTCATCGAGACCGCGCAGGGCTGGTACACCTACCGGTTCCGCTCATTCGAGTACGTATGGCCCAACGAGGTCGACGTGCTGAATCCCTTCCCACGGCTCACTGGCACCCCCGGTGCGGATCAGATTCTCACGCTCACGACCTGCCATCCCAAGGATTACGGCAGCGATGAGCGCGCGATCGCCTATGCCGTGCTCGAGAGCTACCAGCCGCTGAGCGCCGGCGCCCCCGCCGAGCTCGCTGCACTGAACCCGAATTTCGGAGGCACGGCAAGCTGATGTTCTCCCTGCTCTGGCGCTTCTTCCCCGGCCCCGTGTGGCTGCGGGTCATTGCACTGCTCGTGCTGCTCGCCGCGCTGGTGTACGTGCTGATCGCCTACGTGTACCCGTACGCCGCAACCCTGTTGGTAATCGAAGAGACTACGGTGGAATCATGACTCGTGTACTCGTCATCGACAACTACGACAGCTTCGTCTACACCCTGAACGGATACCTGCAGCAGCTCGGTGCCGAGACGCAGGTGATCCGCAACGATGCCGTTTCGATCGGTGAACTCGAGCAGCTCGTATCGGAGTTCGACGGCGTGCTCATCTCGCCGGGCCCGGGAACTCCGGGCGACGCCGGCGTCTCGATTCCCATGGTGCGTCTCGCGGTGCGCACCGGGGTGCCGGTACTGGGCGTCTGCCTCGGGCATCAGGCGATCGCCGAGGCGCTGGGGGCCACGGTCACGCACGCGGACGAGCTCATGCACGGCAAGGTCTCACGGGTGCACCACCAGGGCGACCCGTTCTTCGCGGGCGTCGCCGCACAGTTCAACGCGACCCGCTACCACTCCCTGGCCGTGGTGACCGGCACGGTGCCCGACGAGCTCGTCGTCACCGCGGCGACCGAGCACGGCATCATCATGGCGTTGCGGCACCGAGAGCTGCCGATCTACGGGGTGCAGTACCACCCCGAGTCGGTGCTGACCGAGGGCGGCTACCAGCAGCTCGGCAATTGGCTCGCCGTGTGCGGTGCGGTCAATGCGGCGGAGATCGCAGCGACCCTGTCGCCGTTGCTGGCAGCGGAATCCGCCGCCTAGGCGAACGCGGTCACCTGCTCCACCCGCTTCGGTGACGCCTTCGTTCGGGTTCGGCGACGCTCTCGCTCAGCCGGAACAGTAGAAGATGTCGATCGCGGAACCCTGCGGCTGCTGGCCGACGATCGACTGCTGCACCACGGGCACGCCGGCCTGCTGCGCGCACCCGGGGTTCGGCTTGACGCTGGTCGCGAGACGCAGCCCCTCGAGAATGGCGGTCGCCGCCTGAATGGACTGACCGCTCACGTCGGGCACATCCACGAGCCCGCTCGCCACCGTGACGTCGACGGTGTGGCCCTGGGGGATGCGCGTGCCGGGGTCGGGGCTGACCTTGAGCACACGGTCGGCCGCCTCGTTCGGGTCGTCCTGCTTCGTGATCATGCCGACCGCGAGACCGAGCGACTCGAGTTCGGCGGTGTACTGCTCGAGAGTCATCCGCGCGATGTCAGGAACGGTGGGTGACTCGGGGCCGCTTGAGATGTATACGCGAATCGTGGTCTCAGCGGTGACGCGGGACCCGGATTCCGGGTCGGTGCTGATCACGTGGTCGGCCGGCACGTCGTCGTCCGGCTGCTCGACCGGCACCGGCACGAGGCCCAGTTCGGCGAGGGTCTCGAGTGCGATCTCCTTCTCGATGCCGGCGAGATCGGGCACCTCGCGCATATTGGTCGGCGCGAACGAGGTCGGTGCGAGCGTGGCCAGCCAGAACACCACGGCCGCGATGACGGCGACCACGATGAGGATCGCCGCCCAGATCCACATCACCGGGGGCCGGCTCTGCGAGCGCGCCGAACCGCCGGTCTCGGAGAGCCGGCGCAGCGCGAGATCGGACTCCGTGACCTCTTCGCCGCCGGTGAAGAGTACCGGGGCCTGCTCGTCCTGCTTCCCGAGCTTCGGCATGGTGCCGGCTCCGGCCAGGCGCAGGGCGTCGCGGAACTCGGAGGCCGATTGGAACCTACGGGCCCGGTCCTTCGCCAGGGCATGCAGGATGACGCGGTCGAGCTCGGGCGTGACGCCGGGCTCGCGCTCGCTCGGCGGCTGCGGCCGCTCGCTCACGTGCTGGTAGGCGACGGCGACTGCGGTGTCGCCGCGGAAGGGCACGTCGCCGGCGAGGAGCTCGTAGAGCAGCACGCCGGTCGAGTAGAGGTCGGTGCGGGCATCGACCGTCTCGCCCTTCGCCTGCTCGGGCGAGAAGTAGGCGGCGGTGCCGAGTATGGCGGTGGTCTGCTGCACCGTCGACGAGGTCTCGGAGACGGCGCGCGCGATGCCGAAATCCATGACCTTGACCTGGCCGGTTCGGGTGATCATGATGTTCGCGGGCTTGATGTCGCGGTGCACGATGCCGGCCCGGTGCGAGTACTCGAGTGCGGTGAGCACCGCCTCGACCACGCGGCAGGCCTCGGTGTTCGAGAGCCGGTTGCGCGCCGCGAGATCGCGCAGGTTCTCGCCGTCGATGTACTCCATCACGATGAACGGCAGGCGCTGCGGCCCATCGGCGGTCTGAATCAGGTCGTCGCCGGCGTCGAGCACGCGCACGACGCTCGGGTGCGCGAGCCGTGAAGCTGACTGCGCCTCCTGGCGGAATCGGGTGCGGAATGCCTCATCGCCCGCGAGATTCGCGCGCATGATCTTGATCGCGACCTGCCGGCCGAGCTTCGTGTCGGTGCCGCGGTACACGGTCGCCATGCCGCCCTGGCCGATGAATTCGCCGATGGCGTACCGGCCGGCGAGGATGCGTTGCTGGCTCGCCTGGTGGCTCTCAGTCATCGGTCACCTCTCTTGCAATGGCGCGGCAGTGCTGTCTAGCTAGTTTAGGGGCGCGGATCGGGTCTGCCCGCCTGAGACCGGCAGACCCGAGTCCGATCAATCGTTGTCGGGGTCGGGCGCGGGAGGCGCGGTCACCGTGATGCTCACCGCGTCGGAGGCCGGGGAGGTGCGCACCACCGAGGAGCCGTTGCCGCAGGTCACGGTGTAGCTGACCGAGATCTGGCCGTCGGGAGCACCGGCGTCGAGTGTCGCCGCGGTCACGGTGACGCTGTTGCTCTGCACCGAGCCCGGTGCGGAGCCCGCGCCGCTCACGCTCACGTTGTAGGCCTGGATCGTGAGGCCGGTCGGGCACACGGGCACATCCCAGCTCACGGTCGTGGAACCGGCCGACGGCACGGTCGAGTTCGCGGCGCGGGGTGCGCCGGGCTTCGCCGGGTCGGCGAACGCCACCGTGTAGGTGAGCACGATCTGCTGGTCGAATTTGACCTTCGCACCCGTCGGGTTGACCTCGGTGACGCGGTTCACCTGGTCGTCGGGCCCGGGGTTGCCGGCCTGCGGGGTCACGTTCGTGAAGCCCAGCCCCTCGAGGTATCCCTTGGCCTCTTCCACCGTCATGCCCACGAGCTTCGAGGAATCGACCTCGCCGGTCTCGGGCGCTGAAGTCGTCGGCTTCGAGGTCGTGGTCGTCGTCTTGGTGGTCGAGGCCGTGGTCGGTTCGTCGCTCCCGCCGCCGCCGTTCGCGAGCAGGGCGACCGCGGTGCCGCCGCCGATGACGACGAGCAGGGCGATCAGGGTGATCAGCGGCCACGTCCAGGGGCTGCGCTTCTTCTTCGGCGGCTCGTCGCCGTCGCCGCCCTCCGCCGCGGCGCCGTACGACCCGGCGGCCTCCGAGCCGAGCGGCGCGGCGCCGGGCAGCACGGTGGTCTGCGGCAGTGCTGTCGTCGCGGCATCGTCGAGCGCGGGCTTGGCCAGCACGGTCGTTGCGGCGGCAGCCGCGACACCAGCGACGGCCGGAACGTAGCTGGCGGCCAGCGCCAGGTTGCCGCGGTGCAGCGCGGTGGCAGCCTGAGCGAGCTTCGCGGCGGTCTGCGGCCGCTCGGCCGGGTCTTTCGCGAGGCACGCGAACACGAGGCGTTGCACGGGCGCGGGCACGTCTTCGGGAAGCGCCGGGGGCGCGTCGTTGATCTGCGCCATCGCGATCGCCACCTGTGATTCGCCGGTGAAGGGGCGCTTGCCGGCGAGGCACTCGTACGCGACGATGCCGAGCGAGTAGAGGTCCGTCGAGGGCGTCGCGGTGTGGCCGCTCGCCTGCTCCGGCGCCAGGTACTGCACGGTGCCCATGACCTGCCCGGTGGCGGTCAACGGCACCTGGTCGGCGATACGGGCGATGCCGAAGTCGGTGATCTTGACGCGGCCCTCGGGGGTGATCAGCAGGTTGCCCGGCTTGATGTCGCGGTGCACGAGGCCCGCATCGTGCGCGGCCTGCAGCGCGGTGGCGGTCTGCGCGACGATGCCGAGCACGCGGTCGGCTGGCAGCCGGCCTTCGCGCTCGATGATGCTCGACAGCGGCTCGCCCGGCACGAGCTCCATCACGATGTAGGCGGAGCCCTGCTCCTCGCCGTAGTCGAACACGTTCGCGATGCCCTCGTGGTTGACGAGCGCCGCGTGCCGCGCCTCGGCGCGGAATCGCTCGAGGAACCCGGGATCCCCCATGTACTCGTCTTTGAGGATCTTGATGGCGACCGTACGACCGATAATGCTGTCGGTCGCCTTCCACACCTCGCCCATACCGCCGACGGCGATTCTCGAGCTCAGCTCGTAGCGCCCGCCGAACGTCACTCCTGCCACTGGTCTCATTGGCCCAACACCGCTTCCATCACTTGTTTTCCGACTGTAGTCGGCAGGTCGTACGAGCTGCCGATGAATTCATGTGCGGCACCGCCGCCGTTCTCGATGACCACCGCGATCGCCACCTTCGGGTTGTCGACCGGGGCGAACCCGGTGAACCAGAGAGTGTACGGCCGTTCGTTGCCGTCGGCGTCGGTGCCGTTCTCCGCGGTGCCGGTCTTCCCGGCGATCCGCACGCCCGGTACCGCGGCGACGTGCCCCGTGCCGTCGGTGTCGGAGACGACGCGCTCCATCATCTCGGTGAGGCTCTCCGCGGTCTTCGCCGAGATCGGGTTGCTGAACACCTGCGGCTCGTACTGCCGCTCGGTGCGCAGATCGGGTGTGATGACGCGATCCACGAGATACGGGGTCATGACGACACCGTCGTTCGCGATGCCGGCGGCGACCATCGCCATCTGCAAGGGGGTGGATCGCACATCCAGCTGCCCGATCGACGACAGCGCGGTCTGCGCGGCGTCCATGGGGTTCGGCGAGGTGCTCGGGGTCACCGTGAGCGGAATCGAGAGCTCCTGGTCGAAGCCGAACGCGCGGGCCATCTTCGGCACGGCGTCGCGGTCCATGCTCATCGCGAGCTCTGCGAAGGGGATGTTGCAGGAGTAGACCATCGCCTGCATCAGGCTGACATCGCTGCCCGGGCCGCACGTCGTGCGCGACGCGTTCTGCATGACAGCCGTCGACTGGGGCAGCGTGAGTGAGGCGGGGTTGTCGAACGTGCTGTCGACGGTGGCGGCCCCGCTCTCGACCGCGGCCGCGGCGACGAGCAGCTTGTAGGTGGATCCGGGGTGGTAGAGATCGCCGCCGATGGTGCGGTTGATGAGGGGCTGCGAGGCATCGGCCTCGAGCTGCCGGTAGTTCGTGATGATCTCGGCGTCGTTGTTCGACGAGAGCAGGTTGGGGTCGAAGCTCGGTGTGGAGACCATCGCGAGGATGCGCCCGGTGTCGGGCTCGAGCGCGATCACCGCACCTTCGTACCCGGCCATCGCCTCGAGCGCCGCTCGCTGCGCCTCGGCGTCGATGGTGGTCTCGACCGAGGAGCCCTGCGGCTCGACGCCGGTGATCGTGCGCATGAGGCGGGTGAAGAACTGCGTGTTGCCGAGACCCGACAGATCCTGGTTCATCGCCTGCTCGAGCCCGGTCATGCCCTGGGTGTGCGAGTAGTAGCCCGTGACCGGCGCGTAGAGCGGGCCGTCGGTGTACTGCCTGATGAACCGGTAGTCGTCCTGCGTCGCGGTCGAGTAGGCGATCGGGTCGCCCTCGACGAGGATCGAGCCGCGCTCGACCTTGTAGCTGTTCTTCAGGGTGCGACCGTTGAGCTCGTGCGCGCGCAACTCGTCTGCCGAGACGAACTGGATCATGGTCACCGCGAAGAACAGCACGATGAACATGCCGAACACGGTGCGGGTGAGGGACTTCAGCTGCTTGTTCATGCGCGGATCACCAGCTTCGGACGGTTGCGCACCGCGTTCGAGAGCCGCAGCAGCAGGGCGATGATGATCCAGTTCGAGACCAGCGATGATCCACCCGCGGCGAGGAACGGCGCGGTGAGCCCGGTCAGCGGGATGACGCGCGTGACGCCGCCCACCACGATGAACACCTGAAGCGCGAGCGTGAAGCCGAGGCCGGCCGCGAGCAGCTTGCCGAAGTCGTCCTGCCCGGCGAAGCCGATGCGCAGCGCGCGGCCCACGAGGATCAGGTAGGCGGCCAGGATGACGAACAGGCCGACGAGGCCGAGCTCTTCCCCGAGGCTGGCGAAGATGTAGTCGCTCTGCGACAGCGGGGTGTCGCCCGGGTAGCCCTGGCCGAGCCCGGTGCCGGTCATGCCGCCGTTCGCCATGCCGAAGAGCCCCTGTACGAGCTGATAGCTGGCGCCCAGCGGGTCGGAGAACGGGTCGAGCCAGTTCGCGAACCGGTTGCCGACGTAGTCGAGCGTCTGGCTCGCCGCGATGCCGCCGACGAGGAACAGGCCGACCCCGAGCACGATCCACCCGATGCGACCCGTTGCGATGTACAGCATCGACAGGAACAGCCCGAAGTAGAGGAGGGAGGTGCCGAGGTCGCGCTGGAACACGAGCACGAGCATCGCGATGAGCCAGAACGCGACGAGCGGGCCGAGGTCGCGGCCGCGCGGGAAGCGAATGCCGAGGAACTTCTTGCCGACCATCGACAGCGCGTCCCGGTTGCGCACGAGGTACCCGGCGAAGAAGACGGCGAGCAGGATCTTCGCGATCTCGCCCGGCTGGAAGGAGAACGAGCCGATGTGGATCCACACGCGGGCACCGTTGATCTCCTGGCCGATGCCGGGGAGCATGGGCAGCAGCAGCAGCACGACCGCGCCGAGCCCCATGAGGTAGGTGTAGCGGAACAGCACCAGGTGGTTGCGGATCAGCGTGACCACGAGAATGGCGACGACGACGGCCACGGCCGACCAGACGAGCTGGCGCACCGACACGGCGTCCCACCCCACGAGATCTTTCGACACGTCGATGCGGTAGATCTGCGCGATGCCGACGGTGTTGAGCAGTGTCGCGATCGGCACGATCAGCGGGTCGGCGTCGGGGGCGACCCGCCGCACGACGACGTGCAGTGCGAGCACGGCGAGCACGTAGGGCACACCGGCGGGCAGCAGCGTGGTCGTGACCTCGCCGAAGAGGGTGAGATCGATGACGACGACCGCGCCGATGCCGATGCACAGCGCGAACACCGTCAGCGAGAGCTCGAGACCGCGCAGCAGGCGCGGCTGGCGCAGCGCGGTGATGCGCTGCAGCACTGTCTCGCTTTTCGCGCTCGCGTTCGTGTCGAAGGTGCGGGGCGCGCTCATGGCTCCACCCCCAGACGCAGCACGATCTCGCGCGCCTCCTCGAGGGAACCGGCGCTCAGGGTGCGTTCGACCTGACGCTGCTCGAGGCCGTCGAGGGCATCGAGCGGAATGCCGGTGTCCTCCGCCACGGAGCTGAGCGAGAGCGACCCGATGTTCTGCTGCACCCCGCGGTAGATGATGACGGTCTGCCCGTCGGTGCCGACGAAGTAGCGGCTCTGGGTCCACTGGTAGCCGAGCGTGAGGGAGCCTGCGATCACCGCGATGATGGCGAGGAGGCCGAGGGCCCAGATGAGTCGGCGCCTGCGGTTGCGCCGCTTCGTCTCTGCGATCAGCTCGGCCAGGTACTCGTCGATGCGGGGCTCGAAGTGGCTCTCCGCCACGGGCTGCGCGCGGCGCACCATGCGGCGGCGCGAGAGCAGGCGGGTGCGCGCGGTGCTGACCTCTTCGGTCGAGGTCTCGGTCGCGGCCGACCCGGCGAAGCGTGCTCCCGGCGCTTCCGCGTGGGGAAGCGGGTGGTCGAGGGTCTCGACCAGCACCACGGTGACGTTGTCGGGCGCGCCGTGCGAGAGCGCCTTGTCGATCAGCGAGTCGACCGCGCCCTGCAGCGAAGTGCGACGGCGCAGAATCTTCTCCGTGTCCTCGTCCTCCACATAGCCGCACAGGCCGTCGGAGCAGAGCAGCCACACGTCGCCGGGGCGGGTGTCGAGCACCGCGGTGTCGATCTCGGGCGAGCTGTCGACGTCGCCGAGCACGCGCATCAGCACCGAGCGTCTCGGGTGCGTCTTCGCCTCCTCCTCCGTGATGCGGCCGCTGTCGACGAGCCGCTGCACGAAGGTGTGATCCTTGGTGATCTGCTTGAGCTCGCCGCCGCGCAGCAGGTAGAGGCGCGAATCACCGATGTGAGCCACGGCGAGCCGTTCGCCGACGGTCATGAACCCGCAGAAGGTCGTGCCCATGCCCGAGAGCTCGGGCCGCTCGCCGACCGTGGCGCGCAGCATTCGGTTCGCCTTCAGCAGCTCGTCGGCGAGTTGCTTCGCCGCGGCGCGCGCCTGTGCCGCGGTCTGCGGGGCCGGATTGCCGTCGAGGTCGAGCTGGCCGGTGTCGGTGTTCGCGTCGAGCTTCGCCATCGCGCGTGTCGCGAGGGCCGATGCGACATCGCCGCCCGCGTGCCCGCCCATGCCGTCGGCCACGAGGAACAGCCGGTCGCCGGCGAACGCCGAATCCTGGTTGTTCGATCGCACCATCCCTACATGGGAGCCGATGGCGCTCGCGTAGCCGACGCCCACCCTCACGGCCTCAGCTCGAAGGTGGTCGTACCGATGGTGATCGGGGTGAACACCGGAGCCGGCACCGTGCCCGCGACCCGGTTGCCGTCGAGCTTGGTGCCGTTGGTCGAGTCGAGGTCGGTGAGCATCCACCGGTCGCCGGCCCGCGCGAGCCGGGCGTGATAGGTCGAGGTGTACTCATCGACGATGACGAGGGTGGAATCGGTGCTGCGGCCGATCGTGATGACGTCGTCTTCGAGCGGGATCGACGTGCCGGCCGCGACGCCCGAGGTGATCACGAGTGTTCGGGCACCGCCCGAACCGGCCGCGGTGGGAAGCGCACCGCCGCTCGGAGTGATGGCCGGTGGAGCCGAGGGGTGCGTGGCGCCGGGGGGCGGCGGTGCGCCGGCACCACCCGCGCCGGCCGCGACACCCGTCGCGCTCTGCCCGTTGCCGCGTCTGCCCTGGCCGTCGCCGGGCAGCTTGCGCACCGGGGCGCCGAAGAGGTCGCTGCGCAGGGCGTACACGATCGCGAAGATGAAGAGCCACATCAGCAGGAGGAAGCCGATGCGCATGATCAGGAGGCTGAGGTCGCTCACATTCCCCTCCAGAAATCCTGTTCGATGCCCGGCTGGCCGTCCTTGCGCTGGGGTGGCGCAGGCGGCTGAGCCGCGTGCGCTTCGGAGGCCCCGGAGGGCCGACCAGGCTGGGGCCGTGCCGAGCGGGCGGGCACGAGTTGGAAGGTCAGCGACGTCTGGCCGATCGTGATCACGGTGCCGGGGCTCAGCGCGGCCTCGCGGAACCGCTGGCCGTTGATCTTCGAGCCGTTCGTCGAGCCGAGGTCTCGGGCGATGCCCGCCTTGCCGTCCCAGATCAGTTGCAGGTGCTGACGCGACGCCGCCGTGTCGCCGATGCGGATTCCCGCGTCGCTGCCGCGACCGACGACGGTGGTGCCGCGGCCGAGCTCGTGACGCGCCCCGTCGACCTCGACCACCGGGATCCACGCGATCGCGCCCTCGACCTGCGACGCATCGATCTGCAGCACGCCTGTCGTCAGCGACTCGTCGACTCGCAGCTCCACATCCGCATCTCCGAGCAGCTGGTAGCCCTGTCGTTTGGCGTGCTTGTTCACGACGCCGATCAGCTCGCGCTCGAGTGTGCGACCGAGCCCGCCGAGGCGTGAGGCGTCGGCGGGGGAGACGCGCACGATGAAGCGGTTGGGTGCGAGGATGCGGTCGCGGTCGACGATCACCGAGCCGATGTCGAGCTCGCGTTTGAGACCCGCAGCGATCTCGACGGGCTGCACGCCGGAGCGAAAGGTTCGTGCGAACGCGCCGTTGACCGCGCGCTCGAGGCCGCGTTCCACGCTGTCGAGAATGCCCACTCCGCTCGCCCCCTCTCGGCTCGTTCGATGTCTCGCTTCGGTGCCGGCGCGCCCTGCTTCGGGCACGTCGGTAGTCGCCGACCTGTTTCGACGTGTGCAGCCATGCTACCGGGTGCGCCTCCGACAGCGCCGAACCCGGGAGAGAACGTTGTCGTGCCGATATCCCATGGCTCGTGAGTGTCGGACGCCGAGGGGGAGGAGGGGAGCGGCGGGCGCGAGGGGAGGGTATGCTCGCCGGAGGGCGCCGGTTGCGCGAGATGTATGGAGATCTGAGATGAACGGCGTGAGTCAATCCCGCTCGGTGTCGACCTCCGGGTTCTTCCTGGCGGTCGCTTCGGCGGCGAGCTTCGCGCTCTCCGGAATCTTCGGGAGCGCGCTGATGTCGGCCGGTTGGTCTGCGGGCGCGGCCGTCACCGCGCGAATCGGTTTCGCCGCGCTCGTGCTCCTCGTCCCGACCCTCATCATGCTGTCCGGGGAGTGGCGGCGGGTGCGCGCTGCCTGGAAGCCGATCCTGCTCTTCGGCCTCCTCGCCGTCGCCGGCTGCCAGCTCGCGTTCTTCCTCGCCGTGCAGTTCATTCCGCCGAGCCTCGCGCTGCTGATCGAGTTCATGGGGCCCGTGCTCCTGATGCTGTGGATCTGGGTGCGCACGCGGGTGGCCCCGTCTCTCGTTTCGCTGCTCGGTGCGGCGATCGCAGTGCTGGGCCTCGTGGCCGTGTCGGGCGTCGGGGCGGGCGGGGCGATCCACCCGCTCGGAATCGTGTTCGGCCTCATCGCCGCGATCGGCAACGCGGCCTATTACGCGACCGGCGCCGACGGCGCCCACGGCATACCGCCGATCCCGTTCGTGGGCCTCGGCCTCATCGTGGCTGCGGTGCTGCTCGCCGCCGCGGGCGCGGTGGGTGTGCTGCCCTTCACCGTGTCGGCGCAGCCCGCGGTCATCGCCGGGCTCGAGCTCTCGCCCGTGGCGGTCGTCGCAGGCATGGTGCTCATCTCGACCGTGCTCTCCTACATTCTCGGCGTCGCCGCCTCGCGGCGGCTCGGCGCCACGGTCTCGAGCTTCACCGGCTACTCCGAGCCGCTGTTCGGCATCTTCTGGACGGTCGTGCTGCTCGCGATCCTCCCCTCGACGCTGCAGTGGATCGGGGCGGTACTGATCATCGCAGGCGTCGTCACCGTCAAAGCGGGCGAACTCCTGCGTTTCCGGCGCAGCGCGCGAGCCGCAGGGCGCCGCTAGGGCGGGGTCGACTCGTCGCTCGGACGGCTCGTGACGCGCGCCCGGCTGACGATCGGCAGCCCGATGCCGAGCCCGGCGACCACCGCAAGGCTGAGGGCGAGCGCGATCAGACCGGCGGTGCGGCCCAGCACGAAGTCGAAGACGAGGCCGGTCACACCCGAGGCGAGTAGCGCCACGACCACGAGCGTGGCCACGAGGAGCCGGCTCCCGAGCGCGACGACGCGCGCCTTCTGCAGCCTGCCGAAGTAGGCGCGGTGCAGGCCGACAACGGAGATGCCGAGAGCGGTCGCCAACCCGGCCAACGCCACGAGCGTGAGATACAGCGTCAGCTGGAAGCCGTCGAGCTCCACGAACCGCGGTTGGAACGCGACCGCGAGCAGGAAGCCGCCGATGATCTGAGTGCAGGTCTGCGCGACGCGCACCTCTTGCAGCACGTCGTTCCAGTTGCGGTCGGCGCGCTCCGTCAGTGTCTCGTTCCGCCCGTCGTCGTCATAGGCCTGGTCGCCCATGCCCTCCTCCTTCGCTCGGCACGCAGTGAGTCGTGTATGCCCACGATTGCAGCACGTGCCGGGCGAGGCAAGGGCTTGCTACACGTGGCTGTGGTAGAAGATCCCACTCCCAATCGGTCACGGCGAGGGCGAAGCGATCGACCTCGCGCTGCTTGATGGCGCTGTAGATGTCGATGAACTCCTGGCCGAACGCCGCCGCGAGCGTGGCATCGGTGCGCAGCGCGGCGAGCGACTCGTTCAGGGTGCGGGGCAGCGCCGCACCGACCGGCTGCGGTTCGAGCCCTCGCGTGATGCCGTCGCTCGCGGCGTGCAGCATCGCGGCGAGCAGCAGGTAGGGGTTCGCGCTCGCGTCGCCCGCGCGCAGTTCGACTCGCGTCGCCTTGCCGCGCTCGGCCGGAATGCGCAGGTAGGTGTAGCGGTTGTCCTCGCCCCAGTTGGCGGTATCGGGCGAGAGGCCCTCGCCGTGGAGGCGTTTGTAGCTGTTGATCGTCGGTGAGCTGAGCGCGCTGAGCGCGGGTGCGTGCGCCTGGATGCCGCCGAGCATGTGTCGGATCGTCGGGGCCGAGCGAGCTGCTGTGCAGTGGCCGATCCGCGACATGATCGATTCGGGTGCGGTGCTCGGGTTCAGCTCCGACGCTCCTATCACCGCGCCCGATTGGCGGCGCGGGGTCATCGCCGCGGTGACGCGGGAATCGCGTGGAACGGGTGCGGTCTCGGGCCCCGAGCAGTGCATCACCTTCGAAGAGGCGCTCGCCGCCTACACCGCGAACGGGGCGTGGTTCGACGGCGCCGAGACGTGGAAGGGGCGTCTGCGCCCGGGTATGGTGGCCGACCTCTGTGTGCTCGATCGTGTGCTCGACGAGCGAGACGTGCACAGTCTCGAGAGCGTGCAGGTGGCCGCGACTCTGGTCGACGGCGTAGTGCGCTACGAGGCGTAACCGTGCGCGGCAGTGCGGCGTTGCGAGGCGGGGTGCCGATCGACGAGCGGGGCGCATTGCGCGGTGCAATGCGCCCCGACGCCAGAGTCGTCGCCTTTCGCGAGCCTTGGTGCGGGAACTCGCCGGCAGTGTGACTCGACCGTCAGTCTCGGCTGGCCAGGCGTAAGACCTCTGCAAGCTCGGCCATCGCCAGGTCCGCCGCTCCGGTTCGGCCCTCGAGGGCGGCCGACATGGTGCTTCCGTCGATCACCGCGGTTACGAGGCTCGGTGCCACGTTCGAGTAGCCGCATCGGGCGAGCAACTGGGCCAAATGCGCCTCGGAGGCCTTGCGGTGCGCGCCCATCAGGGCCGCCAGGCGCGGGCTCTCTCGCGAGCAGTCCACCATGCACCACACGGCGCCGAAGACCGTCGTGTCGTCGAGCTCGGCCCCGCAGTAGACCTCCATGGCGCGGCGGGCGGTCTGCGCCGGTGACCGGCGAGTCACCGGCAGTCGCTGCAGCAGCAGCTCCGCCTCTGCGTGGCGGGTGGACTCCAAATGGTCGAGGCACGCGGCCAGGAGGTCTGCGCGGGTGCGGAAGTAGTACCGCACCGCGCCGGGGGAGGAGCCGCTTTCGTCGGCGACCCGCCGGTGGGTGACCGCAGCGCTTCCGCTGCTTTGAAGCAGCTTGAGTGCGGCGGTGAGCACTCGCGCCCGACGTTCGACCGACCGCGCCTGCTCGGGCAGGGTGGGCGGTCGCGCTCCCGCGGCTCCTGAGGTCATGGTTCCATTCTCCACCTGCGCGTCCGGTCGCACTTCCGGCGCACTTCCGGTCAAAAAGTAATGCGTTTGCATCATTTTAAGGGTATGCTGTGCTGGTCGGTGTCTCGGACGCCACCAGCTCTCCCCGATACCGGGGCCATTCCAACCCAAAGGTTGACCCTCGCATGTCCCTTCACGCAGCAGAAAGCACGATCAACTCGAACATTCCCGACGATTCCCGCCGTGAAACCATTCCGGGCTCCGTGAAAATGGTCCTGGCGGTACTGGTGATCACTTCGTTCGTCATGATGCTCAACGAGACGACGGTGGCGGTCGCACTCCCGTCGATCATGGCCGACTATTCGATCTCGGCCACCACCGGTCAGTGGCTGCTCACCGGTTTCCTCCTCACCATGGCCGTTGTGCTGCCGGCCACCGGGTGGATGCTCGAGCGCTTCACCACCCGCACGGTCTTCCTCTTCGCGACCCTGACCTTCCTCGCCGGTACCGTGGTGGCGGCGCTGGCACCGTCGTTCGCCGTGCTGATGCTCGCGCGAGTCGCCCAGGCCGTCGGCACTGCGGTGATCATGCCGCTGTTGATGACCGTGACCATGACTCTGGTTCCCATCGGCCGGCGCGGCACGGTGATGGGGCTCATCGGCGTCGTCATGGCAGCCGGCCCGGCGCTGGGCCCCACAACTGCCGGGCTCGTACTCGCGGTCTTCAGCTGGCACGGCATCTTCTGGGTCATGGTGCCGCTCGTCGCCGCTGCGACGCTCATCGGTGCGTTCAAGCTCACCAATGTCGGTGCGCGAGGCGATTCCCCGTTCGACCTCCTCTCGCTGATACTGTCGGTGTTCGCATTCGGCGGCACCGTCTACGGCCTCAGCTCGATCGGTGAGATCGTCGCGGGCGGGCGGGCGGGCGGCATCGCCCTCGCGATCCTCGCCGTCGGCGTGCTCGGCATGGCGCTCTTCGTCTGGCGTCAGCTCGTGCGTGCGCGACAGGGCAAGGCGCTGCTCGACCTGCGCCCGCTCGCGGTGCGCAACTTCACACTTTCGCTCGTCGTGATGATGTGCCTGATGGCCGCCCTGCTCGGCGTGGTCAACACGCTGCCGCTGTACCTGCAGGGATCCCTGCTGGTCACCGCACTGATCTCGGGGCTCGTGCTGCTGCCAGGCGGCCTGCTCGAAGCCGCCTTGTCACCGCTCGCCGGCCGGTTGTTCGACCGGTTCGGCCCGCGCCCCCTCATCATTCCCGGCATGGCCATGGTCGCGGGCAGTCTGCTCTGGCTCTCCACGGTCGACGAGCACAGCGATCTCTGGATGGTGATCGCGACCCACGTGCTGTTCTCCATCGGTCTCGCCGGGCTCTTCACCCCGGTGATGACGACCGGGTTGGGCTCCCTGCCGACCGAGCTCTACGGCCATGGATCCGCGATCCTCAACACGCTGCAGCAGCTGGCCGGCGCCGCCGGCACGGCGATGATGATCACGATCTTCAGCAGTGTCGGGGCTCAGTCGATGGACGCCGGGGCCCCTGAGACGACGGCGCTGGCCGACGGCGCCGGCGCGGCATTCCTCGCGGCTGCGGCCGTCGCGATCATCGCACTGATCTTCTCGTTGTTCATCACCCGAGTGCCGAATGGGAACGGCCCGGTCCAGCGCCTTGATTCGGGGGACCACCCGGCGCACACTTGAAAGTCAAGGGCTGTCGCACGCGCTCGCGAATGCTGCAGACTTGCGAGTTCCGGGCGGAACCACGAGAGGCGTGCACGATGAATGCGTTGCGGCCCGGTGCGGCACCGCGCACCGTCGGGGTCGAGGAGGAACTGCTCCTCGTCGACCCCCTCACCGGCGTGCCGGCGGCGGCGGTCGAGCCGGTGCTCACCGCATCGGCGCTGCTGCGCTCCGCATCGGCGCCCAAACCTTCCGAAGAATCCGGCGCCGCGGGCGAGCTCTACTCGGGGGTGCTGCTCGAGCGTGAGGCGAAGCAGGAGCAGATCGAGGTGATCACCTCGCCCTGCGCCACGCTCGAGGAGGTGAGCCGGGCCATCGCCACGGGCCGCCATTTCGTCGACCTCGCGGCGCGTGCCGAAAGTGTGCGTTCGGTGGCGCTGGGCACGAGTGCCCTGCCGGTGCAGACGCATCTCGCCCGGGGGGACCGCTACCGCACCATTCACGACCTGTTCAGGTACACCATGGGGCAGCAGCTCACCTGCGGTCTGCACGTGCACGTCGGTATCGAGAGCGATGAAGAAGGCGTCGCCGCCCTCGACGGAGTGCGCGAGTGGCTGCCCGTGCTGCTCGCGCTCAGCGCGAACTCGCCGATGTGGGAAGGGCAGGACACGGGGTTCGCGAGCTATCGCTACCAGATGTGGGGGAGGTGGCCCGCGTCGGGCGTGTACGAGCCGTTCGGCTCGGTTGCCGAATACCACCGGATGGTCGAGTCGTTGGTGGCGACCGGCGTGCTGCTCGACCGTGGAATGGTCTATTTCGATGCGCGACTCAGCCACCACAATCCGACCGTCGAGATTCGCATCGCCGACATCTGCATGAAGCCGGCGCACGCCGTGGCGATCACCGGCCTCGTACGTGCGCTCGTGGACACGGCTCTGCGCCGACAGGGCAGCGTGAACGATGAGATGCGGAGCTCAGGGCCCGCGCTCCGCTTGGCGACCTGGGCCGCGAGCCGGTACGGGCTCACCGAGACGCTGGTCGACCCCGTGAGCGGTCGCCCGGCCGCCGCTCGGAACGTGGTGGACCGCTTACTCGAGCACACCGCGCAATCCCTCGGGGAGGCGGGAGACCGGGCGTTCGTCGAACGGACGGTGGATGACATGTTCTCGGGGGGTACCGGAGCCGAGCGGCAGCGCGCGGTGCTGCGCGAGACCGGCAGCCTTGCCGCCGTCGTGAGCGATGCGATCGAAGTGACCCACTCCTCCGGCTCCGCCTGAGCGGGCGGGCCGAGTGCCGCGGGCGCGCTCCGCCGTACCGCATTATGCTCGGTGCTGGAACGGCTTCGGTCGCGCGTCGGAACGGCGAGGCGCAAGAACCGTGAGCCCCCGAGAGTGCGCCGCGCCGCGGTGCGCTCCGGAACGCACGCAGGAAGGTCAGGATGCATCGCAACAGTCGGAACGAATCCGCCGAACCCTTCACCGCCGGCGAGGCGGTGCCTGCCGTCAGCGAGGCGGCCCTCGACGAGCTGCGGGCCGCGCTCGGCGATCTCCTCGTCACGGAGGGCGCCGACCTCGAGCGGGCATCCTTCGACAGCTCCCGCTTCCACCCGCAGGGCCGTGCGCTCGGAGTCGTCTTCGCCGTGCAGACCGAAGACGTGTCGACGGCGCTCGCCTGGGCGCACGCCCACCGGGTACCCGTCTCCGTGCGCGGTGCCGGTACCGGGCTTTCGGGCGGCGCCGTCGCCTACCCAGCGGGCCTCGTCGTGTCGCTCGAACGGATGAACCGCATCACGGGCATCGACACGGTGAACCGGCTCGCCGACGTGCAGGCCGGGGTCATCACCGCCGAGCTCGATCGCGCCGCACGCGAGCACGGACTGTTCTTCCCGCCCGACCCCGCGAGCGTGCACATCTCCACCGTGGGCGGCAACATCGCCACGAATGCCGGAGGTCTGCGCTGTGTCGCGCACGGGGTCACGCGAGACTCGGTCAGCGCCCTCGAGGTCGTGCTGGCAGACGGCACCGTGATCCACACCGGAGCGCGCACGCGCAAGAACGTGGTCGGGCTCGATCTGACCAGCCTCTTCGTGGGCTCGGAGGGCACGCTCGGCGTGATCACGGCGGCGACCGTGCGGCTCAAGCCGGTGCCACCCGGCGCCCCGCGCACCTTCCGCGCGAGCTTCGACGAGATCGAGGCGGCCGGAGAGGCCATCACCGCGATCGTCAGTGCGGCGAAGCCCGAGGTGCTCGAGCTGCTCGACGCGCACAGCGTGCAGAAGATCGAGGAGTTCCACCCGACCGGCATGCCCGTGCCGAAGGCGGCCGTGCTCATCGGTCAGACCGTCGGGCTCGACGCCGCCGAACAGGCAGATGCGATCCTGCGCATCTGCGAGGCCTACGGTGCGGTCGAGGTGCTCGTCTCCGAGGAGAGCACGCTGCTCGAGGCTCGGCGCCTTGCGAACCCCGCGCTCTCGGCATCGGGGCTGCGCGTCTCGTGCGACGTGGGCGTACCGGTCGGCGAGCTCGCGAATGTCTTCCGCGGCATCGGCGAGCTCTCTCGGCGCCACGGCCGGCAGATCTCGATCGTCGCGCACGCCGGCGACGGCAACCTGCACCCGACGGTGGAGGCCGAGGACACCCCCGAGGGGTACGCCGCGGCGGAACTCGTGATCGACGACATCACCCGGCTCGCCGTGTCGCTCGGCGGCACGATCACCGGTGAGCACGGTATCGGGGCCGTGAAGCATCACGAGCTTCCGGTGCAGCTCGAGGACGCCGTGATTCGCACGCAGCGCGCGATCAAGGGAGTGCTCGACGAGCGCGGCATCCTGACGCCGGGTCGCGCGATCTAGCATCGCGCGACCGCGGTCGGTGTGCGAACGGTCAGACGCGGGCGGGTGTCGGCGGGTGCGTGTGCGGGAGTGCAGCCGCGTGGATCTGCGTGGGTGACGATACCGACGCAGGTGCGGCCGTGTTCTGCCCGTGAGCCCCGAGATCGGTCATGATCGCGCGAACCGCATCGCGGCCCGCCCGGTTCGCCCCCACCGTCGACTGCGATGGCCCGTAGCCGATCACGAAGAGCCGGGGCTCGTCGAGCGACCGGCCGTTCGCGACCCGCATGCCGCCCTCGGGGGTGCGCAGCCTCAGCGGCGCGAGGTGGCCGAGTTCGGCGCGGAATCCGGTGGCCCAGAGGATCGCGTCGGCGGGCTCGAGGGCCCCATCGGGCATCCGCACGCCGTGCTCTTCGATGCTGGCGAACAGCGGATGGCGCACGAGCACGCCGCGGGCGTCTGCGCGTTCGATCCACGGGGTGCGATGCATGCCGGTGACGCGCACGACGCTCTGCGGGGGCAACCCCCGGCGCACGCGTTCCTCGGCCTCGGCGAGCGCCGCGACGATCGTCGGTTCGGTGAAATGCTCGACCCACTCCGGCTCCGAACGTGTCACCCAGAAGGTGTCGGCGACGTGTGAGATCTCCTCGAGCAGCTGGGTTGCGGAGATGCCCGCTCCCACGATCACGACCCGCTGGCCCGCGAACTCATCTGCCGACACGTAGTCGTGCACGTGCAGCTGCCGGCCGCGGAAGGTCTCCTGGCCGGGAAAGCGGGGCCAGAAGGGGCGCGTCCACGTGCCGGTCGCATTGA
The DNA here is from genome assembly GCA_040392345.1 of Leucobacter soli. Taxonomy (GTDB): domain Bacteria; phylum Actinomycetota; class Actinomycetes; order Actinomycetales; family Microbacteriaceae; genus Leucobacter; species Leucobacter soli_B. Next base: position 24,946 of record JBEBWI010000006.1, on the reverse strand, counting down.
TCACATAGCGGGCGGCCCAACTGCCGGCGTCGGTGTCGACGATCAGGCGGTCGGTGAAGAAACCGTCAGAGCTTGCACCGATTCCCGGGCCGCTCTCGGCAACCGCGGCTTTTCCGGCAGCTTCGACCGATCTGATCCTCTCGTTCTCCGCAGTCTCCGGGTAGCGCACTGCGCGCACCCGCACCGGGCGCTGCACGTCGAGGCTGAAACGCGCCTCGTACTCGGCGAAGTAGGCGGGCAGCACCTCCCGGCTGCTCGCCCGCGGGTCGGCGGCCGGCACGGGGAAGCCCGGCAGCTCGTGAATGCCGTTGACGGTCTCCATCTTGAGCGAGGCCCAGCGGTGCTGCCAGGCGCCGCCGGGCGCCGACTCCGCATCGAGCACCACGAAAGTGCGCTCGGCGGGCGCGGCGCCGGTGGGAGCGCCACTGCGGGTCGCGGGCACGAAGCCGCGGTGCTGCAGGTGATACGCGGCCGAGAGACCCGCCTGGCCGGCACCGACCACGAGCACATCGACCAACCGCATGCCCGGTACAACCCTCGCGGGGTCCGAGAAATTCCCCGTGGTCCGCGGCCGAGGTGCAGATCGTGGTGCAGGCGGCTGTGACGGAACATTGAATCGCGCATAGATTCGCCGTATCGAATCCATGAGCAGGGGGCTCGCGGCGCTCGGCTCCCCGCGCCATCCAGCTCGTTTGCTCCGGTCGGCTGCTTCCCCTTACCTCCCCATAGGCGGTCGATCGGGGCAAACGTATTCGTCTGGTTCGCGGGTCGGCTACACCGCGTTCGAGAGCGAGTCGTCGAGGGAGCGCTGCAGCAGGGCGCGCAGCGCGCTGCGATCCACCCCCGTGAGACGCGTGAGGTACAGGCAGGCCTTGCTCGCGCGATGCGGGCCGAGCCCGTCGAGCAGTTCGGGCCAGAGCTCGGCGAAGCCGGTCGTGAGGTAGACCGTGTGCTTGGTGGGCCCGGGGGCGAAGGCGAGCAGCGGGGCCCGGCCGCCGTGCCCGCTCTCATAGCGGTACTCGTACTCGCCGAACCCGATGATGCGGCCCGCCCACACGACCGGTTCCTCGCCGCTGATCTCGCGGTGGATCGCCATCAGCTCGTCCACCTCGGCGCGCCGTGGTCCGGTGGCGCGGTCGAGCAGCTGCTCGACCGGCATGTCCGAGGGCGACATCGCGGGTTGCTTCGTGGCCATCGTGGCTCCTCTGATCGATGTGCGTCTGTCGACGCGGCACTCTCATCGTAGGGCCGTCACTCCTCGTGCAGCGGGATCGGGGCGTAGGTCTCGATCTCGGCCTGGATGCGCGCGATCGCCGAACCGTCGAGCCCGGAGTCGCCGACCACCTGCTGCCAGGCGGTGACGACGACGTCGCCGTAGTTGTGACCGTACGATGCGGGCACGGCCTCGCCCATCAGCATGTCGACCGTGACCTGCAGCGCCGTGACGACGGGGATCCACCGCATCGCGGGGCTCACGTCCGGGCTGTGCTGCTCGGGTTCGAGCCAGTCGGGGGAGGCGAAGAGCAGGCGCGGGGACAGCCACGTCACGGGGTCGGTCGCATGCTGCAGGTAGAGCACCCGCGGCTCTTCCCACGGCCCCGGAAGGAGGCGCTCGTCGCCCGGTCGCGACACCCAGCGCACCTCGCGGCCGGCCTCGCGCACGGGCTGCCATGCGGGGCTCCCCGGCTCTCGTTCCGCCTGCAGCGTCTGCCACAGCGTCGACCCGTTCGGGCTGCCGACGAACAGTGCTCCGTTGGTGCGCGCGCGGAGATCGGTGAGCCCCTCGAACACCGCCTGGCTGCCGTGCGCGCCGAGACTCAACCCGTACGCGAGCAGGCGGGGGCGCTCGCCGTCTGGGAGCTGTTGCACTCGCGTCTCGATCGCGTCGAAGAGCACGCGAGCCGCCTCGACCGGCGCGTCGGGGTCGAACACGAACGAGACCCAGCTCGGTGTGTACGCGTACTGCATCGCCGCGATCGCGGTGTTGCCGCCGTAGAGGTACTCGACCGCGTCGACGGTCTGCGGTTCGAGCCATCCCGACCCGGTGGTCGTCGCAACGACCAGCACCTCGCGCTCGAACGCGCCCGTGCGCTCGAGCTCGGCCACCACGAGGTCGGCGCGGTCGCGCACGGTGGGTGCGGAGGCGAGGCCGGCGTACACCCGGATCGGATCGAGGGCGGGACGCCCCGTGAGCTCGGAGATCTCGGCGGAGGTGGGCCCGCCGCCCACGAACGCCGCACCGTGGCGGCCGAGGGATTGCCACTGGACGGCGGAATCGCGGCCGGCGGAGCGGAACGCCGACTCCGGTTCCCGCGCTTCGGCCTCGGGGAGCGCGTTGCGGTCGAGGTAGATGCGGTCGACCGCGGCGACGGCGGCGAACACGAGACCTGCCAGCAGGCCTGCCACCACGATCGCCGAGACGCCGCTCGCGAGCAGGGAACCCATGCGGCGGCTGAGCGCGGAGTGCATGCCGCGCACGGCCTTCCCTGCCAGCACCAGCAGTGCGGCGAGGGGCAGGAACGCGAAGAGGAAGCCAGAGAGGTCGCCGCCATCGAGCGGCGGCATGCTCACGAGACCGCGCACTTCGTTCTGCCAGCCGAGCGCGAGTGTCGAGAGCAACGCGACCGCGATGATCCACAGTGCGGCGTAGAGCACCCACCACCCGCGTCTGAACCGCGGCACCGTGCCCTCGCGCCAGAGCAGACGGCGCAGCACGGCCCAGAGGAGAGCGCCGACGAGATAGCCGACCGCGAAGGAGACCCCGGCGAGTGCGCCCTGCAGCACCGCGGGGCGGGGCAGGAGCGACGGTGTGACCGAGAGCACCGCGAAGAGCAGACCCAGAGCCGAGCCGGCGAGGTCGAGGCGCCACCAGCGCCGGTGGGTGACGGCGGTCGGCCGTGGGTTCGGCGCGGCGGCGGAGGCCGGCCCGTGCGATGGGTCGGCGGATCGATGGGGAAGTGACACGGGGGAAGTTTAGCGGCGAGGGTGCTCGGTGCAGGACTCGTTAATAGTTACACAGTGTAAATAAGTGGTAATGTAACTAAATATGAAGCCGACGGTACTCGACCAGCTGCTCGGAGTGAGCGCGCTGCTGCGCGAAGACATGGAGCGGGCCTTCGCGGGTACCAATCTCTCGGAGACACGCGTGCACGCGCTTTGGGTGCTGCATCATGCCGGGCCGTCGACGCAGCAGGTACTGGCCTCCGAGCTCGCGGTGACTCCGCGCAGCATCTCGGCTCTGGTGGACTCGCTGGAGGCGGCCGGATACGTCGAGCGCCGCGACCACCCCGCGGATCGTCGCGCCGTGCTGGTGACCCTGACCGACGCGGCCGCCGGCATGATGACCGGAATGGAAGCCGACCACTCGCGCCTCGCGGCTCGGCTGCTCGAAGCGGTGCCGGAAGCCGACCGAGAAGCCTTCACCCGCGGGCTCGACGCGGTGCTGTCGCAGTTGGGCGAGCTCGTACGGGGTGAGGCCGTGCACTATTCGATCGACGCGTCGATCGCGGAGCCGGGGCGATGAAGGCGCCGCTGCCGGGGCAGCAGGAGCGGCCCGGACTGGGGCGACGTGCACGCAGCCTCGGGATGCGCGCGCTCCGCGTCGAACTCCGCATCTACGAGAGCCTGGGGCGCGCGATCACTCGACGGCCCCGAGTGCCCCGCGGCGATCGGGGCTTCCATTACCATCGGCCGGTGCTCACCGTGATGATCGTCTTCATCGTGCTGTCTGCGGTGGAGATCCCGATCATCGATGCGATCGTGCACCAGTGGCTGCCCGTGCGAATCGCGTTTCTCGCGCTCGGCATCTGGGGGCTCACCTGGATGCTGGGGTTCCTGTGCGCGTTCTTCACCCGACCGCACGTCGTGGGTGCGGAGGGCGTCACCGTGCGTGAGGGGCTCGAGACCGAGCTGCGGCTGCCGTGGGCCGAGATCGCCTCGGTCAGGTTTCTCGAGCAGCGCAGCGCGAAGATCGCCGGCGAGGAGAAGCCCCCGAAGGTCTTCGATGAGGAGGGCCGCCGGGTGATGGCGATCCGGGTCGCGAACGAGACCAACCTCGAGATCGAGTTCGAGCGGCCGATCCGCCTCCTGCTTCCCGGGCTGCCGCCGCGCGGAGGAGCCCACGAGTGCGAGATGCTCCGCTTCTGGGCCGACGACCCGCGCGGCTTCCTCGACGAGGTGCGCCGGCACATGTGACGAACCGATCCCGTACTGCTGCACCGAGACCGCATCGAGTCCAACCGGTCATGCAGCCGGGCGATCGTGACTCCCACGACCGGATTCCGCTGAGTACACGCAGAACGCCCAGAGGCACCGCCTGAATCAGACGGCGCCTCTGGGCGTGGCGATACGACCGGGGGTCAGGCGACCGAGTCGATAATCTCGTTCAGTGTGGCCGACGGGCGCATCACCCGCGAGACGAGCGCTGCATCAGGCAGGTAGTAGCCGCCGATCTCGACGGGCTTGCCCTGCACGGCGAGCAACTCCTCGACGATCTGGCCCTCCTGCGAGGTCAGCTGCTCGGCGATCGGTGCGAACACCGCGGCGAGTTCCGCATCTTCGGTCTGCTTCGCCAGTTCCTGCGCCCAGTACTGAGCGAGGTAGAAGTGGCTTCCGCGGTTGTCGATCGTGCCGATCTTGCGGCCGGGCGAGCGATCCTCTTCGAGGAAGGTGCCGGTCGCGCGGTCGAGGGTCGCTGCGAGCACGTGAGCCTTCGCATTACCGGTGAAGTCACCGTAGTGCTCAAGCGATGCCGCGAGCGCGAAGAACTCGCCGAGCGAATCCCAGCGCAGGTAATCCTCTTCCACGAGCTGCTGCACGTGCTTGGGCGCAGACCCGCCGGCGCCGGTCTCGAAGAGGCCACCGCCCGCGAGCAGCGGAACGATCGAGAGCATCTTGGCGCTCGTGCCGACCTCGAGAATCGGGAACAGGTCGGTCAGGTAGTCGCGCAGCACGTTACCGGTGACAGAGATCGTGTCTTCGCCGCGACGGATCCGCTCAAGCGAGTAGCGGGTGGCTTCCGCCGGCTTCAGGATCTTGATCGTGAGGCCCTCGGTGTCGTGCTCGGCGAGGTAGCTGTTCACCTTCGCGATGAGGTTGGCATCGTGCGCGCGATCCTCATCGAGCCAGAACACTGCGGGGGCGCCCGTTGCGCGAGCGCGGGTGACCGCGAGCTTCACCCAGTCGCGGATCGGCAGATCCTTCGTCTGGGTCGCGCGCCAGACATCGCCGGCCTCGACCTCATGAGACATCAGCACCTCACCAGCGCTGTTCACGACCTCGACGCGGCCCTTGCCCGCGATCTCGAAGGTCTTGTCGTGGCTGCCGTACTCCTCGGCGGCCTGAGCCATCAGGCCCACGTTCGGCACGGTGCCGATGGTGGCCGGGTCGAGGGGACCGTTCTCGATAGTGTCCTCGATCGTGGCCTGGTACACACCGGCGTAGGAGGAGTCGGGGATCACAGCGATCGTGTCGTCTTCGCCGCCGTCGACGCCCCAGAGCTTGCCACCGTTGCGGATGAGCGCCGGCATTGAGGCATCGACGATCACATCGCTGGGAACGTGCAGGTTCGTGATGCCCTTGTCGCTGTTCACGTAGGAGAGGCGCGGGCCGCTGGCGATGCGCGCCGCGATCTCATCGGCGATCACCTGACCGCCAGGCACCTCGTTCAGGCCGGCAAGAATCGAGCCGAGGCCGTTGCGGGGTGTAAGACCGGCCTGCTCGAGCGCAGCACCGTGCGTTTCGAAGACGTCGGCGAAGAATGCCTGCACCGCGTGACCGAAGAGGATCGGGTCGCTCACCTTCATCATGGTCGCCTTGAGGTGCAGCGAGTACAGCACGTCTTCGGCCTGCGCCTGCTCGAGCGTCTCCGCGAGGAACGCGTTGAGTGCCTTCACGGACATGAAGGTCGAGTCCACGACCTCGCCCGTGAGAACCGTCAGGCCGTCCTTCAGCACCGTCTCGGCGCCGTCGTCTGCTACAAAGCGGATCTGCAGCGTGTCCTCTTCGGGGATGACCACCGACTGCTCGTTCGAGAAGAAATCATCGTGGCCCATGGTGGCCACGCGGGTCTTGGAGTTCTCGCCGAAGGGCTTGTTCAGGTGCGGGTGCTTGTGCGCGTAGTTCTTCACCGACTGGGGGGCGCGGCGGTCGCTGTTGCCCTCGCGCAGCACCGGGTTGACGGCAGAACCTTTGATCTTGCCGTAACGCGAGAGCGTGTAGTGGTCTTCGGAGCTGCTCGGCTCATCCGGGTAATCGGGAATGTCGTAGCCCTTTTCCTGCAGCTCGGCGATAGCCGCCTTGAGCTGCGGAACCGACGCAGAGATGTTCGGGAGCTTGATGATGTTGGCCTCTGGCTGGGTCGCAAGCGCCCCAAGCTCTGCCAGCGCGTCGCGGACCTGTTGCTCTGTCGTCAGCTTCTGCGGGAACTCCGCGAGAATGCGAGCAGCGAGCGAGATGTCCCGGGTTTCAATGGAGACATTTCCCGCGCGGGTGAACGAATCCACGATAGGAAGAAGAGATGCGGTCGCGAGTGCGGGAGCCTCATCGGTGTGCGTGTAGATGATTACGGGTTCAGTCACGACGGTTGTTTCTCCGAATCAGAATTGTTGAAGCCACTTATCCCGTAAGTTTACTCAACTTCCGCAAAGTATTTTGATATCGAGACAAATGGGCCCGGCGTCCTGCCCCGAAAACCGGCGCAGGACGCCAGATTCCGCGCCGCCGCAAACGATGGAGCGGGCCGGAATCCCCCCATTTGCCATCGGCCGATCCGCCTCCTGCTTCCCGTGCGGCTTCATCGATGAGTTGCGCCGACACCTCGCGGGAGCGCGCCGGGGCGGCCGTATGCGTCGGGTGGACGGCATCGATTGCATCACTGCGCGGAGAGTCGCGACTCGCGCTCTGCCCCGTCTCGTTCTGATACCGAGACTTCGTGCCTCCTACTGGGTGTCGCACCGGAGAAGGTCGGTCTCGGCGAGGGGTTCCCCTTCTGGGGTGAGATAGGTGACGAGCAGCACCACGTCTTCGCTGCCCTCGTTCCGTCCCTCGTGCCGGTACCCGGCGCCTTCGACTATCGAGTCGCCGGTGCGGTACACATGCACGCCGTCGGGGTAGATCGGGGCGTAGTGGGTGAGGGTGCCTTGCTCCACTACGGCGATCAGGTTCCCGTGATGGCAGTGCTCACCCGTTCCGGTGCCGGGCGGAAGGGTGATCTTCCGGAAGTTCACCTGGAGTGGACCCGTGAGGGCGAGATCGAGCCCCGCATCCTGGTCGCCCTCGCCGAGCTCGTCGACCTGCACGCTCGGTGGGCTCTCGATCTCTGGTTCGGGAGTCGCTGCAGAGGTGGAAGCGCAGCCGGCCAGGAGAATGATCGCCGCTGCAATGCAGGCGGCGGCCGCGACTCTCCGACCGGGCAGGCGCCTCAGCACTGGAAGGGACGTGGCAGTGGTGAGGCGATGAGTCGGGTTCACGATGGCCTTTCGCGGCGGCGTGGGAAGCGGCAGGGGCGAGCGGTGCGTTCACTCGCCTCTAGCGTGGACTCTAGTGCCGCTGGAGTGCAAGTGCTTGGCCGGAGGCATCGGTTCGCCGAGGCACCGTGGTAACGAACTTCTTGGTCGAAATCGTTGGTTACAGGACTCGTGCCCGTCTATATTCATCTCATCGGCGAGTCACCTATCCGCGCGATAACCTATTATCGTCGATCTCGCCAACAACTAGGAAGCTCTCACACTGGTGAAGGAGCTCGGGTAGCTCTTGGCACCCGTCATCGTCACCCCAACCGAACATTGGGCCGGCTTCTGACCCGACAACTTCGTTGAACTCAGGTGCCAGAAAGGGCATGGTCGTGACCGACAATTTGCCCGAGAACTTGCTGCCTGAGGGCTGGACCGGTCGGGTCGCCCACACGGTCTTCACCCGGGTTTACGCGAGCCGAGTGGGGCCGGTGGATCAAGATGGTCAAGGAACTCACAGGCCTCCCGGTGGCGTGCGGCTGAGGCTCGATCCCGGATTTGGATCCGGGATCGCTACCTGGGCTCCGTCGTGCGGTCCACGCGCCGCTTGAACTCTCGGCAGCGCTCGAGGAACGGTTCTTCCGTGAGGCGCTCCGACTTCTCCGCGATCACGGCGACGGCGAAGGCTAGCCAGGTGCCGGGCTCCGGGGAGCGCAGGGGCATGCCTAGCGCCCAGACGCCCCGTTCGATCTCCTCGCGGTTGAGCGCGTGGCCCTGGTTGCGCACCTCGCGCAGTTCGGCGGTGAAGGCGCGGAACTCGGAGTCTCCCATGCGGGCGCCGCTGAGTACTGCGGCATCGGAGCGGTAGAGCTGCACGAGGGCGTTCTCGGGCAGCAGCGAGAGAAGTGCCTTGCCACCCGAGGTGTGCCTGGCGGGGAGGATCTGCCCGCGCCGGCTGGTCACGGTGAACGAGCGCTGCGGCACATAGGTCTCGATGAAGCGCGAGGTCGTACCGAAGCGCGTCACAAGGCTGACCGTCTCGCCGGTCGCGACCACGAAGTCGAGGAACAGTCGCTCGGTGCGGCGCTTGAACTCGCTGATCGCGCCCGTGCGCACCGGCGGGACGTTCATGCCGGGGCCCGGCTGGTAGACGCGCTCTTCGTCTTGTACTGCGAAGCCACGGTAGACGAGCATGCTGAGGAGTCGGTGTGCAGTAGACCTTGAAACTCCGAGGTGATTCGCCGCCGTCATCACGCGGAGGGACCCCTCATCGCGCAGGAGTTGCAGCAATTGCAGAGCACCATCGACCGAGCCCAGGGGATACTTCGGTCTTGTGGCGAGATCTATCCTCGGATGTGGCTCTGAAGGATTCCGCATGCTGGAATCTTAGCTACTTGTAGAGAGGCTTCCAGTCATACTGCTGAAGGTTCGCTCTAGCCAAGGAGGTCAAGGTTGATGCAGATTGATCCGATCACCGGACTCGAGATCGTGGATCACGACTCGATCGACAACGCCATGCAGCCGGAGGACACCCCAGAACTGCGCTCTCTCTACCAGGGCTTCGAGGATGAGCACCTCATGCCGCTGTGGACCCAGATCGACGACCTCATGCCCATGTACCCGTCGCCTAAAGCGGTGCCACACGTCTGGAAGTGGTCGAAGCTATACCCGCTCGCCCAGCAGTCGGGGGATCTCGTGCCCGTGGGCCGCGGCGGAGAGCGCCGCGCAATCGGCCTCGCCAACCCCGGCCTCGGCGGGCGCGCCTACATCTCGCCCACCCTGTGGTGCGCGATCCAGTATCTCGGCCCCAAGGAGACCGCACCCGAGCACCGCCACTCCCAGAACGCTTTCCGCTTCGTCGTCGAGGGCGAAGGCGTGTGGACCGTCGTCAACGGCGACCCGGTGCGCATGTGCCGCGGCGACTTCCTGCTCACTCCGGGCTGGAACTTCCACGGCCACCACAACCAGGCCGACCAGCCGATGGCCTGGATCGACGGCCTCGATATCCCCTTCACCTACCAGAACGACGTCGGCTTCTTCGAGTTCGGATCCGAGCGCGTCACTGACTACGCCACTCCCAACTACTCCCGCGGCGAACGGCTCTGGTGCCATCCCGGGTTGCGGCCCCTGTCCGGGCTGCAGAACACGGTGAGTTCGCCGATCGGCGCCTACCGATGGGAGCACACCGATCGCGCGCTCACCGAGCAGCTGCTGCTCGAGGAGGAGGGCGTACCCGCCACCGTAGAGCAGGGCCATGCCGCGATCCGATACGTGAATCCGACCACCGGCGGAGACGTCATGCCGACGATCCGGGCCGAGTTCCACCGCCTGCGCGCGGGCACGCAGACCCCGACCCGCCACGACGTCGGATCCCAGGTGTTTCAGGTGTTCGAGGGCACCGGCTCGGTCGTGCTCGACGGCGCGGAGCGCCGACTCGAGAAGGGCGACATCTTCGTCGTGCCCTCCTGGATCTCGTGGTCGCTGCAAGCCGAGAGCCAGTTCGACCTCTTCGCCTTCTCGGATGCGCCGATCATCGAGCGCCTCCACTTCAACCGCACCCTGATCGAAGGAGACAACCGATGAGACTTGCAACCCTGCGCATCGATGAGAGCGGTGCCACCGTCGCAGTGCGCGTTGACGGCGATGCCGTTACCCGCCTCGAGGGCTTCGAGGACGTGGGCGCCGTGCTGCGCTCCGGAGCTCTCGAGCAGGCCGCCTCGACGGCCGGGCAGCAGGAGCCGCTCGACGAGACCCGGCTCGCGTCCGTCATCGTCGCGCCTCAGAAGGTCGTCTGCGTCGGCCTGAACTACCGCAATCACATCCTCGAGATGGGGCGCAAACTCCCCGAGTATCCGACGCTGTTCACCAAGTATCCCGAGTCGCTCATCGGCCCTCGTGACGAGATCCAGCTGCCGCCGGAGTCGGACGCGGTCGACTGGGAGGGAGAGCTCGCCCTCGTGGTCGGCAAGACCGTGCGCCGCGCGACTCCGGAGCAGGCCGCCGAAGCGATCGCCGGCTTTTCGGTGCTCAATGACGTCACCATGCGCGACTGGCAGTACCGCACGCCGATGTGGTTCCAGGGCAAGGCGTGGGAGAAGTCGACCCCCATCGGTCCCGTGTTCTCGACGCCCGACGAGATCCCCGCGGGCGCTGTCATGACCACCCGCGTCGACGGCGAGGTCGTGCAGCAGACTCCGGTCGATGACCTGGTTTTCGACTCGGCCGCGCTCATCTCGTACATCTCTACGATCTTCACGCTCAACCCCGGCGACGTCATCGCCACCGGCACTCCGGGCGGCGTCGGCCACGCCCGCAAGCCCCAGCGCTATCTCACCGCCGGCCAGACCCTCAGCACCTCGATCGATGGAATCGGCGAGCTGGTGAATGTCGCGGTGCCGGAGCGGGTCTGATGAGCACGGAGGCGGAGCGCCTCGCCGAGCAAGCTATCGAGGAGACGCGCGCGGCGCTCAGGGAGCGGCAGGGCGCGGGAGCGCGCTACGACTCCCCGAACGCGCCCGCGAAGGAGCTCGACTGGGCCCGCCGCGGCACCGCCTACTTCGCTCGCAAGCTAAACAAGCTACGGGACGATGAGCTGCAGGAGCAGAGCCTCGTGCCCGACTGGACGCGGGCCGAGCTCATCGCCCATGTCGGCTACAACGCCCGCGCGCTCACCCGTCTCACCGAGTGGGCGAGCACCGGCGTCGAAACGCCGATGTACCTCGCCGACAGGCAGCGCAACGGCGAGATCCTGCTCGGCGGTACCCTGCCTCCGCGTGCGCTGCGCAATCTGTTCGCCCACTCCGAAGTGCATCTGAACGTCGAATGGCGCGACCTAACCGACGAGCAGTGGGAGCATGAGGTGCGCACTGCGCAGGGTCGTCTGGTGTCCGCTCGCGAGACCGCCTGGATGCGGGCACGCGAGGTCTGGGTGCACGCGGTCGATCTCGGCAGCGGGGGGTCGTACCTCGACTTCCCGCCCGAGTTCGTGACCCGGATCATCGACGACGTGCGGGCCTTCTGGCAGCGCCGCGGCGAAGAGGTGCGGCTGCGCCTCGAGTTCGATGACGGCCGGCAGGGCATCGAGATCGGAGATCCCGGATCCGGGGCAGCGCCGACCATTTCTGGAGCCGCTCCCGACATCGCCAGATGGCTGAGCGGACGCGGAGCGCGGCGGGTAGCCTGCGACTCGGGTGAGCTCCCCGAGATCCCGCGCTGGTTCTGAGTGGTGCGCGACGACGTGGCCCCGCGTACCGCTTCTATCTCAGCTTCTCTTCGTCCATTCCGGATCGCTGTCTCGGGGATCCGGACACCGCAGTACCCCGAGAAGAATCCGAAATTGCGAGGAGGTGCAGGATCATGACCGATAGAACCATTGGAGAGGGGACGAGCCGCGTCGGCACCTGTCGAGCAGAGCAGGGTCGTCCACCCGTCATCCCGCACGGCAGCATCAGCACGGTGAAGCAGAGGCTGCTGGCGCTTGAGGATCTCGCCGCCGACCACGACCTGCTCGTCTTCGATCAGCGGGGACGAGACTCTACGGCGACGACGAGGAGTACTCGCTTGCGACCGAAGTCGACGACATCAACGCGATGCTCGAGCTGGCTGGCCCGGGTACGACGCTGCTCGGGTCCTTGTACGGTGCGATCTGCGTTCCTCGAGACGCTGTGCAGCGGATCCGAGGTGTCCGCGCACATCAATTACGAACCCCGTTGCCCGTGCACGGGCCGATCGCGGGCGAGAACTTCGGTACCTATGTCGCTGGATCTTGGAGGGCGATCTTGACGGCGCGATGTGCGTCGCCTGCGATCACTTCCCGCGTATCTCGGAGCCTGAGAAGGAGGGTCTCCCGGCTTCGCCGCTGTGGCCGGGCATGGTCGAGCTCATATTCACCTAGAGCCGCGAGCTCGAGCAGATCGACCTCAGCGTCGCCGACCTCGAGGAGTATGCGGCCCTGCCGCAGGGCGGTAGAAAACTTCGTGCTCGGGCGCGTGGTGGAGTGGCAGATCCCCGACGAGGTGATCCGCGACGGACGCATCGATGCCGAGCTCCTCCGGTCGCTCGCGCCGCTGGTCGGACCCCGCTCCGCGGGCCTGGTCTCGGTGACGATGCTCGATCGGGGCACGGCGGATGACCGTGCCGAGTCAGGTCAGTTGACTGATCCGGGCCGCCGTCTCCCGTAGGAGCGGCAGGAAGTCGCGGCGTGCCTTCTCCTCGCTCACGCGCTGACTGGTGGAGTTCACCGTGAGTGAGGCGATCGTGCGGTTGCTGGGGTTGGTGAGCGCGACGGCCAGCACGAGAAAACCGATCTCGATCTCTCCGTCGACAAGTGCATACCCTTGTTCGCGCACCTCATTCACGGCTGCGATCACGTGATCGGGATCGGTGATGGTGCGACTGGTGTGAGCGTGCAGGGGGCCGGCAACGGCCTGGGACAGCTGCGCAGCATCCATGTCCGCCATGAAGACGCGTCCCGACGCTGTGCAGTATCCGGGCATGCGGCGCCCGACCGGTCCGCCCACGGCCAGGAGCCGGTCGGCGTCCGCACGTGCGACGACGACCGTCTCGCCCTCGTCCCATATCGTCAGCGCCACCGACTCGTGCAATTGATCTCGGAGGGCGTCGAGGTACGGCTGTGCGATGGCATTGAGCGGATTGGTGTCGACATACGCGTACCCCAGCCGCATCACGCGGCGCGTAGGGGTGAACAGCTTGCCGTCGAATTGCAGGTACCCCAACTCGGTTAGGGTCAGCAAGCACCGGCGGGCGGAAGGTTTGCTGATCTCGGCGAGGCGAGAGACCTCCGAGATGCTTAGCGCCGAGCGTGCCGCACCGAAGACCTCCAGGATCGCGATGCCCTTTGCCAGGCCGGCCATTCCGTCAGAGGAGCGCCGCTGCGGCTCGGGCGGGTCGAGTGCGAGATCAAGGTTGGGTTGGGGGGGTGTACGCATGTGATCATCCGTTTCGTTAGACGTACTTATTATGCATTTCTTTTCTGACGCGTGCCTGACGGACTCGGGGCTGACTTGACACGATAGGTGCGGTCGAGTTAAATGTACGAATAGAGGCATCATGTACGCTATTAGTACAAATGCTTCGCTATAGGTTTCAAAGGAGAACACTCATGACGACACCGCTCGCCTTCGACGTCGAAGAGGTCGAAGAGGAAGTTAAGGACCCGGTCTACACCGCACCGGGCACCGTCGCCGGCCGGCTGATGCGTGCCTACTGGCAACCAGTGAAGCGATCCGAAGATCTTCCCCTCGGAACGGCGCAGCCGCTGACGGTGATGTCGCAGCAGTACACGCTGTATCGTGGGCGGGACGGCATGGCGCAGGTGTTGGCGCCACGGTGCGCGCATCGGATGACGGTGCTCTCGGTAGGCACGGTCGAGGATGACGGCCTGCGCTGCATGTTCCACGGCTGGAAGTTCGCGGCCGACGGCCGATGCCTCGAGGCGCCGGGCGAGAGCGACTCCCTGGTGTCCAAGACGTCAGTCGCGTCCTATCCGACTCGCGAAGCGTTCGGCCTCATCTTCGCCTTCCTCGGCGAGGGTGAGGCGCCGCCGTTCCCCGACCTGGTGGGCTTCTCCCGCGAGCACGGGCACGACTTCACCACCGCAGGACTGGTGGAGAACATCACCTACCTGCGCCGGTGCAACTTCTTCGCCAACGTCGAGAACGGTGTCGACCACGCCCACGTTCCATACACTCATCGGCTTTCGGCCGACCCGAATCGGACGAAAGACGGCTTCTCGCCCGCCGCCGCCCACCAGACCCCGATCACTGTGCATCGTGCCGAGACCTACGTCCACACCCGGGAGATCGACGAGAACAGTCCGTATCGGGCGACCTTCCTTATGCCCAACGCGCTGCATCTAGTCGTAGCGGGGCGCAATGGCCTCATCGAGCAGTTTGCCTGGCGTGTGCCGATCGACGACGAAGAGCACCTGAGCTTCGGGATCATGGCGCATTACCTTACCCCCGAGGGCGTGGAGGCATTCCAGCGCCGCAAGGCGGAGCAGGATGACCTGAGGGCCGCTTACATCTCCACCGACGAGGCTGCGGAGCTCATCATCCAGGGCAAGGCCCACATCACCGACTACATTGACCACCCGGACCTCGTCAACATCGAGGACAACGTGGGTCAGGTGGGAATGGGCCGACTCGCCGACCGCGACAACGAGCGGCTCGGTGAGTCGGACAAGGGGGTCGTTCAGGTCAGACGCATGTGGTGGCGCATCTTGAACGCCTTTGAGCGAGGAGAGCCCGTCGTCTTCGAGTGGCGCTAGGCACCCTTATCCATCGTTTGCTGGACGAGCGATGTGTTCGACTTGTCGAGGACAACCGTGGGCGTGTAGTGCCTCCGGCCTGTCCGCCGGCCCCAACACCAACAACAACACCAACAGAAAGTGATACCGATGACGTTCTCACTCAAAAACCGCATCGCGGCCGCTGCCGTGGCCGCCGCTACCCTCGGCCTCGTTCTGACCGGCTGCGGCCCGGCCGTGCCCGAGGCCGCCCCCTCCGCCGACGGCGGTGAGGCGGCCGGGCTCGACGCCCTGATCGAGCAGGCTAAGGCCGAGGGGCAGCTCAACATCACCTGGGGAGAAGGCATCCTCGGTGGCACGCCCGCGGCCGGACCGCTGACGGAGGGGTTTCGGGAGTACTACGACCTCCCGGACTTCCCCGTCACCTACACCCCGGGTCCTCCGTCGACGCAGATGGCCGCATCACTCGCGCAGGAGGTCGCCGCCGGCCAACCGGCGACATCCGATATCTATCTGGGATACGCCCCGCAGTTCGCGGGCCTTCTCGCGACCGGGACCCCGGTCTTCCGCGAGATCGACTGGCGGGCCTGGGCCGAGGAAGTGCCCGAGGAGGCGAT
This sequence comes from Leucobacter soli, assembly GCA_040392345.1. Taxonomy (GTDB): domain Bacteria; phylum Actinomycetota; class Actinomycetes; order Actinomycetales; family Microbacteriaceae; genus Leucobacter; species Leucobacter soli_B. The sequence continues at coordinate 9,611 of JBEBWI010000006.1, read as the reverse complement.
TGGCGGAGACGGAGCCGGAGTGGCGATCGTGACCAATCTCCCCGTGATTACTTACAATGCTCAGGCGGTGGATACTCCTCCCGAGACCATGGCGGAACTGCTCGAGCCGGAGTGGAAAGGACGCGTGGCGAGCACTCCCTACGCCTCGAACTTCCATTACTTCGCTGCGGAGAACGGTGAGGAGGAGGTGCTCGAGTATCTGCGCACCTTCAGCGGGCAGATCTCTGGCCTGATCATCTGCACCCAGCAGGATCGGCTGCTCACCGGCGAGTTCGACGCGTTGGCGTTCGACTGCGACCATACCGCTGCGCTGCGTAACGAGCGCTCGGGTGGCGATCTGCGATACACGGTGCCCGCCGACGCGACGATGCTGACATACATTTCGCTGGGCGTGCCGGTGAACTCCTCGCACCCCGCTGCCGCGCAACTGTGGATCAACTACATGATGAGCCGTGAGGCACAGGACATCCTCTGGGACATCTACGCCAGTGACTCGATCCACGTCGAGGGATCGCATATGGCCGACATCGTCGCCGAGTATGAGGATCAGGGAATGGAGTTCTCCAGCTGGGGACTCGACGATCTGCTGAAGTCCGGGACGTTCCCTAAGCCGGCATACCTCGAACAGCAGGTCGCGATTCTGTCCGGCACCGAATAGCGTCATTGGCCCGCCCCGCCGTGGCTACCGAGAAGAAAGCAAGAGCATGACCACGAGCCTTGATGTACAGACAGACGCACCGGCTCTAACTGACACCGTCCGCGAGCTCGTTGTGACACGAGTTACCCTCGAGGCCAAGGATGTGATCTCCCTGTGTCTGCAGGCACCCGACCGGGAGGAGCTGGCGCCGTGGGAGCCCGGAGCCCATCTCGATCTGGAGCTGCCCAGCGGGTTGCTCCGACAGTACTCCCTTTGCGGGGATCCGTCCGACCGTACCTCATACACGATTGCGGTGCTCCGTAATAAGGATGGTCGAGGAGGATCGGCAGAACTTCACGATCACGGGATGGTGGGGCGGGTGATGCGGGTGCGCGCCATGCGCAACCACTTCGCGCTCGAGTCCGCCCCCGCGTACATGTTCATCGCGGGTGGAATCGGGGTGACCCCGCTCCTGTCGATGGCGCAAAGCGTGGTCCATGAGGCCGAGCCGTGGAGCTTCCACTACATTGGGCGGGAGCGGGAACGGATGGCCTTCGTAGAGGACATCATCTCGCTCCGGCCTGACTCTGTCGCCATCCACGTACGCGAGGAAGGTGACGTCGTCGACGTGGACTCGCTCATCGCCGAGACAGCCGCCGACGCCTCCGTCTACTGTTGCGGGCCAGAGCGGCTGATGCAGGCGGTGGAAGAGGCCTGCGCGCGTGCCGATCCGCCGCGCCGTTTCCACATGGAGAGATTCGGGGCGGCGGCGAGCTTGCCGGTAGCACCGGAGGGCTCCGCCGGCGATGCGCCGTTCACCGTGACCCTGGCGCACTCCGGAGCTCAGCTCTCCGTTCCAACCGACCGTACGGTGCTCGATGTCGTGCGCGATACCGTGCCGAGCGTGCCGTTCTCCTGCGAGGAGGGCTATTGCGGATCGTGCGAGACCAGGGTACTGGGCGGCATCCCGGATCACCGCGACGACATCCTCTCTGATGCGGAGAAGGCCGCGAACGACACGATGTTCATCTGCGTGAGCAGGTCTAAAAGCCCCGATCTGGTGCTCGACCTGTGATCGCCCCAACCGTCTCCGCCCTCGATAGAGAGGACCCCCGATGACCTTGCTGCAAGATCCGACCCCGAGGTTGCCCGACCGTACCGGCGGCATCCAGATCGTCTCTCCGCCTCGTCCCGGAAAGCGCAGCTTCGGCCCCGCGATCCTTCTTGTCCTCGCCTCGGCCATCGCGATGCTGCTGCTGTCTCTGCTCGGCGTCGTCGTCGTCATGGCGTTCAGCACCTCGGGGCTGTCGGGCCCGTTCACTTTGGACAACTTCGTCGACCTGTTCCGCAGTACGTCCGCGCTGAACGCGCTCGGCAACACGCTCGTCTACGTCATAGTGGCCACCGCGACATCGCTCGTCGTGGGAGTGCCCGCGGCCTGGATCGTTGAGAGGACGGACCTGCCGGGCAAATCGGTGGTGTACGGCGTGTTCGTCATCGGTGTGCTGATCCCCGGGTTTTTCACCGCGATGGGGTGGTTGTTCATGTTCCACCCGAAGTCGGGGATCATCAACCAGATCCTCGTCGACGCGTTCGCTCTGTCGGGAGCGCCGTTCAACATCGTCTCTATGCCTGCGATGGGGTTCGTGCAAGGCCTCAGCCTAGCCTCGGTGGTCTTCGCGATGACCTGCACAACCTTCCGGACGATGGATGTCGCCCTCGAGGACGCCGCACGAGCCTCAGGCGCTACCTTCTTGGGGCAGCTGCGCCGGGTGACCCTTCCGCTGGCGTGGCCGAGCATCCTCGCGGCGACCCTCTACGTGGCCATCATCGCGTTCGGCGCGTTCGACGTTCCCGCGATCATCGGCCTGTCGGCGCGTGAGTTCACCTTCAGCACCTTCCTGTACTTCAACGTAAACCCCCAGGCTGGGATGCCGAAGTATGGTCTGGTGGCTGCCTTCAGTACGTTCATGATCCTTGCCGGAATCCTGCTCAGCTGGGCCTACTCGCGGGTGCTCAAGCGCGGAAACCGCTACCGGGTGGTGACGGGAAAGAACTACAAGCCGACGACCGTGGGTTTGGGCCGGTGGGTATGGGCGGCCTGGGGCTTTCTCGGCTTGTATTTCCTGGTGTCGAAGGTCATGCCGCTGGTGGCGGTGATGTGGACCGCGCTGCTACCCTACCTTCAGCCTCCCTCGCCCGAGGCCCTAGCATCGATCAGCCTCGCCAACCTCACAGGCCTGCCCTGGAAGCTCATGCTGGATGCGGCGCTGAACACCGCCATTGTGGTGATCGCCGTGCCCACTTTGGCGATGCTGTACAGTGCGATCCTCTCCTGGGTCGTCATCCGCTCGAAGTACCGTTTCCGTGCCGTCTACGACTACGTCGCCTTCATCCCGCACGCCGTGCCGACCCTTATCCTCGGCGTCGGCGCCCTTCTCCTGGCATTGTTCGTGGTGCCGCAACAACTGCGTCTCTACGGCTCCGTTACGTTGCTGGCGATCGTAATGTCCCTGGTGATGGTGAGCTTCGGCACCCGCATGACCAATAGCGGACTGATTCAGATACATCCGGAGTTGGAGGAAGCGGCGGCGGTGTCGGGCGCGGGAACATTCACGACGCTGCGTCGTGTGCTCGTTCCGCTACTTCGTCCCACCCTCACCAACGGATGGTTGTGGATCGCGATCCTCACCTTTCGTGAGCTCACCGTCCCCTTGATCCTTTTCTCCCCCGCGAACATGACGCTGGCCGTCGCGGTGTGGACGCTGTGGTCGGGGGGATTACAGGGGCAGGCCGCCATGATCACGGTGCTCATGCTCTTGGCCGTGACACCTCTCGCCCTGCTATATCTGAGGCTCACGCGCAACCGAGGCGGTGCGTTGTGAGCGCCGGCCTCCCCCGTGTACGGGGTCGACGAAACCAACTCTCTCAGGAAGGACACGACGTGTCATCTACACAGTCCCCAGTCCGGTCGGCATCCCGCGCCGGTGACGATGAACAGCGCGGCACCGCGATCGCAGTTGACCATCTCGTCAAGACTTACACGTCCGATCACGGAGACGCCCACCCTCGCGCGGTCGACGATGTCTCGCTCGCCATTGAATACGGAGAGTTCTTCACCCTGCTTGGGCCCTCGGGCTGCGGGAAGACGACGACTCTGAGGTCGATCGCGGGGCTAGAGAAGCCAGACTCCGGTGAGATCGAACTTGCCGGACAGGTCGTCTATAGCTCTCGGTCGCGCATCAACCTGCCCAGCGATAGGCGCCGGATCGGCATGGTGTTCCAGTCCTACGCCATTTGGCCGCATATGTCGGTTTTCGAGAACGCCGCCTTCCCGCTGCGGGTGGAGCCTCGGGGCAGACGCCGATCCGAACGCGCGATCCGCGAAGCGGTGGAGGAAGCTCTGGAAGTCGTTGAGCTCACCCCGTTCGCCCTCCGCGGAGCGACACAGCTCTCCGGCGGGCAGCAGCAGCGGCTCGCGCTCGCCCGGGCGATGGTCGCGCACCCTCAGGTTATGCTTCTGGACGAGCCGCTATCGAACCTCGACGCCAAGCTCCGAGACAGCATGCGCGTCGAACTCAAGCGCCTGCAGGCCCGATCCGGGTTCACCGCTGTCTATGTCACCCACGACCAGACCGAGGCTTTGGCCATGTCGACTCGGATCGCCGTTATGAACGCAGGCGTCATCCAGCAGGTCGACAGCCCGCGAGCAATCTACGAGCATCCCGCGAATGCATTCGTGGCCGGTTTCATTGGGCGAATGAACTTTCTCACCGCGAAGGTCCTCGCCGTCTCTGAGAACGGTGAGGACGGGGTGGAGCTGACCGTCGATGCGGGCGTGGGAGTGCCTGTGAGAGCGCGTAGCGCCCAGCGTCGCTCGCTCGACGAGGAAGTGACCCTCTGCGTGCGTCCGGAGGGCATCGGCCTCCTTCCGCCGCGCGAGTCGTCCACTGGCCACGCACGCGGCACCGTGCTTTCCGTGCAGTTCCTGGGGGAGTCGACGGAGTACATCATTCGCGTACGTGAGACGACCCTGATCATACGAGCGGAAGCGAGCGTCAGGTTCGAGCGCGGTGGCGAGGTCGATGTCGAGTTTGCATTGGGCGGCACCTGGGTGGTGGGCAGATGAGCGTGCCGGAGGCGGAACTCGTCAGCCAGCTGGTCACCGCCAATCATGTACTCGTGAACCGGGGGATCCTCGACGGGTTCGGTCACGTCAGCGTGCGCCGCGCCGAGAACCCGCACCAGTTCCTCCTCGCGCGCAGCCTGGCACCCGCGCTCGTGCAAGAGGACGATGTGCAGGTCTTCGACCTGGACGGCGTCACCGAAGACCCGCGCCCGAGCTATCTTGAACGCTTCCTCCACGCGGAAGTGTACCGGGCCCGTCCCGAGGTCCAGGCTGTCGTGCACAGCCACTCCGAGACCCTCGTGCCCTTCAGCGTGTCGAGTCGGCGGCTCCGCCCGGTCTTGCATATGGCCGGCTTTCTGCATCCGTTCGCGCCGGTCTACGATGCGCGCTCTGTGGCCGGCGACAACAGTGATCTGTTGGTGAGGGATGCCGCGAAGGGACGCGCGCTCGCCGCAGCCTTGGGCGACAGTGCGGTGGCTCTCATGCGCGGACACGGTGCGACCACGGTGGGCGGCGCGCTGCCGGAGGCTGTGTTCCGGGCCGTGTACGCCGAGGTTAACGCGAAGGCGCAAGCCAGCGCCGTGCATCTCGGAGTTACCACCTATTTGAGTGAGGGCGAAGCCAAAGCTACGTCGGCCACGATCGCGGGGCAGATCCATCGCGACTGGATTTACTGGTGCGAACAGCTGGAAGAGCACCGACGAACGAGCAATATCGAGTGGAAGGGGTGAGGAGATGAACGGATTCGACGTGCGGTCTTTCTTCGTCACGGGAGACTGGCCGGGAATGTACGTGGAGCGATGGGTCGCCGAAGGGGAACCGCGAGGCCGCGCGGTCTTCGTACACGGCGGCGGGCAGACCGGCGCCTTCTGGACTGGCACCCCGGACGGCCGCGAAGGTTGGGTGCAGCAGTTCGCGCGCGCTGGTTGGGAAGCGTTGGTGGTGGATTGGCCCGGAACCGGTCGATCCTCCTACGACCCCGACCTCGGCTCGCGCGGCAATGAGCCATCTGTCGAGGCTCTGAGAGAGCTCCTCGCGCAACGGGGTGCGAGCGTGCTGGTCGGACACAGCATCGGTGGAACCCTGGCCGTCAAGACCGCCGAGCTCTCCCCGAAGTCGGTGTCGGCGATCGTTGCGGTAAACCCGGGGCCTCCCGGCAACGTGCATACGCATGCGCCCACCGCGGACGAGGGGCGGCTCATGTTCACCGCTCGAGAGCGCTTAGCGACGATGTTCGCGTCGGGAGCGCAGTTCCCCGACGTCGACTTCGACCAGTACTTCGCTTCGCGTGTGCAGCTCAGCCCCCGGGTGTACAACGAGTTGGGTGCGCGCATCGGAGACTATCTCCGAATTCATGACGTCGAGGCCGTGCGCTCGGTTGCGGTCGCGGTAGTCGCGGCCGAGCAAGACGGCATGTGCTCGCAGGAGGAAACCGAGGCGCTTGCGGCGCTGACAGCGGGGGACTACATACTGCTCGGACGCGACTGGGGTCTTCCCGGTCACGGGCACTTGGCCCCGATAGAGCGCGGCTCGGAGAGGATCGCTGAGCGCGCCCTGTCATGGCTGGACGAGAAACTGGCCGAAGGGGATCAGCGATGAGCGGGGAGGTCGTCCGACTGACCAAGCTCGGGCATGCGTGCGCACTATTGGAGGGCGCCGGGGGTGGGCGCCTCCTGCTGGACCCGGGCGACCTTGCCGGAGATCTGTCCGCTCTGCCTCCCTTCGACGCGGTCGTGGTGACGCACGCGCATCCCGATCACGTCGACACGGCCAAGCTTGCGCAGGCGGTCGATGGCCGGAAAGTACCAGTGATCGGCAGCCCGGGAGCCGAGGACCTTGTACGGAATGCGGGGATCGACGACTTCTCTGAGCTCGAAGAAGGCAGCATCCAGATTGCGGGAATCGAAGTGACCGCACATCGCACTCCGCATGCCGTCATCCACCCTGATTTCCCCCTGCCCCCGCACTTCTCTCTGACGTTCGGGGACCGCCTGTACACGCCCGGCGATTCGTTCGTCCCGCCGCCGCACCCGGTGCAGGTACTCCTGACCCCACTCGGGGCGCCGTGGATGAAGCTGTCGGAGGCGATCGAGTTCGTACGACAGGTACAGCCGCCGCGCGCCGTTCCCTTCCACGACGGCGGACTTGGCCCTGCGCACCATGCGCTGCACACCGCGCTGCTCAGGCGCTTCGCCCCCGCTGCCACTCAGGTCGATGACTTCGCGGTTGGATGTGTCTTCGAGCTCTGAAGACGGAACACATCACAAGGAGTATTGAGCGATTCGCTACACAGATCGGCGCGCTGGATGCGACGTGGTCGCGTCCATGGGGTTCAGAGGTGACTCGTAGGATGACTGATGTCTGAGGTGTTGAACTCGCTCTACGAGACTGAACTTGGTGGTTCACGCCTTCCTCGCGAATGAACTAAACGGAGGGGGACTTGGACTGCACTCGACGTTGCGCTTCGACCATATGGAGCGAGCGCGTCGCGGGGTGAAGTGCTGACGGTAGGTGGTCTCGTTGATGGCGTTCTTGCGACTGTCGATCCATCCACTGCATAGCGCCTCGTCGAGCGCTTGTGCGTAGGTCAGCGACGTCGGAGTGCGGGTGCCCTTCTTGGCGAGGGTCACCCACACTCCGTTGTTCGTCTCCTCGTTCTCGTCCAGCCATGCGCGCCACTCAGCAGCGTTGGCAACGGTCAGCTGATTAGGCATGGAAGGGTCGCTCATTGTCGGCATCCGTTAGGCGGCGGAGCGGGCGTGGGCCGCGCCGCCGCTGAGGAACGTCAGGCGGGGGTGACGGTGAAGCTCCAGGTGACGCCGAAGCGGTCGGTGAGCATGCCGAAGCCGGCGCTCCAGGCCGACGACGCCAGCGGTTCCACGATCTGTGCGTCGACCGAGAGGGCGTCCCAGTAGCCCTGGATCTTGTCGAGGGTGTCGGCGCCGATCGAGACGAAGAGCGCCTGGTCAGTGATCGTGGTGTTGTTTTCTCGGCGGGTCGAGCCGCCACCCGCGATCGATCCGCCGGTCTCGCCGGGAATGTCGTACCCCATCACGCGGAAGCCGTTCTCGGCGGCAATGAGACCGAACACAATCTTGTCGGAGCCGGGCGCATCCGCCGGCATCCCGAAGTCGGCGTAGGTGTTGGCCACGAGGTGGCCGCCGAACACCGACTGGTAGAAGTCGAGCGCCGAGCGCGCGTCGCCCCGGAAGTTGAGGTGGGTGGTCATCTGGATCGTCATGTCTTGCTGCTCCTTGAGTAGAACGTCGGCCGCCATCTGGCCGTGAGTTCAAGCGTCGCAGGCAAGTAGGTCAGGTTTCGTCCTAGATCGGAACTATTCTTGGGGAATGTCGACCACCACACGACTCCTCAACCTGCTGTCTTTGCTGCAGACACGACGCGACTGGCCCGGGTCGCTGCTCGCCGAGCGGCTGGGCATCAGCGACCGCACCGTGCGCCGCGACATCGACCGACTGCGCGACATGGGGTACAGCATCCACGCCACCATGGGGCCCGACGGCGGCTACCGCTTGCAGGCCGGAAGCGAACTGCCCCCTTTGCTGTTCGACGACGATCAGACCGTCGCCCTCGCTGTCGCGTTACAGACTGCATCGGTTGCCGGAGCGGGCATCGAGGAGGCGGCGGTGAGGGCTCTTGCGACCATCCGCCAAGTGATGCCATCCAGGTTGCGTCATCGCCTGGATGCGCTGGAAGTCATCGCAATAGCGCAGCGCCCCGGCGACGCGGCCCCGACCGATGCTTCCATGGAGGTTCTCATCTCACTCGCGGACACCAGCCGGGCTCGCGAGGTGCTCCGCTTCGACTACGCGGCCCGCGTCGGCACCTCCGAAGAACCGTCGCTGCTGGCTCCGCGTCGTGTCGAGCCACACCACATCGTCGCCGCTCAGGGACGCTGGTATCTGGTCGCTTGGGACCTCGACAGCGAGGATTGGCGTCTGTTTAGCGTTGAGCGCATCGTTCCTCGCATCTCGACTGGACCGCGCTTCACCCCCCGTGAGGTACCCGGCGGGGACGTGCATGAATTCGTGTCCGCTCGTTTCAAAGGTTCCGATGTGAACGAGTGGTCATGCCGTGGCACAGTGATCCTGGACCTGCCGGTCGGCGATGTCTTGCCGTTCATCGGCGACGGCAAGGTGCGCCCCCTCGGGCAAGACCGATGCATCCTCGAGGCCGGGTCCTGGTCGTGGGGAGCGCTCGCCGCATCCTTCGGGCGCTTCGAGGTGCCCATGGAAGTGGTCGAACCGCCGGAACTTGTGGATGCGTTCGCCCTTCTCGCCGAGCGCTATGCCGCGACGGCCGCAATCGGCAACGAGTCGAGCAGCGCAGTGTGGGCGAGTTCTGTGGCAAGTTCTCCCAACGACGAGTAGTTCGCGGTGTTGAGGCTGGAACCCGGTGCGCGTGGAGGCCAACCCGCCGATGGAGAGCTCCCGGGCCGGTCCTCGAGCGAATCGACCGGTCAACTGTGGCGCTGACTCAACTCGCCTCTAGCGTGGACTCTAGTGCCTGCGCGGTGCAACCTTTTCGACGCCGCCTTGATGGTTCGTGCTCCGGCAAACAGAGTGGACGAACGAAGAAAGCGACCGAATCATTGATTCGATCGTTTTCCGCTCGTGCGCGAGGGGGACTTGAACTGCACTCGACTACCTCGCGCGCAGAGTCACGAATCGGCGTTCAGACCAGGAAAATCAACGATCTCAAGCGCGTCAACCGCGAACAACTACATCGAGATACGCGCACTCGCACGATCCTTCGCACCTGAGTTAGTACTTTTATGCGTGCGTCCAGCTAGTCCGCACGGGCGGATCCGTCCCGACGGCTGAAGAG